>CAZDRG010000001.1:0-48292 GCA_964508015.1 uncultured Bdellovibrionales bacterium
GTAAGCGTTATCAAAGACAAAAAAGTAAAGAAGGGAAAATCTATGGACGAATCGTCGAATAACGAAAGCAAACCTGTTGCCATTCATGTGCAGGAGAAAGTACCAAAGGTACGTATTGTGTTCATGGGAACACCTCAGTTTGCTGCGACGCTGCTCGGAGGTCTTATTGATCATCACTATCAGGTGGTCGGCGTGGTCACGCAACCAGATAAAGCAACCGGTCGTGACCAAGAGCTCATACCAAGTGCCGTCAAAAAACTTGCTCTTGAGTATAATCTTCCTCTCCTCCAACCAATCAAACTGGATGCAACAGCATATTCAGATCTGAAGCTCTGGAAACCAGATTTGATAGTTGTAGCCGCATACGGGAGAATCCTTCCAAAAAACATACTCTCACTTCCTGGGTTTGGCTGTGTCAATGTCCATGCTTCATTGCTTCCGAGATGGCGAGGTGCCTCACCAATTCACAATGCATTACTAGCTGGAGAAGCCGAAACAGGTATCACACTTATGCTGATGGATGAAGGTGTCGATACGGGAGACGTTATCGCAATGGAAAGAACGGACATTGATGCTAATGAAACCAGAGCGGCGCTCGAAACGAGGCTGGCAATGATTGGCGTCGAACTCCTCACTCATACTCTGGTGTCCTTCATTGAAAGAAGAATTATTCCAACCAAACAAGACTCTGACGGAGCGACGTTTTGTCAGCTTATCGATCGCGAAGATGGGCGTATCTTTTGGAATGACGATTCCCAATCACTCTATAATCGTTATCGGGCGCTCACTCCTTGGCCGGGTATATTCACGTTTTGGAAAAACAAAGATTCGTTACAGCGTCTTAAACTTCATGTTGTTTCTCATATCAAACAACCCCCTCAAGTCAAACATGCTCTCGGAGAAGTGTTTGAAATTGGAGAATCTGTAGGCGTGCAGACGGGAACAGGTATACTCCTCCTCGAAGAGGTTCAGCTCGAAGGAAAAGAACGAGTTGATATACAAACGTTCACGCGTGGGTACCGAAATTTTGCGGGAAGTATCCTTCAATAGTATATGGAACGTCACCAAAAACAACGTTCGCATCAAAAAGAAAATACAGTTCTCTTTATAGGGACACTCGCTATTTTATGCGTCGGTATTTTTATTTTTCTCAAGCCATTTTTCAAGAATGCATCTCTCCCTTCATTGACTCACGCTCCAGCCAATCTCGCTGAGCCAGCTTTATCTTTATCCACTGACGAGAAAGAGCTCCCATTTATCTCCGTTCAGGATATTTGGCTCGCATTTGGACAAGGGAAGGATCTTCAATTTGTCGATATTCGATCCCAAGAAGCTTTCACTCGGTCTCATGTTCCTCATTCTGAATACGTATCTCTAGAAAAGCTCTCTGCATATTTTCCTAAAAGAAAAGACTCTTATACGATTGTTGTTTTCTCTCTCGATCAAGCATCATCTCTACAAAAAGTACACGAGACTCTCAAAAAATCAAATATCTCTCATTTTTTTGTCACAGGCGGAATGCTCGCACTAGAAAAAGAACATTATCCGGTCATTTCTTTCGGTGATCCCGATTCTTTCTCTGATCGATCGAAGGTTACCTACTTTACCGCCGTCGAAGCAAAAAAATATATGGATGAAAATCCTGATAATGGTTTCATTTTCCTTGATGTGCGGAGCTCACAAGAATTTTCTTTCGCTCATGTCAAAGGTGCAAGAAGTGTCCCTCTTGAATCAATTGAAGATCATTCATCTTCTCTAAATCGAGCAACTCTGTTTCTCGTCTACGGGAATACTATGCTTGATGCCTTTCAAGCGGCTGTTCGATTGTCTGACTTAAACTTTGCTCTTGTTCGAGCAATATCCGATACACCGCCAGATATCGAGAAAGCTGGTATTCCTATCGAAAAGGGAGTCGGTCGTTAAAAAATCTGATCGTTTGTGAAAAGAAAGTCACCCCAACTCATGATTGGGGTGACTTTGTCGTATTTTTCTTGATTGCTCAATTTAATCCAATGACACTACCGCTAAGATATCTTTATTCGCCACCAGAAGATATTCTTCTGTACCAGCTTTCACTTCTGTACCACCGTATCGGTTAAAGATGACTTTTTGACTCACAGAAACTTTAATCTTTTCGCTTTCGCCGATAGCCATCACCCGTCCCTGTTGTGGTCGCTCTTCACGAGCAGTTTCTGGGAGAAATATGCCGGCGGATGTCTTTTGTTCAAGCTTCTCAGGCAGAATGAGGACGTTTTCTCCAAGCGGCTTGATATTCGGTTTTTTCATATACCTTTACATTATTCTGATTAGTAGCACTCATAAGTATAGAGTGCTAATAAAGAAGAGTCAAGAAGCAGTAAAAACCGCTTTAATACGCCGTACTCCAGCCGAACAAGCTTCTTCTTTTTGAATGTGAAAGTGGCCAAATCGGGTGATATCTGCCATCGTTTTTACATGAGGTCCTCCACACAGTTCTTGGGAATAAATCTTCTCATCTGGACCTACTACTTGATACACAGTAACCTTTTCTGGATACTTCTCCCAAAAGCTCCCTTCTACGCCAGTAGTTCGAGCACTCTCTTTTTCCATGATTGTCGATTTCACCTGTGCTCCAGAATCGATAGCTGCATTCACATACGATTCCACTCGATCTAAAACTTCTCTCGGTACTTTTTCTGGAAAAGTAAAATCAAAACGTGTACGTTCATCGGTGATATTTGACCCTGCCTGATGCACATTATTTCCGAGTTCCTGGCGAAGTCCGGCCAACATGAGATGCGTGGCTGTATGAAAAGCAGTAACTTTCTCGCTTTGATCGGCAAGGCCTCCTTTAAATTTCCCCGCGCTCGCTGTACGTGATAATTCCTGATGAAGCTTCAGTTCCTGCTGAAACGCAGCTGTATCGACTGATTTTCCTAATTCTCTTGCCAACTCTTCTGTAATTTCAATCGGGAAACCATAAGAGGAAAAAAGAACAAAAGCATCAGCGCCGCTAATAGTATCTCCAGAAAGTTTCTGAAATTCCTTTAACCCAAGCTCTAAGGTTTTTCGAAATTTTACCTCTTCTCGGGAAAGTTCTGCCACGATCGAAGCGCTTTCAAGAGCAAGATTCGGATAAGCTCGAGCATAGGTAGCTATAAATGCCTCTCCGACTTGAGCGGTAAAATTATTTTCGATTCCAAGCGTATCACCAAAACGGACAGCTCGGCGCAATAAACGTCGAACAAAGTATCCTTGATCCTTATTTGAGGGCACAATACCATCACCGATAAGAAACACGGCTGCACGAATATGATCAAGCACTACTCGATAGGCGTATGTTTCGTTTTCGTTGTCACCGTATTTCTTCCCCGAAAGAAGAGCTAGACGCTGTCTCGCATTTTCAAATAGATCAGTTGCAAAAATATCCGGATTATCGAGACTGGCCGCCATGAGTCTTTCAAGACCACCGCCAAAATCAACATTTTTCTGCGTAAGTTCTTCAAAACCATCGGCACTTTTTCGATATTGCATGAACACATTGTTCCCAATTTCCATGAAGCGGCCGCAATCACAATTCACATGACAAAATTTTCCTGAAAATGGGGTTCCCGGAATACAGTTTTCACCAAGATCAGGCCGAAAATCAAAAAACATTTCCGTGTCTGGACCACCTGGCTCACCAACAGGCATCTGAGCCGGAATACCTACTCGGCTCCACCAATTTTTTTTCTCATCATAATAGAAAATCCTGCCACTTTGCATTCCATCTCGTTCTGAAAAATCAATAATTTTAGCGTCAATGCCTACTGTAGCGAAATAGTGTTTCCACAGCTCTGCCGACTCAGTATCACGAGGTATATTCAAATCGTTATTTCCACGGAAACAAGTGAAATAAAGTCGATTGGGATCAATGTGCAGTTCTTGAGTCAAAAACTCCCACATCCAGGCAATCTGCTCTTGCTTGAAATAATCACCAAAAGACCAGTTCCCCAGCATCTCAAAAAACGTCGTGTGGCGATTATCGCCTACTTCTTCAATATCCTGCGTGCGAAAAGATTTCTGGGAGTCAGCAATGCGTTTCCCAAGAGGATGAACTTCTCCAAGGAAATAGGGCAACATAGGCTGCATGCCAGATCCAGTAAAGAGTGTCGTCGGATCATTTTCAGGACGAAGAGGAGAGGAGGGAACAATCGCGTGCCCATGTTTGGCAAAAAAACGCAGATACTGCTCACGAAGAGAATCAGACATATGAAAAGACGTAACGGAAATTACCAGCCAAGTTTTTTTGCGATCTCATCATACTCCCAATCTTTGATTCGCCATTCAAAAATCTCTCTTAACACCTTGACGGCGTCTTCTGGGGAAGTCGAGTAACTTATTTTACTCTTGATTTGGTCACGATTGTAACCTGAAAGATCCAATTTGTCAGATCGGCTCGAATTCATTTCTTCGAGTATAGAGAGTGCTTTTTCGTCAGTGCCTGACATATGAGTAAAAATTAATTATATTACTATCGTATTGAGTTTAATCGTTTTTTTTGTATTCCTATTTCTGCCTTGATTCTTTCTAGATTCGCTTCTTGCGTCCGAAGCAAACTTCTATTGCGATCGGATTCGAGTAAGATGCGTTTCTTCTGATTCTCGAGTGATCGATTCTCTGTCTGAAGCGTCGCCACCATACGTTCTGCTTTCTTCATATCTGATGAAAGGAGCATGATTTCAAGCTCAATTTTCCGTTTTTGAGCAACTTCGCGTACATCTTTGCCTGTATTAATTTGCATACTATTCTATCAAAAATCAATCGGGTAATCAAGGATGTGAGAAGGCTTCACGTGAACCATTCTACTGTCCTGCCATCACTTGAACCGAAACCCTCTTCTCGTCGCTCGGGATATTATGGAAGAGAAATTCGGGAGAAAAACTCACCTCGATTTTCTTTATTTCAGGATGTTTTTCTAAAATTGATTTAATCCCATTCTCATCCAAACCAAGCAGCTCTGCTCGTAGCATATCCGTTTCAATCACTGAAGCCAACGTAAGTGTTGAACGGACATTGAAAGCTACCTTGTCTTCTTCGTACCGGGGAAAAACGCTTTCAAAAGAAAGTGTTGCTCCAGTGACTTGAAAAGAAACTCCCTTCTTTTCGGGAAGATTGCGAAGAGCCAGTTTTTCTTTGAGGATTTTTTCAGAAACAACAAAGGCACGTCCCGTAAAACTCCCCTTTAGGTCGAAATGTTCTCCGAGAGATCCGACCAACGGAAGAGGTTCTATCTGAGTATCAACGACTTCAAGAGAGTTTACGAGAAGACTTTCGTCTGGCAAAAGCTCTTGTTGCAACGCAGCAAGAAAATCATCCTTGGATTGTTCTCTGAGTTTCTGTATACCGGAATCGATATCTTCTTTTGTGATACTTGGCATACTTTCTTCATTTCCTCCTCCGCCTGAGAAACTCTTGCTGGATGTGGCACGAATTTTCTCATATTTTGGCCCTCCCTTGAATCCGGTAATCAGAAAATCAGAAGGTGCGATATTATACATCTCTCCTGGCACATCGGCGACAATGATAGCTTCGACAATCCCTGGCTGTCGTTTACCATCAGTAATGGTCATACCAGGAACAGATGTCGATTCTGCCAAACGAAACACTTTTCCATCGCTCGTCTCAAAACGAGTTGTCGCAATTAATGGCTGAGTATCGCTTGAATATTCATTCGTAATCACTACTGTTCCTCTCGATTTCTGATTTCCTGAAGATGCTCGCCCTGTCGCATCCACCATCACAGAACTCTCATAACTTTTTTCAATCTTACGTACTGGTACGACATCGCTCTCCTGATCACCGATGGGAACAATAGTCTTTCCTTGGAATTTTGCCTCAACTTCATGCGTAATTTCATGTGGTGTAATAAGAACAGATGCCTTTGGGAGAAAAAAATACACCGACGCACCGATGCCCGATAGTACCAAGATGCTTCCCAAAGAAAAAACCAGTGTTTTCCACGGAAACGATGTTCGCATTGATTGCGGATGAGCAATAGAAGGACTCGGAAGAAGATCTTTATTTTGAAGAACGGAGGGGGTTGATAGTTTCTGGGAAGAAATGAGTCTGCCGTCTTGAGTCGATGAGCGCTGAAGCGCCTCGCCTGGCTCGCGCTGAAAAAAAAGCTCCAGCCTTTGATTTCGTTCCGAGGAATCAGTCTCCTTGGTATGAACAGGCACAGATGGAGGAATGAGCTGTGGTCGATTCGTTAAAACTCTCGATTGAATAGATGCGGGCTTATTGATAGACACTGGCTGTTGCGTACTTTTCGGTATCGCTACAGGAGGCTGCTTCATATCATTACGAACCGAATTTAAGGATGTCTGATACTGAGGTGAAGTATCTCGAATTCTCAGACGGCGTTCGTTTGACTGTGAAATTTCATTCTGTTGCCCTGAAACACCACGGGAATATGCCTGCGTTTTTGGAAGAGTTTCCGAAGATACCTGGGCAGTCATTGAAGAAGAAAATGTATCTGACCCGAGGTGATTTGATGTCGGCATAACAGGAGATCGCTCGCTTTTTATCACTGAACTTGATTCGCTCGAAGGAGCCTGTTTGATATTTTTTTCCGAATGCAATGTTGGCGACACCGGACGTAGAGAGTTTATTTCCGTTGCGTATTCTTTAGTCGAAATACCTACGCGTTCAGCTAATTGTCGACCATTTTCATCTTGCGATATGATTGTGATGCGCTTACCTTGTTTTTCAGCCTCACGTTGAAATAAACGCAAATTCACAGCACTCTGCAACACAAGTGATCGCTTTGGAAATACAAAACAATTGTCGGCATCTGGTGACTTTCTAAGATATCCGATAACAGAAATAATTTCCTCATCAGAATCAATAAAAAAAGTTTGTGCCATAGGAAGGAAATTATGAGTGATCGCTGATACGCTGCATACTCCTCTGAAGAATCTGTGTTAACTCTTTCTCTTCATCTAAGATCTCGATCAATGCTAAATTCGCGAGACCAATTGGTGTGATATCTTGAGGATTAATCAATTCGCCAGTTGTATCAACAATACGAGCGATATCCTTAGGCTGTAAATAACTCACCTGTGGTGGTCGAGCAAAAGGAAGAGTTTTTGCCCACTCTGGAGATAATAACGCTTCCCGAATTCCTGGAAGTGCCGAGCCTCCACCGCACAAGAAAATACGAGATGGAAGCAAATCGGTTTCAGCGAACTCGCTCAAAGAAAGCTCAACTCCACCGAGCCAAATACGACAATCATCAGCAAAAATCTCTGCGATATTCGTGATATCTTCTGGATGAAGTTTCCCGTTCGCGTAATCAATTTTCATCTGTTCCGCAATATCGAAAGTGAGACCGAATTCTTGTGCAAGACGTTTCGTAAAAGCTCGACCACCAAGCGCAAACATTTTTGTGCCTTCCAATCCACCGTTACGTACCACTGCAATATCGCTCGTTCCTCCTCCAATATCGATAAAGATAGCGCTAAAGTCATTCATGTCATTCACTTCAACTGAGCGTGCAACTGCGTACGGTTCAGCCGCAATCGAAAGAAGATCAAGTCCAAGCGACTTGGCTATCGTTTCCAGTGCCCCCAAATGAATCAACGGCGCATAAGCGTTAAATATACTCATTGATACTTCTTTCCCCTGAAAATTAGTCGGATTTTGAATATGATACCCATCAATACTCACGCTTACCATCGCCGCATTAATCAGTTTGACATCAATATTTCCCTGTCCCGTTTCCCATGCCAGTTGCTTCTTAATTCGCTCGAAGGCTTTTTCTTGCACCTTCTTGATAATCATTTTCAATTCAGATGATCCAATCTCTAAATTTGTATTCACTCGACTATAATGTACGGTCGTTGTTGTCCCCCGAACTAACTCTCCTGCTATACCAATAATACTCTTCCCGATTTTTTTCACCTGCGCTTTCTCAGTCGCAATACTAATCGCCTGTCGAGATGATTCAATAACACCATTAATATCAGCAACAGCTCCACTTCTCATATTTCCAGGTTGTTGCGCTACTTTTCCTACGCCAATAATAACGCCTCGACCCTCGTTCTCTTCAATGCGTAAAATCAAAGCTTTGACAACTTCAGTGCCTATATCAAGAGCAAGAACTACCTGTGGGCCATTTCCCCACGAAAAAAATTTCATAATCTCTTTTTTGTTTTGAGGATATACCGAAAGTATACCATAAATACCTCTGCAAAACGACTTCTTAAGAAACCTCGTCTCGCAGAGACAATCTTCTTATCGCGTACAAAAACATCCTAGATACATACTTTTGGTTACCACGTCGTGACTTTCACGTCTGCAAGCAAGCGCTCACAATCTGTCTTGCTTTGTAATCCGTCAATAGCACCGTAGTGAGTCACTACACCACCGCTGTTCAACATGCCCATAGCCAGTGATTGACGAAGAGATAGACCATGCACCTGACCGGCCAAAAAACCTGAGGTGAAAGCATCTCCGGCTCCCGTGCTATCTACTACTGGCCCGAGCGTATGAATCGGAGCAAACAAAAAATCAGTTCCATCCGTTGCCCACGCACCGCGCTTACCATCAGTCAACCCTACGTAGCGAACCCCTTTTGCCAGAAGTGCCTCAAGAAGAAAACGCTCATCATTGAGAAGATCTTGATTATTCCCTGATTCATGCATGAGAAGTTCAATAGCCTCATCCTTATTGAGTACTACGACATCAGCACGAGCGATCATTGACAAAAGGAGAGCCGGATCATCTTTCAGATTATGCTGTCCTGGATTGAGTGCCAGTCGCGTAGATGATTTATCCAGATGGGCCATCACTTTGGACACGTTTGTTTTCCAATCACCGTTCAACGCACTCATGAAAATCCAGTCTGTATTCGAAAGGTTTTTCTCTTCCACAAGGAGACGTTCATTCGCATCCCGATTATGAAAAATAATTCGATCTCCAGATTTTATCAAAACCACTATGGCTGAAAGATCTGTTCGGATACCCGATTCCCGTTGCACCAAATGAGTGAGCACAGATTCTTTCTCAAGTTCATGAAGAACCCAATCACCAAGATGGTCTCGACCAATATGGGTATAACAAGCTGAAACCACACCAAGGCGAGCGAGACCAATGGAAGTATTGGATGCAACACCACCAATGGCTTCATATCGATTCGGAGAACGAAACTTGCCTCCAACCTCAAATGCAGCCTTCTGTTTTGAAGTGATATCATCTGGCGTGTCGTAAATCACATATTCATCGCTCGAAAAAAAGACATCCTGAGAACATGATCCGATGCAGATAACCTGAGTTGTTTTTGGCTGAAAAAACATAGGTAATAAAATAATCGG
Organism: uncultured Bdellovibrionales bacterium; assembly: GCA_964508015.1. Taxonomy (GTDB): domain Bacteria; phylum Patescibacteriota; class Minisyncoccia; order Moranbacterales; family UBA1568; genus JAGOSP01. The sequence goes on from CAZDRG010000001.1 coordinate 9,336, forward strand.
ATGAACATCTGTCCACCTTCTACGCAGAGTGCAATTCAGAATAGATGCGGAGAAGACGGTTATACTTAGCCAAGCGCTCTCCGCGCGAGAGAGATCCTGTCTTAATAAAGCGTGAACCAGCCCCTACGGCAAGATCCGCGATAAAATCATCTCCTGTCTCCCCCGATCGATGGGAAACAACTGTGTCAAGGCCATTCGAGTGAGCCAAAGTCATACAAGCCAATGTTTCAGAGAGCGTTCCAATTTGATTCGGCTTTATCAGAACGCTATTACAAGATTTCGCGACCAATGCCTTCTCAACTCGCTCTTTATTCGTTACCAAAAGATCATCACCAATGATGAGTAGCTGCTTCCCCCAACTTGCAGGAGTAACAGTTAATTTGTCACTCATCTCACGCCAACCGTTCCAGTCCTCTTCATGGAGTCCATCTTCAAGAGAAACAATGTGATATTTTTCAATCCATTCTCGATACAAATTCGTGAGTCGATCACGAGTGAGATTCGCCCCTTCAGGCTGCATCTGATACATATCTTGCTCGGGAACATAGAAGGAATTTGCTGCGACATCAAGGCCAAGAAACACCTGTTTACCACTCTCATAACCCGCTTGCCCAATGGCTTGATTAATTTTTTCCAACGCCTGCGCGTGACTTTCGAGGCGAGGCGCAAATCCACCCTCGTCTCCAACGCCTGTTGAGAAATGATCAGTTTCAAGTAGTTTTTTGAGTGCATGAAAAATCTCGCTCCCCGCTCGCAATTGTTCTGGGTAAGAAACAATGCCGCTCGGCACTAATTTAAACTCTTGAACTGAGAGCCCGGAGTCACTGTGTTTCCCTCCATTCAGAATATTAAACATCGGCGTTGGAAAACGATTCATATCGAGAGACACCGCCATCATTTCGGCAATATACCGGTAGAGAGGAATCTGACGACTGAGAGCAGTAGCCCGAGCGGCTGCCAAAGAAATACCAAGGAGTGCGTTTGCGCCAACACGGGATTTGTTTGGAGTCCCGTCGCATTCTCTAAGAATCGTGTCCAAGGAAAGCTGTTCGGCTGCATCGGTTCCCCTGACAGCATCACGCAATTCTCCGTTAACAAAACCAATCGCCTGCAACACACCAAGCCCGCCATAACGTCCAGCGTCACCATCACGAAGTTCGTGCGCTTCAAAAGTACCCGTTGAAGCACCCGACGGGACTCCGGCGACTGAAACCGTTCCATCTTCCAGGATCATGGTGACTTCGACTGTTGGATTACCACGAGAATCAAGAATCTCACGCCCAGAAATATCTTTAATTATAGTCATAAATATGTCAGATCAATCTATTTAGTCGAAAGAAAACTCTAGCACGGCAACTCCTCGGTTTGCTTATTGCACCCGAGCGTCTCGGAGAGCGACGATACCTGGCAAGTCAACACCACTCATGTATTCCAACATGGCACCACCACCAGAAGAAACAAAACTAACCCGATTCATTGCATCAGCCGCTTCCAATACTGCGAGTGACTCGCCACCACCAATTATCACTTCCGCTTCTGTATCAAGAATAGCGTGTAAAATAGCATCGGTTCCAATATCATAAGGCTTTTCCTCAAATTTCCCCATCGGCCCATTCCAGACAATAGTCTTAGCCGTTTTGATAATCTTGGTGAAGTAAGCAATCGTTTGCGCACCAATATCGAAACGTTCAGGAGCATTAAAATCTATTGGGAGAAGCACCTTGGGCGAAAATTCTATCTTTTGATCGAGCGCTTCATTCGCAACCATTCCTCCGACGAGAATACAATCATAATTTGGCTCAAGAGCCTTAATCAAAGGAAGTTTTGTTTCAATTTTTGCCCCGCCAATAATAGCGATGGCTGGATGCTCAGGATTAAGTCTTGTTTGATCCAGTTTTTCCATTTCTTCGAGTAAACGATAACCTGCAAAAGAAGGAAGGAACTTCGGAATCACTGTCACCGATGCATGATTTCGATGACAGACGCTAAACGCCTCATTCACAAATACATCAAATGGTCGTGCGAGATCCTTAGCTAATTCAATATCGCCTTCCTCTTCACCCTTTTTAAAACGGACATTTTCGAGAAGAAGCAACTCGCCTGGTTGCTGCTGTGCGAGCGCTTTCATAACCACATCCCCGGTACAATCAGAAACAAAAGTGACTTTCTTGCCTGTTGCATTTGCAACGCTCGCCACCAAACGCTCCGTCGAAGACGCAGCATCATACGCTCCTTCTTTCGGTCTTCCAAAATGAGTGAGCAAGGCTATTTTTGATCCCTCCTGCTCCCCTAAAAATTTCAGTGTTTCTTTGACAACATGAAATCGAAAATGTTCGTGAACATTCTTTATATCATCAAGCTCAACATTGTAATCTACTCGGACAAGTATATTTTTTCCTTTGAAATCTCCCTGGCGAAGTGTTTTCAGCATATATGTATTATTTTATCAGAAATTATGAACTCCTCTTCATTATTATAAACGATTTTTTACGAAGACGCTCCTACCCCCTCAATCTTAACGCGATCCCATGCCCAGAATTGCCATAATGACTCCAAGAAGTGCTGTCACAGCAGTGAATATCCAGGCCCGCATAACCACCTTAGGTTCTGGCCAGCCCTTCGCCTCAAAATGGTGATGGAGAGGTGCTGCTAAAAAAATCTTTCTGCCAAAAAAACGCTTACTCGTCAGCTGAAGTACAACACTTAAAGATTCTAATCCATAAATAGCTACCACTATAAACAGGGCGATAACCGAGTTCGTCAGAAGAGCCACGACACCCAGTGTTGTTCCGAGGGCGATCGCTCCGGTATCACCCATAAAAAATCGAGCTGGATAGATATTGAACCACAAGAATGCAAGAAGAGCGCCAGATACGGCCGCGCAAAATGACGCCAGGTCAGCTTTATTGTGCATAAAAGCAATAAAGGTAAAGGCGGTAAACGCAACCAGAAGCACTCCTCCGTTCAGACCATCGAGCCCGTCCGTTTCATTAGAAGAAATTGCCATGAACAAAATCACGAAAATAAACAATGGGATATACCAAAGTCCGATAGTGAAGTCGCCCACTGCTGGAATGTGAATTGAGTCCCAACCAAGTTTGGCATAAAACCACCAAGACCCAAGCCCAGCAATAAGAAAAAGCCACCAGAATCGAAAAGCAAATCGTATCCCTCCTCCCTTATTAGAACCAATTTTCCTGACACTACAGTAATCATCAAGGAGTCCTAATACACCTGCTGTGACCAAAGCAAAAAGCGGTAGCCACGTCTCTCGACGTCGAAGAAAATCAAGATTGGCGATAAAATTCGCTCCCGTCCAATCGGCAATAAACGGAAAGACAAACTGAGAAGCAAGAATCAACACGAGAACCGACACCCAAACAATAACTCCGCCCATGGTTGGAGTCCCTTCTTTGGCAGCGTGTAACTTACTGACGAAAGTGAGCTCATCACCCTGAACGCCGGTTTTCTTAATTTTAATTCCTATTTTGAATCGGTAGAGAATATGTGTCCACAATGGAGTAATCGCAAAAGCCAAGAGGAAAGAGAGTACTCCCGTAATGAGAATCTTAAAAACATTCGCCATTTCTGGAGCATATTGTACCTGTGGAATATCGAACATACTGTATGATTAAATACTCTTTTTAGGACACTGTGCAATGAAATATTCTCTTACTTTATCCTAGCAAACTTGTGATTACTGCCAATCGAATGACCGAAAGCTCCAGTCAAACATCGAACGAATACTCTGCCACCGATACTGATCATCCAGGACAACTGCTACCACCCGGTGATTTGATTCAGGGTGATGAGCCACTGCCAGGAGCGTCCGACCAGCCAGTGGTGTAAATCCAGTTTTCGTGCCAATGAGATTCGGCATTTGTCCGAGTAGTTCATCAGTGTTTAAGATATCATGCTGATACTTCCCGTCCACCGAAGAAATTTTCGCCGTCTCGAAACGCATCATTTCCCAGAGGATATCGTGTTTCAAGGCCTGCATAGTCATCTTGGCCACATCTCGAGCACTTGAGTAACATTCATGCTCACGCCCGTCAGGCTCAAGACCTGAAGGTGTACAAAAGTGAGTTTCTGTCATGCCGAGCTCCTTTGCCCGCTTATTCATGATTGTAGCAAATCCAGATTGAGTTGTCCCAATATGCTTCCCCAAAGCGATGGCTGCATCATTCGCGCTATTCATCAACGCTGCTTTGAGTAAATCTCGGACAGTAATCTGTTCACCGATTTTCAATCGTTCACCGATGCAATATCCGCTTCTCGGACAACCAACGCGCGTTCCTTCCGCATAGACCGCTTCTTCATCAATAGTCACTGGTTCATCAAGATTCTTTACCTCCTCAACCGTAATAAGAGCCGTCATCAATTTCGTCAGCGATGCAATCTGTCGATGATCATTCGCATTATCTTCGAATAGCGTTTCTTGTGAATCAGTATCAACAATCACCGCTGAATGCGCTGTCGGAACAGCAAGTTTTGATGCTGATGGTTTGAGCACTGGCTGATAAGTCGATGAAAAAGCACGATTTTCAAGAGCAATCGGATCTGTGTTCTTTTTCGGTTCAGGCTTCAATAAAAGTGTTGCTTCTTGGTAAGGAAAGGTCTCTTGTAATTGCACTGGTTCATGATTCACAAGAGCGCCCAACAAAACCCGAAGCTCACCAGCATTGAACCAGAGCACCCCACACAGAAATAGAGCCGCTAAAACTCTCAAATTCATACACCATTTCAGACAGAAGAAGTATCACTTTGCATATCGGTACTCGCAGGCGGCTGCACTGATTTCTCTTGCTCGATCAATTGAAGGAGTCGCTCATCATTCTTCAGTGTTTCAAAATCAGGCAAATCCGAGACAGAAGAAACTCCCAGTGACTGAAGAAATTTAAAGGTTGGTTGATAGAGATATCCGCGACTCTCTTGGGGATTGCCGATTCGCTCAATCAGGTCTCGAAGAAGAAGATTCCGGAGCGTGAAACTGCAGTTTACTCCACGAATAGCCTCGATTTCAGATCGGGCAATTGGTGCGCGATATGAAATGATGGCCAAAACCTCAAGTGCGGCACGAGAGAGAGTCTCCTGAAGCGCCGCCTTCGTGAGCTGTTCCATAAATGGAGCATACAGGCCCTTGGTAGCCAATACCAAGCTTCCGCCATGTTGTACTACCTGAAGTCCTGATGCCTCATCATGTTCGAGTTTTTCTCGAAGCGTATCGATGAGATCAGCAAGTTCGGTAGTCGTTATGTCGAGTATTTTTTCCAGGCGAACCAATGTCACCGGTTCTCCACTCACAAACAGGGCTGCTTCAAGCGCTCCGACAAGTTGTTTTTTCTCCATAATGAATGAATATTATACGCTCTACTAATTCATCTTGAGTCCTTATGGCTTTCGTACCATGGTAGACTCATTCATTTGATACTATGTCCACCTGTTTTTTTGTTAAATCATGTTCAATCCGACGCAGACGAATACCCTGAAAAAAATCATCCTGCTCAGCCACGAGAAAACATTGTTTGATCAATTCCAGCAGAGCAAGGAATGAAACGATTACCTCAGTCTTTTTGGAAGCAGATCCAGAAAACTCAGCAAACGATGTCTCTATACGATCCGCTAAATGATTCTGCAAGTGGAGAATTCTCTCTTCAAGAGACGCTACCTGTTCCACTATCTTCTCGGGTATTTCTTCGTACACCGGAATGTCTCCCAGCAGTGAGCGAAAGTGTCGCGCCAAATCATCGGCTGAAAAATCTTTCGGCGGGTAGAAGACCACTTGCGAACCCAAAAAACTCTCGCGAGAGAAAGATTCCTTTCGAAGTGTAAACGATGCACCAAGTACCACTGCCGCATCACGAAACAATCTGTATTGACGCAGCCGCCATTCAAGATCATCTACCGATTCTTCTTCCTCCTCCGTAAATGTAAGCACCGGGAGAAGAGCTCTCGATTTGATTAATAGTAATCGTGAAGCCACCGAGAGGAATGCCGCAAGATTTTCTAATGTGACATTTTTTTCGGTTGAAAGGTACTCCAGATACTGATCCGCAATCTGAGCCAGACTCACTGTTGTGATATCAAGCTTCTCTCGCTCAATAAGTGAGAGGAGTAAGTCCAACGGGCCCTCAAAATGATCCAATCGAAAATGATACCCCATAGGGAAACGAAACAATCATCAAGAGAATACCCACAAACAAAAAACCTGACTGTCCAATAACACGAGCCAGTCATCCACTACCATAGCATTTTTCTGGCAGAGGAGAAAGAGAGAGGATGAAGCATCACTCTGGCGGTCCTCGGGAAGAAATTTGTCTTTATTAAAAAAATAATTGGTATTCATCAAATTATACCTCAATTGTTCCGCTTGGAAACATAAAAATATCTTGTAAAATGAAGCCGCCCCAGCACAGAATATTCTGCGTGGGGCGATAACGTGATCACTCGCACTCATCATTTGGGCAAGGAATCCCTGGGACGGCAATGCCATTCCCAATTATTTCCTTTCTCTCGAGTCAGCACGAACAGGCATACCTGACCCGTGTGAGGATCCCTGACCCTGGTGGCGGGGAATGGGATGGACTCCACTTCTGGACACCGCCTCGACAGGTGGTTGAGAATCGAATGCTGCCTATGCAGACAGTACTCCTCCCAAAGCGCCATCATTTGGCGTCCACCCAAGCGCTTGTCAGAGCGCCTCAAATGGCGCATGCTGACCCTCTTCAGTCGTCTGGCATCCCGTTTTTCACGGGTGAGCCATTCGTCAAAAAGAAAAAGGCCTCTGTCGAATACTTCCGGGACCGGCAATCCCTTCTTCGCGCACATGATTCACTCCTCTTATCAGTGGCCTGACACTCAAAGCGAGTGAGTATGCCACGATACCGAATCACTGAAATCTGGCTGTGTCCCCAAGAGGTCCTGGAGAGAAACTTCAAGCCAATTTTCGGAAACTCTGTATCGCAACCTACATCATGCCACCAAACAAACGATCGTTCATTTCGACTATATATTATACTCCTATTTATATTACTTGTCAATGTCTCGCTCTCCATTCTCTCACACAGAGCGCGTTTTCAGTTTGTGCGTTCTTTCGAATTCGCTTTCCGTGTCCGTCAGTTCAAAAATATGAAAGAGCGCGAAGAAAAGCACTATCACGACGGCACCAAATACTGATGGCAAACCAAAGAAAGACAGAAGCCCAACAGAGATCACCGCCCCAAGCATATTGGCAGCCGGACGAGCCATACGAAAAAAAGCAATAATTTGTGTATCATCACCATCAATTTGCTTGTAAAAATACGAGTCACGCAATACCTCGATGGCTGCCACTCCGATACGTGATACAAACAGTATCCCTGCCCATACCAAAAGACTCTTTCCGTCGTACAAAATAACACCAATCGTCGCTACGATAGTAAGCAGAAAAGAAAGGGCAAGCATTTCTTTTTCTCCAAACCGTTTATCCGCTAGCACACCGACCGGGTATTGAAGAAATACAAAAGGCAGAAGCATGATCGTAAAAATCAGACCAATTTCATTCCACGAAAATCCGATATTCTGGAGATGGAGCGCCATATAAATAATCATGATGGAGTAGAAGAACTCAATCGCGAAAGAAACAGCGAAGATGTGCTTGAGCGATGACCGGTGCATTACATCTCGAAGTGTTTGGAAAAAATACATTTTTGGATGGTGTATAATTCGATGTTCGGATCGAAAAAGAAGTACCGCTAAGAGTAAGACCACTATATATCCGACAAACACGATAATAAAAATAGCTGGATGCCCATAACGAGAAAGAATCTGAGTCGAAAGATACGGAGCAAGCAAGAAGCCCACATTCATGACCATCAAGTGAAAACCGCGGATTCTTCCTGAGAGGTGATCTTCCGAGTAATTCTCCAAAAGAACATCCAGCGCCACCCAAACGGTATTGGAAAATGCGAGATACAAAATACCAAAAAAGAGCCCAATCACTCCCGCAGAAACACTCGGTAGAATACCTATCGCCAGAAGAGAGAGACCGAGACAAAAAACAAGATAGCGCACCCTTCCTATCTGACGCACAAAAGCATCGAGCGAAAGGAGTAAGCCCAAATGAATACTGAAAATCACAAAATACACCACTCCGACCAACTGCTCCCCCACGATACTTGAAAAATAGCTTGAGAGAGTATAGATCACGAATGCATCAATGAAGCCGAGCAAAAAAGAAAGTAACGAAATACTCGATGTTTTTTTCTTGCTGAATTGTTCTTCGTGTTTCAAATCAGGAGCCATATTTTTTCTTATTGTACCGCAAAGTACACTCATTCCACAAGCCGATTTTACTTCACGCATCCTTGTTTCAGCCCACGCGCTTCCGCTTCGCTCTTCTCCTGAAAACACAATTTGTTCTCTGGTTTTATACGCTTCACAACCGCGCATGTTGCCGCGTGAAATAGTTTGGAATTTCGACTCGCAACAAAGGCGCAGACCCCCTGTGGAAGATTCTTAGTATCACTGAGAGTTGCGTTTATACGCTGACCCGATTCTTCTTGAGCATCATGAGTAGCTTGACCGAGAGAATGAACCCCTTCTTCGGGAGCAAGTTCAATACGAAGTGGCTCCTGATTCTTAGACATCCCATGAATAAACCCCGCCTCAAACCCAAGTATCCCCACCGCGAGCACCCCGCCAAAAAGAATCAAAGAATCACGGTTTTTTCGAAACCACTTTCTCAAACTCCCAAACCGCCGAGAAATTTCTGGATTCCATTTCATAGGATAGTGACTGATATTGACAGTATCGCAAAGCATGTTATACTCTTTCAGTATACCGTACAGGTGATAAATACGTAATATCTGAAACTATGGCACATAGAAAAGCCGGTGGTTCAACTGACCTTGGCCGTGATTCGATTTCAAAGCGTCTTGGAGTCAAAATTTTCGGTGATCAACGAGCAGAAACTGGCAACATTATCCTTCGTCAGCGTGGTACAAAATTCCATCCCGGCAACGGTGTGGCTCGCGCATGCGACGATACGCTTTTCGCCATGATTTCTGGCAAAGTACACTTCCAGGTAAAAAAAGTGACCAGTTTCACTGGCCGCCTTGTCAAACGCACTTTCGTGCACGTAGTCACTGAGGAGAGCAAATAACCGCTTGGTCTCAAGAAGAAAAAAGCAAAATCCCCGACACCAGTGGTTCGGGGATTTTTTGGCCGATATTTTTCGGCAAAACTATCGGGGAGAGAATTTTTCGAAGGAAATCTGCATGTCCCATTTTCCAGTACCTGCATCGTATACTTTAGCAACCTGATTTTCACTTGCGCAAACAGGAAGTGAAAGCGTACAGCGAAACCCTGGGCCGAATCTTGAGGAGAAATATGCCGTAACTGTTCCATAAGAATACTCCGGTTTCTCATATTTCCTTTGCGGATTTTCAGATCCTCACCTCCTTCCGGCGTATCGCCGAAAATCACGTAAAATGAATACAAGTCCATCCAGTGTATCGAAACCGTCTTGGCTGTATTCCACTTGGGAGTAAACTGTATTTCCCCCACCGGACTCTCGTCAACTGATGGAAACAGCGCTCCATAAAACGTGGAATCTGTGAATAACTGTCTCACGAATGTAAGCAATTCGCTGGCGAACGCACTTGGTTTCTTTGAAGGCGACATGTACACTCCTCTCTTTCGGTTTGTAAAAGACTTTTCCACTCTCGATTCAGAGCCTTTCTTGATACCACGAATATTTATCAAAGTCAAAAAATCCCCTCCTCATTCTGAGGTCTTCTTATCTCTCAAAAATACCCTCGGAATGGTGGTCGCACCTGGACTCGAACCAGGGACCTCTGCAATGTGAATGCAGCGTTCTAACCAACTGAACTATGCGACCCTAGATCTCTCTCGAATCTCACCGCCCAAGGAAAGCAAAAAAGAATGCTTACCGGTGAAAACAAGAATATTTCAGCTGTAAACCTCTCAAAGCTTGTCAGGTTATCTCGATAGCCTGCCCAAGTCAGTGGCAGACAAGCCTTTCGCACTTTTCAAGGTTTCCATCTCGAAATATTCTTGTTTTCCCTCGATATGAGATTTGAGAGAGATACTAAAATACTCACCCTTCTAACGCTCGTATTGTAGGCAAAAATGAGCGTCTTGTCTAGCACAAAGCAGATCCCCGTCTCGCCGTGAAACTTGCTCCCAATCGCGGATGAACTCAGAACTATTTAGTGGGGAAATATCAGGAAAATGATTGGGGAAATAATGATGGTTTTGGAATAAAAAAGTAAAAGACCCGGGAGAAGCAGTCTTCTACTCCCGGGCCTCACGAATAGTCTCGTCCACCATCTCCCCATCAGGCCGACACCGATCATGCTGCGTAACGGTTATCCGCGATCCATTTCACCAGTTCTTCATCCGAGAACTCATCATCACCATTGCTACCAATCGCTGATCGTATTCGACGTCTTGGTAGCTCAGTCAACCCGTCACCTACACGGTATCTGTGCGTGAAGCCACGACCGTTAACATCGATGAGAGAGAAATTTCGCGCTGAATGAGACAGCCACACCCTTCCTTCATCATGATAAGTATAGATCACAGCGAGGAATCGCTTCTCTTGTTCAGTATTAGTTATCAAGAATGGGAAAAGGGCGAACACGCTCACGCCCATACATATGTTTACCCTGCGTACGTTGCCATCCTTTACCGAGCCGGCAGTGTCCACTGTAAATTTTTCCGCCGCAAACAGTTGAGCGCCGAGTTGCACGCATTGTTCCCTCGTGATGTTGTTATCCATGTTGTCCACGATTACGCGCGAATCAGCGTCCATGGTGTATCCAGATAGCCACTCTCTTACGCTTGTCACCATGATCAGTCTCTCCTCTTTTTTTAACGACACAAAAACTGGCAATCAAATAATTCATACATTTTGAACTATTCAACGGCCAACCAATTCACATTATTTTGTTAATGTACTGACTGAAAAGATTATCAAGTAATATGATAAAAGTCAAAACTACAGAGAAAAAAGGCTAATACAGGCCTCTCATTTAGCTGCTCTCTTCAGCGCAGGCCTTCATTAACCTCGTCGTTTCTTTGGCTTCGGGAATGGAAGAGCTGCCTCAGTAATACGGATCAGTTGCTCGAACCACTCTCGATCTTCCATCATATCTTCATCGATGCAGATTGACGGACGAGCACCCGGGTAGGCAATTCCTTCTTTATACTGCTTTCCGACCCATTCGCGACCCGACTCGGTGATTTTGACAAAAAGTGTATTATCACAAACAAGCGCCACGACCTTATCTCCACAGTACAGTGCGTACTCACCAAACATCTTGCGCGAATGAATACTAGGGATACCAGACAGCTGATCTTCAATGTACTCAATAGTCGATTGTGCTGTAGCCATACAGAAACGGTCTTATTCGATTTTTCTCGGTTCTTTCCTCAATCAGATGAAGCATCGGTGACACGATACTCATTATTTTGGCAACTTGAGCACATTGACTACCAGACCATTGATAACGAAATTATCCTCATCGGTCAGAAAAATCGGCTGATGTTTCTTATCGGTTGACTCTGGTATCAACGCAATAGTCTTGCCATCCACGGTCCGATAGGTCTTTACTGTGGCGAGTCCATCAATAACGACTAAGACACGGTCATTATTCTTATATTCTTTCACTCCGCCATCTACCAGCACAAAATCGCCACTCTCTATTGTTTTGCTATTCACCACTGCTTTATTCATGGAGGTTCCGTTCACCTGCACCGCAAAGATATCCCGATCTTTCACTAAGCGCTTGGATACTCGAAGGTATCCCTCAACATACTGATCAGCAAACATTGCTGCCGCCCCAGCACTCGCCGAACCAAAAACCGGAACCTGCACAAAATTGTCACTCGTCACTCCCTTGAGCAAAATTCCCCGATCCTCTGAAGTCCGCTCGATATACCCTTTCTCTTCTAAAGCGTTCAGGTAGAGAAAAAAACTCCGTACACTTTTCAAATGTAAACCTAGGCGAGAACTTTCGTCCTTGATTTCGCGCACCGTCGGCATCTGACCATGCTCGGCGAAAAACTGCTTAATGGCCTGCAGCACAATCTTCTGCTTCTGTGTTAAAATTTCCATAGTCTTTTCTGTGTTTACCTAACTTACACTATCATATACATAGTCTAAGAGTTTTTTGGAAATGCGTCAAATATGTTCTCTGTTACCAGAAAATATGCCTGTTCTCCTGATAAATCTCGCAATGAAACAGGTAGTAAATATCCCGTTATTTTTTCTGTAATTCAAAAATTGCCAAACAGCGAGTGCAAGTTCCGTGCTCTCCGAGCTCAAACAACCCGACAAGATCCGAGACAAAAGAAAAATTCTGAGGCTTCATATCAGTCACTTTCTCTGGATTAGGTTCTGCTAATCGCGAAAAAGTCAGGTGCGGATCGAAGAGGGTATCCACTGCATGCCAGCCATACTCACTCGCATTCGTTTGTTGTTCTGGAGACCATTCTTTGTTCTTCTCCTTCTCTTCGATCTCCCTCGACCAAAAAGGCTTCAATGATTGAAGAACTGCTTGGTGTAGATTCAGCAATGATTCGCTTTTTTCATACCCCACATTTACGAAGCCACTCCTGGCTGAACGATACTCGCTCTGCTTGAGTGGCATCGGCTGAATACCAGCAAGAGTTTCCTGAAGTACTCGTATGACCCCCTCTACTTTTTCGGGATCAAGCGGTACATGATAGAGTGAGATGTGTGGATAGACATGCGTGCTATCAAGTGTAAACATACCCCCATTTCCCTCGAACATTTGACTCATCTCTATTGCGTGAATACCGACCACTTCAGACGGAATCAGAGCAACATTATATTTCTGGTATGCCATACGGTTTGCTTTATTAATCGGGATAAAAACAGCTCTCAATCATTACGAATCTCACTCTCAATACTCTAACACCCAGTGTTCCTCCTCGCAACAATATCAAATGAGCTTAACCAGACTATCAAAAAAGGCTCGATCATGCTACTGTTTATCACATATGAACGACTTGGGAATCAAAACTGCACACGCTTACCCGGCATTTGAAGAAACAAATCGCTACGCGATAGAAATCGCCGTGAATAATTACGACGATATTTTCAATGAATGGGATCGAGCACCCTTTGAACGTCGAGGATTAGACCCTGAACTCCAGTGCTTTCTCGAAGAGTGTTCCCGCGATATCGCTCTTGCTCACCCGCTTGCGATTGTTTTCTACATGCCCACCAGTGAACACGATACCAAAAAAGAAACACTCTGTGCCGCTGGCATACGCAATCAATTTGCTCTTAAGATTCACGTCCTCAATAAAGAACTGCATGGAGTCATGATCGGAGTATTGCGGAATTTTCTGATCGGTATCAGTTTTCTATTTATCTCTTTTCTTTACGCAGAAACTCTTAATACGACTCTTTCTTTGCAGGTTCTTGGCGCCGGTCTTTCTATCGGTGGTTGGGTTTTCATTTGGGAAGCGCTTGCAACCATTGGATTTAAGAATCGATTGCTGCATCATACCATCAAAGAATGGGGGCGCTTCCTGGATGCGCCTATCGTCTTCAAGAAAGAACCACTCCCAGAACAAAGCTGAATACCATCCTCCTCCAACTAAAAACCTCACCTATAGATAGAGTGAGGTTTTTTAATGAAGAGAAATCCACCGTTTACTTTTGGCGGGCATTTTCATGGTTCTCCATCTTTGATACTGATCGAGTAGGTGGAAAAATAACTGTTTCCCGGACGGAGCGATTCAACAAGATTGCAAACAAACGCTCACTCATTCCGAATCCACAGGCTGGAGGCATACCATACTCAAGAGCTTCAAGAAAATCTTCATCAAGCATCATGCCTTCGGTATCACCCGCTGCGCGAAGCCGCATTTGATCTTCAAAACGCTTCCGCTGATCGGCTGGGTCATTGAGTTCCGCGAAACCATTCCCAAGTTCGCTCGTCGCAGCAATCGGCTGAAATCGCAAGGCGCGCCTCGGATTTTCGGGATCAACCTTAGAAAGAGGAGAGACCAAGAGCGGATGTCCCACCAAAAAGCACGGTTGAATGAGTCGTTTACGCACGGTTTTCTTGTAGATTGTATCAATGAGACGTCCCTCTCCCGCTGCCCGTTCATACTGAATACCCAGTTCGTCAGCTTTGGCACGCAATATCTCAACCGAAACATCACCCGAGAGATCAATGCCTGTTTCCTTCTGAAATTCTTCGAAATAATCAATCCGAGCAAACGGCTTACTCCAATCAATCGTCACACCTTCGTATTCAGTGATGAGAGACTCCCCAGCCACTGCTCGTACGATATCTCGGTATAACTCTTCAGTGAGCGCCATGCCACCTTCCATGTCCATAAATGCAGCATACCACTCCATATGATCAAATTCTTGCAAGTGTTCTCGATCGATGCCCTCATTGCGAAAAACCCGACCAATCTCAAACACTCGCTCGTAACCGCCTACTAACAGTCGCTTCAGCGAGAGTTCGAGAGATATCCGAAGGAAAAAGTCCTGATTCAAAGCATGATGATGCGTAACAAACGGCTCCGCCTCTGCCCCGCCAGGAATATGTTCAAGAACCGGTGTCTGGACTTCAAGGTAACCACGTGCTGCCAAAAAAGTTCGGGTCGTCTGCCAAAAAATATTTTTCTTCACAAAAATATCTTTCGTCTCAGGATTGGCAAGCAAGTCAAGATAACGACGACGAAGTCGCTCTTCTTCATCCTGCAGACCGAAATGCTCGGTCGGAATGGGTCGCATCGATTTACTCAAGATACACCATGAAGCCACATCGAGAGTCTTCTCTTCTTTCTTCGTCAAAAAAACAGTCCCACTCGCTTCGACAAAATCGCCAATTTCAATAGTCTCGGCAAATAGTTTCAAGGCTTCTATCCCAGTTGTTTGTTCTGAAAGAAAGAGTTGGAATTTCCCACTCCCATCCTCGATGTGAGCAAAACCAATCTTTCCCATCATACGAAGAGAGCGGACACGCCCAGCGATAACCACTGTTTTCTTAGAAAGCGCCAATTCATCAAAATGAATAAGGAGCTCTGCGTGATTCGTTGTCCTCTTCGTCTTTTCTGGGTAGGCTGTACCGAAGGCTTCATGCAGACGGGCTAATTTCTCTTGCTTGGTAATCAGGATATCTTCACGCATACGGGATTCATTAAATTCAACAGTCTTCTTGTACTCTACCGATTTTTTCTCTTTCAGGCAAGAAAAAGCCGCCCAAAATCAGGCGGCTTGATCAAGGAAATTTTGATACGACTACTTTACCTCAAGGATTTCGTATTTAACCTTACCAGCCGGGGCCTGAACCTCTACCTTGTCACCCTTTTGCTGCCCCATAAAAGCTTTGCCAAGTGGAGACTCGTTGGATATTTTTCCTCGCGCTGGATCAACCTCATTAGAACCGACAATTTCAAAAGAAAGTTCTTTATTCCCAAGCTTGACCGTCAACTTCGATCCCATGCTCACATCTGACCCTTTTACTTTAGTATCAGCCAAAACAGCGTCACGCAAAAGTGCCTCTAATTCCATTATGCGATTTTCGTTTTCGTCCTGTTGACGCTTTGCTTCACTGTACTCAGCGTTCTCTGACAAGTCGCCTTGTTCTTTCGCTTCTTTGATTGCTTGAGCGATAGCAATACGAGTTAAGCTTTTGCGTTCTTCAAGTTCAGTCTGAAGTTTTTTTAGCCCCTCCGCAGTATAAATTCTAGACATGTTTTTCTCTTACAAAATAAATCGAGTCAACACTCTTCTCTGTTTTCTCTTTTTTACATCACATTATCATCATTTCGTTCACCCTTCGAAACGATGGAAGACTTTTGCGCAGAAAAACTGCGCGCAAGCACAGCTGTCCTCCTTGAAACGTATACATGTTAACAGACAGCACAGAAATGTCAACTCTCAAGAAATGCTCACTTCTTAAGCTTTTCTGAAGCCTCTAATGAGATTCCCTCTGACTCGTTTGATTTTCAAAATACCACTGATACACATCCTTGGTCACCGGGACAGCATTATATCCTTCTTCGCCTTGTCCCTCAACCAATACAATCAATGCAATCTCTGGGCCCTCGAAGGGAGCAAAAGATACAAACCATCCGTGAGTATCTTTTCCAGTACCAAATTGAGCCGTGCCTGTCTTTCCTGCTACAGGAACAGGTAAATCCTTGAGAGGTTGAGCGGTCCCCTCCGTGACTGTTTCTCTCATTCCCTCGCGTACGATTTTAAGTATATTGGCATCAATAAAGTCTTTCCGTACAATGGGTGATTCGATTGAGGACAATTTACCAGAAATATCCCGAGTGTTTGAGACCAGGCGTGGCTCTCTCAGGATTCCACCATTACTAATCGTTGCGATCGAATTCAAAACTTGTAGCGGAGTGGCCGTCACGAATCCCTGGCCGATCGCTGCATGGTAATCATCACCAATATACCAACGTTCCCCAAAACGATTTTGCTTCCAATCAGGATCGGGCAAAAATCCACTCGCCTCCCCCGGAATATCAATACCCGTCTTTTTCCCATACCCAAAAAATTCTTCGTATGCTTTCATTCTTTTCATACCAAGACCTGGAATACCCCCATACCCACCACCGACTGAATAAAAATACACATCGCTCGAAACAGCAATGGCACGACGAATATCGGTAAAGCCATGCGCCTTCCAATCGCCAAAAAAGAATTTTCCGATATTGATACCTCCACGACTTTCGATTTCTGTATGTTCATTTACCACTCCTTCTGCTAAAGCCGCAGCAGCAATAACTGGCTTCAGAGTAGATCCAGGAGGATATTCGCCGTTTACCGCACGATTAAAAAGTGGTCGAGCATCATCTCCCAAAAGTTCTTCGTAGTGCTTCTGACCAATACCCCCCGAGAAAAGATTATTATCGTAGCTTGGGAGGCTGACTAAAGCAAGGATTCCCCCGGTCTGTGGATTCATCGCGATTGCAGCAGCTCGTTTCAACTTCTTCGTTTCCAGTAACGTACTCAGACTGTCAAATAACTTCTTTTGCAATCCCGCATCAACATGCAGAATAATATCATTTCCAGGAATTGGCTGACTGATTCCAAGATCTTTCTTCACCTTCCCAAGCGCATCTACTTCAACCCGTTGCGTTCCGCTGCGTCCACGCAAAAAAGTCTCGTATGCTCTCTCTATACCCTCTTTTCCAAGCGTGTCTGAAGAACCGTATTCTGGATACAGGGCCAGCTCTTCTTGTTTAATTCTCCCCTCATACCCAATAATATGTGAAAAAATGAGCCCATCTTTATATTCACGCTTCGCAGATTGCGCTATCACTACTCCAGGGAAATCTGATTTTCTACTCAGAAACAGAAGCATTTCTTCTTGAGTCAGACCAGACTTGAGAAGAACGGGCGATGCTGTATTTCTTAAGGATCCATAAACAATTGCGGACGTCTGTGCGTCAATATCGAAAGTGCTTGAAAGAAGCTCTTGTTGCCGCGCTCTGATATCTTCTTCGCGTGGAAGATCCGACGGGATAGCAACGAGATCAAGTGTCGGAATGTTTTGCACCAATGCCTGTCCAGCACGATCATAAATAATCCCACGCGGAGCGGAGATAGACAGTGTTCGTAGGCTATTACGCTCTGCCATACTTTGATACTTTTCTCCTTGCACAGTATTAAGGGTAAAAACCCTTCCTGCCAAAATCATTAAAACGAGTACGGAAATCCACCAGATAACTCGAAACCATCCCTTCGACAGTGGCCATTCCAGACGTGCCGCTTCCTCTTCGGTGATAGTGAGCACCGCATCGTCGATTTCGCGACCATGGCGGGATGGGTGGACCAAGTTTCGAATAAAAAGTTTCATGTGGTGCTTTATTTTATCGCAAACTGCGCCTCTTGTCTGAGTGTACGAATAACTGACTCAAACCATCTAAGCAAAGGTGCCAAGAGAAAAAAGAGAGAGAAAGCCAACAGAGAGTCTGATAGCATGCTCCAAAAAGGATAACTCTCTTTTGTTATTCCAATCACCAATTGATTAAAAAAAACATACCCGCCCGCTGCTCCGCCTGCAAAAATCGCCAGGATAAAAAAACCGAGCCCGCTCCTCTCGCCCAGCAGTGTCCGCTTCATAAAAAAACTCACTGCATAGGCTACCAAAACAAAATACAATGATGCGAATTGAATGGAACCAAATAAAATGCTATCACAGATAACTACGACAGAAAGAAGCGGAAGCAATACCGCGGGGAAACCAAGAAGCGCCGTCCAAACTACTGCCACTACCACGAGTGCGATAGGTGTCGACACTCCTGAAAAAAATACCGGTACTATGGCAATATGTAACACAACGACACTGAATATACTCACAAATCGTACCCAAGTACTCATGGCTTTGATTTTAGAATAACAGACACAAAACGGATATCGGTGTATTTTATTGGGGCAATTACTGGAGCCCGTTGGAACAGTTTATCCGGAGTATATTCTGGATCTTGAAGCGTCCCTACAAGCAGTCCTCGTGGGAACTCCCCCCCCAAGCCTGATGTCACAATAGTGTCGCCACGCTTAAAAACATCCGTACGAGGAACCATATCAAACAAAAGTCCTAAACCATGTTCTCCACGAACAATTCCCTTAGCCGAACCATCGGGTGTGGTCATAGCCACCATACTTTCCGGATTTGAAAGTAGGTCGACTCGGGCACTTCCGACAAACACCTCTGTAATCTTCCCAACGAGAATACCTTTTCCCACAATCACTGGCATACCCGTCTCTACATAAGCACCACTCCCCTGATTGATAATCAGCGATTGTCCTTGCATGAGTCCGCTTAGCCCAATAACTTCAGCAGCCACAAGTTGATATTGATTTCGTAAGTCGAGATCGAAGTCTCTTCGAAGTGTTTCGTTTTCATGACGTACTTCTTTTAAGAGTGCCTCTTCAGCCCGTAAATCAAGATTCTCTCGGAGAAGTTCTTCATTTCTTGTCTTCAGCTCGCCAATCGAAGAAAGAAATCGTACGGTCTCTCGTGATTCAAAAGCGACATATGAAAACAATCTCTCAAATGGGAAAAAAAGAATCTGCGTAACCGCCGCAATCGGTTTTACAGCAAACGCCGGATTCCACCAGGCCAAAAATCCCAGTATACACAGAGCCAGAAGTGCTTTTGACAGCTTTGTCTGAAAAAATAGTTTTCTGACCATTTGTTTTGAGTCTCTATATAACGAGATAAATCATGCTCAAGAAGACAAATACTCTCGTGTCACTTCTTCTTCGATAAGTACCTCTTGCAGGTGTTCCATATCATCCAATACCAATCCAGTGCCACGCACGACGGCAGTCAAAGGGTCTTCCATCATTCGCACGCTGATGCCAGTTTGATTCGCTAAAAGTCGATCTAAGCCGCGAATGAGCCCTCCTCCACCAGCTAGAATAATCCCTCTCTGCATGACATCAGAAAGAAGCTCTGGCGGGGTTTCTTCAATTATCGTTTTCACATTATTCACGATAACTCGAATCGATCGGGATAATGCCTCACGGACATGTTCATCATTCATAATGACTTCTTTCGGCAACCCAGACACGAGATCTCGACCCCGAAGTGCGTATGTCAGACGCTCCCGCAGAGGAAAAGCATTCCCGATCGCAATTTTCACTTCTTCGGCTGTTTTCTCGCCGATGAGAATATTAAACTCATCACGGCAATAACGAACGATATCCTCATTCATTTCATCACCGGCGATTCGAAGACTCCTTGAAACGACCACTCCGCCTAATGAAATAACTGCAATTTCCGTAGTCCCACCTCCAATATCAACTACCATATTGCCCCCAGCTTCGGTCACAGGTAAGCGAGCGCCAATAGCTGCCGCCATTGGTTCGTCAATCAGAAATGCCTGACGCGCGCCCGCATTCAAGGCTGCTTCAATTACAGCGCGCTTTTCCACCTCCGTGACACCTGACGGAATACCTATCAACACACGCGGTCGACGGAGAAACGAAAACTTTCCTCGATTCACTTTATTGATAAAATAGCGAAGCATCTGCTGCGTCACTTCAAAATCGCTCACCACACCATCAACCAGCGGTCGAGTGGCTACAATATGACTCGGTGTCTTTCCAACCATTTTCTTGGCCTCACGTCCGATTGCGAGGATTTGACCAGTTCGTTGATTGACTGCCACAACTGATGGCTCGTTAATCAAAATACCGCGCCCTTTCACATACACCAGCGTATTCGCCGTGCCCAAATCAATACCGATATCCGGTGCCAAATGCCCGAAAAACCGATTGATCAGATCCTTTTGGATTTTTCGCAGAAATAAGGAGAATGTCATAGCATCATAAAACAGGATAGTCTATTCTACCCTGTTTTCAAGAATTATTCCAATCCGTCTCACACGCATACCCCCAACCAGACCTATTTTTTCAATACAATTCCGAGTTCTCCGAGTTGCACTGTTGTTATAGTGGAAGGTGCTCGCATCATGAGATCACGACCCTCTCCTGTCTTTGCAAAAGGAATGACCTCACGGATATTCGGCTCATTCTGAAGAAGCATCATCAAGCGATCGAAGCCGAAAGCAATGCCACCATGCGGCGGTGTCCCGGAAGCGAGAGCTCGAAGCATATGTCCGAAATTGTCCACAATACGCTCATCTGAATATCCCATAATCTGAAAAACGCTCTTCAGAGCATCCGGATGATGATTACGAATACCTCCTCCACCAATCTCATATCCATTCAATACCATATCGTACTGAGCCGCCACGATTTTTTCTATATCCCGCTGTTCCGCCAGGTACTGCGCATACTCTGGCTTGGGCGCCGAAAAAGGATTATGCGTGAATGTCCATCCGCCCTTATCATCTTTCTCAAAAAACGGGAAATCAATTACCCAGCAAAAAGCAAGCAAATTCGGATTCTCCTTGTCTTTTCTTAGGTCTGGCTTATCGGAACCATAACGATCCATGGACTCTTGATACGTCAAACGGGGAAACGGCAACTCCTGAATTATCTTTTCTGGATAGACTTTCTGCACAGCGTCCACAATCATCGCCTCATTAATGCGCATGGCATCTTCCTGAGAAACAAAGCTCATCTCCACATCAATCTGGGTAAACTCCGGCTGACGATCACCCCGCGTATCTTCATCACGAAAACAACGCGCAATCTGAAAATATTTCTCAAAGCCGGCAGTCATCAACAGCTGCTTATACTGTTGGGGAGACTGCGGAAGCGCATAAAACTTCCCTTTCTCAGTACGGGAAGGTACCACATAATCACGTGAGCCCTCGGGCGTCGACTTCGTCATATAGGGCGTCTCAATTTCCAAGAAGCCTTCATTGGAATAAAAGTTCCGAACATGCAACATCATTTCATGCCGCTTGCGAATATTCTGCTGCATTCTTTCTCGACGTAAGTCAAGATATCGATACGTCAGACGGGTTTCTTCCCCGACTTCCTTCCCATCAGTAGCTATATCGAACACTGGCGTTTCAGCTTCATTCAAAACCTCCATGGAGAATGCCTCGATTTCCACGCGTCCATTTGGCTGTTCATGATTCACTAACTTTTCGGGTCGAGCATTCACCATGCCATGGATTGCCACCACCCATTCACTGCGTACCAATGCCACTGCCGAACATGCCTCGGCATGCTGTGGCAACACCACCACCTGTACCGACCCTGAGCGATCGCGCACATCAAGAAAAACCAATTTTCCGTGATCTCGACGCACGCTTACCCAGCCCTGGAGAAACACCTCTTCCCCTACATGTGAGGGGACATCACGTATCAATATCCGTTGCATATCATTATATCCTTTCTACTGATGATTACGATCACGCTCCCGAAAAAATTTTGTCACTTCATCCGCCAACTGACTCGGCACAATCTTTGTTTTCAAAAACGCCCGAATCGCCCCAGCAGACAGCATATCATTCATATCATCATCGTCAACTGAAGCTGAGATAACAAAAATCGGCACCCGTGATGACTCTGGAGCCTGATGAATTCCGGACACCAGGTCTTTCCCATTGATCCCTGGGAGCATAGCATCAGTGATAATCAAATCGAGATTCTGCTCTTGCTGCGCTCGTTCAAGCCCTTGCGTCCCATTTCGTTCAACAACCACATCATACCCTTCATCTTCCAATTTCCGAACAAACATATCCACAAATACTTCTTCATCTTCAATAAAAAGTATGCGTTTTTTCCCCGAGACAGATTGATGCGCGGGCTTACTGATTGCTGTTTCACCCACGAGGCGACGACTTTCGTTTTTCCCTTGTTCACCAAACTGCCGCAAATACCGATTCACTTCGTCAACCACCTGTGAGGGCGAAAAATCTGTTTTGGGGATGAAACCATTCGCACCAAGTTGCACAGCTAACTCTCGGTCTTCTGGATTGGAGAGATTGCTAAAAATAACAATCGGGAGACCGGTGGGATACCGAGGCCCACGAAGTTCTCTTAAGACATCCAAGCCAGACATCTCCGGAATCACCAAGTCAAGCAAAATGATATCGAAACGCTGCTCATCAATTGCCTTGAGAGCTGACCGACCATTCGTGATATTCAAAACTTCAAATCCTGATGATTCAAATTTCTTCTTGTAAATATCAGCGATAAAAGGGTCGTCTTCTACTAAGAGTATCTTTGCCATATCGAAAAAGAAAAAGTATTACTTTCTGTCCGCTACTCCACTTATATTACACGGAATCTCGGGAAATCGGAAGTTCAAGAATAAACTCCGATCCATGTCCATGACCGGCTGATTCTGCCCAGAGACGACCTCCGTGTTTCTCGATAAAAGTCCGTCCAACGTAGAGTCCGAGACCAGTTCCTCCAACATAGAGCTTTTCAGTCTCTTTGCTCCGAGCAAATTTCAAGAAGATATGCTCCAAATCCTCTTTATTAATTCCGATACCCGTATCCTTTATTGACAATCGCACCTTCTCATCTCCCAATTGTTCCATCTTGACAATCACAGAACCCTTTTCAGTATATTTGAGAGCATTGTCAATCAGATTAGAAAGAACCTCTCGTATTTTCCCAGCGTCCAGAGAGAGGAGCGGCAAAGGCATTTCCGGAGTCAACACTTCAAGGTTAATATCTCGCTTCTTTGCGACCACAGCGAACATGCTCATCGCCTCATCCACGACATCTGCCAATTGTACTAACTGATAATTATACTGCATTCTCCCTGACTCAAGTCGTGAAATTGAAAGGAGATTCTCCACGAGTTCAATAAGACGATTATTTGCCGAATAGACCTTATTAATAACATCCTGAATCTGATTATCGATCTTTCCATAACTCCCCTCGAGAATGAGTGAGGTGTAACCCTTAATCGCAGTCAGTGGTGTCCGCAACTGATGCGATGCAATTGAGATAAATTCCGACTTGGCATTATCCAACCGCTTAAGCTCCTGATTTGCAATCGCAAGCCGATCCGACATGGTTTGCAGTTCTTCTTTCCGATCGATTTCCTTCTGGACGGATTTTACTAAAAACCAACCAGCGCCAGTAGTGATAATCATAGTCAGTAATGTCAGAAATCTATTCACTTCACTCTTAGCAAAGAACAGCATAGATCCAATAAGAACAAATTGGGCGATCGTCAATGCCTGCACACCCAAAAGTTTGATATTGAAGGCATTAAACTTCACGATGAGATAAGCAAGAAAACCAATAAATATCGGCATCCCAAAAAGACCGTACTGTTCCATTCCCCACTGCAATGTCAGGCTTCCGAACAAGTTTCCCCAAGAGAATGACAACAAAAAAAGAAATATGCCGAGGAAGAAAATATGCTGACGTTTCGTTTCTTCGATATCAGCGATCCGCCGGTATCTCATGAAAAAGTATCCAAATGTCCACGCTAATGAGAATACCTGAACAAAGTAGGCGTATCGAGTAAGCCACCCCTGAGTCGCCTCACAGCTTCGTAAATCGAAGCCAAGAAGTAAGTCTTTCGTTGACATCATCGCCACAAGTGGGAGCAAAAGGAGAACCCCAATCAATTCGCTCCAAAAAGGAGGTTCTTTTTTTTCAAGAAAAACGTAAGAGAAAAAAAGTGTCGAGAGAACGATAGCACTTTGCAAAAAATACAGTTTAGACCAATAAAACATAATGACACTCCCGTTCACACTCGTCCAGAGAATCAAATCTACTAAATTCCACAATGTAAAAAATACTGAGATTGCGAGAAGTGCTCCTCCGATAAGGGTCCTGCTCTTCCAAAATACGAAAATCCCTAGCAACAAAGCTATGATCGATGTGGGTATATGTGAATAATACAAGAGTGACGGCAATTCAATGTGGCAAGATTGAATGTTATCTATCAGGTTGAAACTCATATATTTTATGTTGTTATTATTTGATCCAACCAAGAAGAGTCAATGTTTCGCGATCTTCATGGATAAATTTGTTCCCAATATCAGTCCTATAAAACATCTTAGGGACAATAACTGAATCAACAAGAGAATAGGCATTCAGTCGCGCTTCTTCAACTGTTAATCCTGTCCCAGTAACGAATGCCAATTCGCCCGTTACCCCAGAGATGCGATACGAACTATTTTCATAACATACCTGTTGAAAACAGAACCGATTTAACTCCTCCTCAGAAAGATTCTTTTTGAAAAAAACATCCACTCCTCGCATAAGATGTTCAGGGTCGATACGGGTATATGAAAAAAATGGAAATGGTGGAACGGCCAATGAAACAACAACCCCATACCCTGCCTTGTATTGTAAGTCGTAAGACTCACCATCGGCAAGTGCCTTCAAAAAATCGCTCCATGGAGAATGGTGCAGAGCAGCTTGCAAATGAATTGTTGGACATCCAAAACGCATCGTCGCTTCAAGTGGCCACACGCCCTCGTCATTTACAATGCAATTAATATCAGCATATCCCTTGAAACCAAATTCCTTTAAGTACGGCGTCAACTTATTCAGTATGTGTTGAGAAAGGCGACTCTGTTCTGCATCCTCGTACCACATAAGTGTCCCCATCTCACCAGTCATTGGACCAATATTTCCGTTGAAAAGTGGCTTGTGTTCAAAATTAATGCAGGATGGCCCTACCCAATCCAAGCCATTAAAAAAACGACCCACTGCGACCTCAACGCCTTCCAATTTCTTTTGCAATGATATGTTTTTGATGCCAAGATGCTTGTAATTTCCGAGCAAGCTCAAAACGTCACTTCCATCTGACATCATGCCGACATAATTGAGTGTGCTCTGATGATCATCTTGTTTGACCACCCATAAGCCACCATTCTGTTTCACAAAATGTATCGCTTCATCGGCGTTTCCAAAACTCAACAGGGGCACGGTGCTCATTCCAGACTTTTCGAAAACCGACTGTCCGAATGCGCGATCTAACTCAAGGCGATCCGCCTGAGCACTTCCTCCAATAACACTAAATCCGTCACGACGAAGACTGTCTTGAATCTCACCATAGCCAACATCATCAAAGACAATAAGTCCGTTTTTACCCACCCATTCGAGATCTTGTTTCCAATCTTTCGTTTTATCAATCATTCCATCCAAACACCCCTCCTGAAGTTCGCTGTCGATAAAAACTTTCACTTCACATCCTTCGCGTTTTAAGCGAACAACAAGATCTGCTCCAATCAGACTTTGAGACAAAACAGCAAGTACTTTCATGACATACAACTTTATAAGTAACAACTTTAATACTACTCACTGTATTCTTCGAAAAAAATACACTCTACGCAATACGTCTCCTCCTCAAATATCATACCAAAAAACCTATGCGACAAATACGATGGCCCCGACAAGACAAGCCGTCGCAAAAATTTTCACGCCCGATCCGGATACCTGTTTTAGGAGCACTTGTTCAACAATACGATTCTGACGATGCAGAATCCGATACAACCAAATCATGGCAATACTAATCATCATAATAAAAATCGGAACAAGCGCCTCAATAACTACCACCAATGTAGCTGATGACGCTAGGCTTAAAGCTCGCTGCGAAGTAACCGTTCCGATGAAGTAGAGCCCTTCAGAGAGGATAAACCAATGAAAATTCTTCTTCACCAAAGAAATAATTCCTCGAAAACGAGAAATAAAACCGAATCGATATCTGAGTGCCAAGATGAAAAGCGAACCGATGGAAGCACTCAAGCAAAAAATGAGCAACACATCAAAAAAGCCGGCTCCCGAATATGCTTCTTTTGAAAAAATCATACTCAATGAGAAAAGCACCGTTGCGCCCATCATCGGAAGCGAGAAATTCTTTATTTTGACTTGGCGTATTACTTTTTGATAGAAGGCAAGCGCAAGCACGCCAAGGAATGAGATAGTTACTCCGGCATAGTGTCGAAACTCCAAAACCTCACCAAACAAAATCCAGGCCAAAAAAGGCACAATGGGCACGGTAAAATTCCAGAAAGCCATAGCAAGCGAAGAATCATTATCATTAAACAGGGCGGTAAAATAGTAGTAGAATGACCCGATAAAAGCCAATCCAGAGCTTATAGCGAAAAAAAAGACCCCCGGTGACGGAGGCGTAAACGGTATAATACCAAAGACAACAAGGAACACGGGTAATGACTGAAACACTCCAGACACGACAATCGCATCGTATTTATCACGATACCAATTCACGACAAAGTAACTATCCAGAACGGCCGTCAGCGCCCATAAAAAAGGTGCTACAAGAGCAATTATCAACCAAGAGTAGTCCATAGTATTCTATTCCGCAAACATTAAAAAATCTTTATTCTAATATTATACACCATATAAAATATATTGTCAATATTCCAAAAAGGAGCCCTGTGGATTATTTGCAGTATCTCATGAAGATACTTCCTGAATTCTTCAGGATTTTCTTGTAAATATGCTCTTACTGCTACTCCCCTTGAGCGTTACCGCCATCCATCATTTCAGTTTCTAATTCAGTCTGTACCAGAGAGTCTTTTTCTTCCGTGGTTTTCTTGGTCGTTTCTTCTGTAATAGAATGCATTCTCAAATATATGTCTGGGTCAGAACAAACAGCATCTTCCACTGATGAGTCACAAAGCGTCACAAAGCAATCTTCTTCCATACTTTGACAAGACGAGGCTAGACAACCGGCTGCTTCTGGATCACAGATCGGGATATTCTTGGCATTCCGATGGAGGATTTTGAAATACGTAATATCTTCTTGTAAGTTACCCGCGCATTCCTCACCATTATCAGGATCACATACGGAAATAAAACACGCTTCCATCGTTTGGTCACAATTGATCTGTGCTTCAATGATGTAATCCCGAATCACGATGTACTTATAATAAGTCGCTAGTACTGAACCGGCCAAAACGATGAAAAAAACCAGGAAGAGTATTCTCGATTTCTTATCCATACTTATTCAGGAATCAATATTAATACGGTATCTGTTTCATTCTACCATATATAACTCGGTTCAGTATTCTTTATCTTTGAGTATGTGCTATTTAATCCGCCAAAAGAAATATCATTTAGACATAGTTTCGATGCCCCCCTAAGTTTCTGGTACGGACAAACCAGAACTTCTTTCTGGTATCCTATCGATGTTGTTAAGCAAGCGACTGCCGCTCAACCAATCGTAGCTTCGTCTTATCCTAAAAATTCACGCTCTCCGTTAAAGCGTGCTTCCCAGGAAATATAATTCAACAAGAAGAAAACAAAAATTGAAACAACAAAAATACCCGATTGATGATCAGTCGTCAACGACAAATTTTGAAAAATATGATACAAGAGGAAAAACCCGATAAGTGGCAATAACGCGTCTGTCACCCTATTGAGAAATGTCTCATGAATTCCCATCCACAATTCAAAACACTCCCAAATAAAGGCCATCAGAATAATACTCCCAAAAAAATACCAAAAATGAACAGGGAAAACACCAATAAAACTTGCTGCCATCACACCGAAAAAAAAGTGTGGCACTGACCATACATCAAATATTTTCTTGCGACCATAAAACTGTGAGTACCAATTCTTTTTCATGTGTTCACTCTACCATTCTGAAAACAACAAAGCAAAGGAAGCGCCTCTCTTTTCCGTTTCTGAACGGTATGTAGTCAAAATTGAATGTCTATCCACTATTCGTAGAATAATTTATTCTCTTTATTGTAACGTGCGATAGCTTGATTGCTCTTCTCAACTAAGGAGTTATACCCTGAAATGTGCCGTCCAAAGTCTACGACTAATCGATTGTAAGATTTGACTAAATCATTATATTCTTTATATCGTTTTTCCCGTTTTAGCTGATTCAGTTGAGCATTATATTGACTCAGTCGTTTTTCTTCATTTGCAATCACTTCACTTTGTTCTGCTAATTCACGTTTATACGCATAGATAGTTTTTCTTAGTCGGTCGATCTCATCACGAGTTCTCACTGTATCAATGATTCCCGTGTATTCTTTTCCGACAACTGCATTTAAAATCTCTACTCGACCCAATGCCTGATACTGATGCTCTGACTGGTCATGGAGAACATCCCCGATTTCAATCTGAGCAGTCGCCACTCGGCTTGCCGAAAACAATGACGGCACGATGCCGATTTTATTGCCTGTACTGGTTGTTTCAAGAAAACAATACCGAGAACCGTAATTGGCATACTCTCCTGGGCACTGCACTCCAACCGCCATATGATTATCGCGAGGATCCGGAAACAAGAAAATAGAAACACCTATTCCGAGTTCCTGTAAAAGACGATACGCAAGATAGCTTTTATCCTGGCACACTCCCGTCTCTGTATACAGCACTTCATAAGGATATGACGTCTTTTCGCCTTCCCCATTCAAACCAGCTTCTCGACGATTCGTTTTCTCCTGATCATACGGGAGACTTTGAACAAAAGAAGCGACAAGTTCTACTATTTGATTCTCACTCAATTTGTTCTGTTCTCCGAGTTGACGAATTCTATGCGCAACATCAGCAAAAATCGTGTCGCCAGGAACCGAAGACAGGAAAAGATTATTCAATTTCGTCCACCATACAAGGTTACCTTGTCCCTCATCTCCCGCTAGTGGCACACCCGTTGGAAGAGACGTATAAAACTCATAATATGATTCATACAGTACTGTCTCGAGAACGTAGGTCTTCCCTTGATACTTCCAAGTGAAATCCTTTCGATATGGAATATCGGGTGCTGGAAATTTGAGAACTTTCGCCTCTCCTATCTGGAGCAAGCCTCCTACACTTGATGGCTTCTGAAGAACGATCTGCGATATCACCTCAGCCATTCTCGTGCCGACAAACATGAGGCAGCCAAAAGCAGTGAGGAGTAACAATATCTTGATACTACTCATACCTCTCATACATTCCAATCGGGTTCTCCGAAAAAACATACCCATTCTTTCTACTAGACCACCCACTGATTTAAACAAGAGTGATTAAGGACGAGTGATCAAAAGCCTACCTTGAACGCTCTTCACTGAATTCTTCTCATTCATTCTCTGGAAGTCTAATTCATCGAACACCAATTTTATCTTCAGCTTTCCCTGATTTTTCTCAAAAGTCATATCCTGTAGGCTTACTATCTTGCGCATATTCGGAGAGAGCGGAGTAATTTCTGGAGTCTGTTGTTGAACAGCGTACTGTGTCAGGAGCTCTTGTGATTTTTCTACGAGATCTACTGTAACTATTACTTTTCCTCCCTGATCTTTTACTTGCAATACTCCATTCTCGAATGCGATACTCTCCTTCCCCTCACCAGATAAGCAGACATCTCGGCAAGTGAATTGATACAGACGAGAAAAGCCGCTGATATCGAGAACATCTCTGTACTCAACCTGAAAAACGTACCGCGGACTATCCGCATCTGTCTGATCAGATGCTAAGGTATGTTCCTGTTCTACGGCATACCCAATACCAAACAAAGCAAATGCTTGCTCAGGATTCAACCCCTCCAAGGAAATTCCCAAACGCATGCCGACCGCATCAAGACCTCGAATACTCCAGAGATACTGTATCACCGATCTCAACCGGTATCTCTCATCCGGTGAAATTAAATCCTGATGTTCCTGACTGATGACGCCGTCAACTTGAATCGCATTTTTCATCAATAAGAGCTCCAACTGATGTATCTGACTCGTTCGGGCAGCCGAAAAAACACTCAAGGGACCGAAAGAAAATACGAAAATACTCATTGCAGTCACAAAAAAGAGTAACCGAATATCATCGCGTTTTTTCGTCAAATTGAAAAGAGACACTCCGATCAACCAAATCCCAAACATGATCATCCCTCCCCGATTCGCGGTCAGTCCATATTCTGAGGCACGGATAATGACTGCGCCAAGAAGCAATGTTGCCAATGGAATAAGCGTAACATAAAAGAACTTTACCATCGGCCGAATCCATAATGATTGGTCTCTACGCGGAAAGAGAAAGAAACATATCGCAATTCCCAGTAAGGCGTACCAAAAGACCAGAGTTGATACCATCCCCTTCGGCCATTCCCCCAGAAGAAGTATTTTTCCGCCATAGACATACAAGGTGCTCCCATACAGTATGAGCAATGGCACCAAGACATATCTTGAAAAGACCTCAAATGCGTATGGATAATCACCTGCCACTTCTAGGTGATCTAATTGTTTAGGAATACCCGACAAAAACACGATTGGACTCACGAGCCCAACAATCAGTATCAATATCCAAAAATACCACTCCTGCTGCATCTTCCAATCGAAAAGAAACTGTGTACTCATTAAGGATATTATAATACCAATAAACAGTGTTCCCGTAGAAATTGCTGTAAAAAGAAACCTACTTATAAGTTGCCTACAGTACTGCCAAAATCCATTCACTTGTTGATGTAAGAGATACGGTGCTGAAAATATAGCGATGATGCTTACTATAAGAAGGCAAAATATCTGCGCAAAATCGATACTTCTCATCATTTCAAATCCTCTCGGGAGAAACCAAAAATATGCTTCTGCAAAAATAACCAAGAGGAGCCCCACAGCAACGTCTCCTTTCCCGAGTCGCATAGCAAATAAATACCCAGCCAATCCGACAAAAAAGCTCACTCCGCAAACAACCGCGAGCGTTTCAGCCCACGCTGGCGCTGAACCATCAACGACGTTCACCATTAATCCGGTTGCTATAAACGCAAACAATACCACGACAGGAAACCGAGCGATAACTCCCCGAATGATATCGACACTTAATCGAAGAAATACGAGATTCATGTTTCTGTGGTTATCTCTTAATTACCTCTTAATTATACTCCTGAATTGGATTTATACACCACACAGACAAAAAAAGGGCAGGACTTACGTCCTACCCTCTCTTGAATTGTTTCGATGACTACGCTTTCTTTGCCACTGGCTTCTTTTTGGCGACTTTCTTCTCAGATACTTCTTCTTCCTTTTTTGTTGCCTTCTTCGTCGTCTTGATATCCGCAACGATGCTTTGTATCGCTTCCTCTACTGCTTCGGTATTGCTCTTCTTCTTTGATGATTTACTTTCAGGAGCTACTCCTGCATTTTGCGTGCTGAGGATATGCAAGATCTGATCTACTTTCGCGCTGACATCATCTAATTGTCTCTTCAGACCATCAATGCGTTTATCCTCCATCGGAGGTTTTGGTGTGGCGAAAGATGGAGTTCGTTCCTGCCGAGAAAAACGAGATTCGCCTCCTCGGTCATCTCGCCGACCGCGAGTATCTGGAGTTGACCCCCCCTCTGAACCAAAACAATCCCGGCAATAGACAGGACGCTCTCCGCTTGGACGGAAAGGAATCTCGCATGATTTATGGCACGAGGAACAAGTCGCAGGAAACATCTCGCGTGGTCCATTATCACGATCACCTCCGCGATTAAAACTTGGTCTTCCCCCACCAAAACTCGGACGTCCACCACCAAACCCGCCCTCTCTCTTTCCGCCAAAACCTCCAGCTTTTCTGTATTCACCCATAACAATATGTTCACGCTTCATAAAATTATCTGCACCTACTCTAAAACAACAACCCCCTATTTATCGTCTGTTCTTTCGACACTCAAAACAATAACACAAAACTATTAAAATTGCAAATATCTTGAGAATCTCTCTTCCTCGATTCAGTGACTCAGTAAAAAAAGAATGGTCCGCCCGAGTCTGAGAGACTGCGAGCGGACCGTGGTGGGTGGCAAGGCGATGCTAGCCGACGTCGACAATTTCGAAAGTGAAATCGACGTTGCCGATGACAATAATCACCGGCTTGCTAGTCTCCACTTCGACCGAGTCGTGGGGCACCAGCAGATTGTTACCCATGCGGGCCGTTCCAAGCATCTTAATGCTGGCCGCCGTATCACTTATTGAATTCAGATTCACGATCGCGATGATTTTGGGGAAGGCCGCCGTGATGTACCGATCGTGTCCGAGAGAATCCCGCTCAAACCGACCGACCGGTTCTGAAAACAACTTCGTGAAATTCTTGCCACCCATTATGGCACTGACTTTCAAAACTTTCATCCCTTACCTCCTTCTTGGAATACGTTGAAAAAACGAACTCTTTGCCACACATGTGACTCTATATGATAGCCATATTATTTATAAAGTGTCAATATCCGCGATTAATGACTCAGGCGATTCAGACATTCTTGCACACGCTCAACCGTTCGAGAAAATGACTCCAGTGTCAGAAACCGAATCAAATTTTAACCAACCTCCTACAGGAAGAAAATAGGCATTAAATCCTAGAGCTCACCGAAAGAGGCTTTGTTAAGCATCAAATTTCAATGCTCCCCCTAGTGGACAGACTTAGAACGTTTGATTGGGGAAATATTGGGAAGATGATAGAAGAAATGGAGCGAGTTTTGGAATAAAAAGAGTCTGAGGCCGCTGGGTGATACCATGCGGCCTCGAAGTCACGGCGACACTGCGGCGACAACGGCTCTGAGAGCCAGAGCCACTTCGTAAGCCGTCGGTTTGCCAGGTAGGGCACCATCAGGGATCAGGTTCTTGTGCACGTCATAGCCGCTGCGGCCACCCGTACCAACGATGATGAGTGCCTTGCCGCAGGGCAATACGACGCCACTGCCACCGGGGAACGTAAAGGTATCCCCGTTTTCAAAATTGATTGTTGCCATGAGCAACCTCCTGTGAGATGTGAAACTTTCCCATTCAGCCGGGAACGTGGCTGTTGCTCAGTCAAAACTTGCAACTATACAGTATAGCACCTTTCTCAGCCGGTGTCAATAATAAAACATACATAGAGGTTTACAAAAGCCTCTATTTAGAAGTTGCTCCCCCTAGTGGATAGACTTAGAACTTTTGATTGGGGAAGTATTAAGAAGATGTTAGTGGAGGTTGATCTCTCTCTTGCCAAATAGAAAACCCGCCGTGCAACAAGTGGAGGATCTCCTATGCCTGTTGAGGCGGGTGCTAGATGAGCGTCTTCAGCCGCTCTTTCACTTGCTCCGGGATTCCGTCGTTTTGCAGAGCGTTGCGGAACCACGCCTCAAAGTAGAGAAAGTTTTCGCTCAAACCGCTGGGCCTTTGCCAGAACTCTTTGATCGCGCACAGCTCTTGCCACGTGCAAAGGTGGCGATGCTCCACGACCGGCGCCGGGATGGTTCCATCAACTCGGGCAACGTCCAGGTTCGTGAACACGTACCCGGAATCGCATGGACGGACGACGAACTCTGACATCTTGCAGATTGCCCGGTAGTGATGAGGGTCATCCTCAACATCACGGAAGCAGTACAGCAGCTCAAGTGAGGTATCTGATACCAGTGTCGAGATGCAAAGAGCGCCGAAGGGTGGCGTGAACTTGATCATGGCTTTCTCCTGTAAATGTGCTTTCCCTTTCTGCCGGGAACGTGGCCGTTGCTCTAACAAACTTGCAACTATACAGGATAGCACCTTTCTCAGTCGGTGTCAATACTAAAACATACATAGAGGCTTACAAAAGCCTCTATTTAGAAATTGCTCCGCGGACTGGACGCTATTAGAACCTGTTTACAGGGTCAGGGCTACCAATATATCCCTGACATTGGCTCGGCTTGTAAGTGCTGGCTTACTTAGCTATGTCCTTCGCAACAATTCCTGCCTTTACTATTCCCCAGTCAGCAAAACCATTTGTATTGAGTCGTTCATAAACATTATCAAGCTTACCGAGAAGTTTGGCAAAGTACATGTTTATCGTGTAGCCATGGCCAACCACCAAAATCTTTTCGTTTTCGTACTGACTATCTAATTCTTCAATTTTCTGAGAAAACCGTCGTAATGCACTTTCGGCTGTTTCCCAGCTATTCACTGATTGTTTGGGATTCAGCAAACAATACTCCACCGCCTGTTCATATGCTTCGGCTTCCATGAAACCACCCTTATCCCGATTGAGCTCACTTATTTCTTCCAGTTGAATTACTTCTTTCTCTAACCTATCAGCAATCGGCCTGGCAGTTTGATAGGCTTTTCCCTCTGTCGAAGAAAAAACGATTTCTACCTCATCAAAAACTCCTTCTTGCGCTAACTGATTTGCTTGCCCCTCACCAACATCTGAAAGAACCCACTGACTAATAGGGAGTTCTTTATTTACATTGGTTTTCCCATGACGGAGAAAATAAAATGTATTGTTCATAGGCTCCATTATACCAGGTTCTAACCTACATCTGGGGGTATAAAAAATGAGGCTTTAGTAAGCCTCAAATTTCATTGCTCCGCCTACTGAACACTATTAGAACCTCCATACAAGAGGATAGAGCCTCAAAGTTCTACTACTTCGGGCTAAAGAAGTTTATGGAACAAGGTGTGTAAGATTTACTCCACCCTGCCACTCACTATATTTCCAATTTCATACTCAACCCTTGCAACAATCTGCCTGACCCGCGTCCCGCTGATATGAAATTGGCTACCACACTCATCCAAAGAATGCTTTTCGCCATTAGCCAGGCCGTGCCTATACTCAAAAATATCCAAGTATCTCGGCTTGAGCCTCAGCACATTCTTATAAGATTTGTATTCTTCTAGAATGTCCATAGTAAACCAGGCTTCATTACAGCTTCCGATACCTCGTGCTCCGACCTGAACCGATTTTTTCAATCCTCTCCACCTTGAGAAGCCTGGTAAGAGCTTGGTTGACCGTTGGTCTGACAACTCCAGTCTTCTCCGCAATTTCTGATGGTGTGGCTTCTGAAACACCCTGAATATACTCCCAGACAGCAAGTTGCTTGGGAGAAAGAAGTTTTTCTATCTGCTCACTTTCCATCAGTTCCAGAGCTAGTTCGGATTGTTTGAGGAGCATCGTGAGAAAAAAATCTAACCAAGGAGTGATGTCTTCTTTTTCTGTTCCAAAACTCTTCTGGCTTCTTCGCAAAGCGATGTAATAGTTCTCCTTGTTGTCCTCAATCAGCTTTTCGTGAGAGACATAGGGCGCATAGGCATAATCCTTTTTGAGTAAGAGAAGATTCGTCAAAACGCGAGAGAGTCTGCCGTTACCATCTTGAAATGGATGGATTCTCAAAAACTCCACGATGAAGTTGCCAATCACGAGAAGTGAATGGATTTTCTTCTCTTCCAAAGCAGTGAGTGTAAAGCTCACCAGTTCCTGCATCTTCTTCGGGGTGAGATAGGCGGGCGTTGTTTCAAAGACAACTCCAATTTCCTTACCCTCTGTATCGAACATTTTGACCAAGTTTTCCCCTTTCTTGTATTCTCCTCGGTGTCGTTCGTCCTTTTCCACATACTTCAAAAGCTCTTTATGAAAATGCTTGATGGCACTCTCACTGAAAGAGAGGGCTCTCCAGACATCAAAGACATTGCTAAGCAGTTCATAATACCCCTGCACTTCCTGCTCGTCTCGACTCTCCCACTTCCCAGGCTTTACGCCCTGAATGAAAGACTCGACTTCTGCATCAGAAAGCTTAGAACCCTCAATACGAGTGGATGCTCCAGAAGAAGTTACGAGCACTGATTTTTTCAGGCGAATCAAAATCTGGGGACTCAATTTCAGTCCACCAGTCCACCGCCCCTTGATTTCATCAATTTTTGCTATTTTAGCCCAGATTTCCCCTGGTAAAAGGGTGAATCTAGCTTCAAACTGGCTGTTATTCTCCATAATCTTATATAATACTATGACTATATAAGATTATATGAGATTGTATAAGATAAGTCAAATTGTAACCTCACCTTCTAAAAGACTGTCTTCAATCCTCTTCCGCAGCTTATACCCATTCCCGTGCCGCAGAAGACCGAGATAAGACTCAACCGTTTCCCGCTTACCCTCCTTCTCACGGATATTCCGAAAGGCTCTGTTTTTGGTAACAGTGCGCAATACCCGATGGTCTGGAAAGTGCGTCCATCCGAGAAAGTCCACGCCAGAAGCCACCGTCTTGATGAACACCTTATCAGGATGGAGCTTGAGACCCAGACGAAATTCAAGAAAAGCGCTTATCTGCAAGAGAGTTGTTTTCAATTGTCCCTTATCATCGGAAAATATCACAAAGTCATCAGCGTAGCGGATATAGTATTTCGCCTTTGCCTGATGTTTCATAAATTGGTCAAACTCGTTCATATAGACGTTTACCAGAAGTTGAGAGGTGAGGTTGCCGAGTGGTAAGCCCTTGCCTCTCTCTGTATGAAAGCTCCCAATGATTTCTGAAAGGAGATTAAGAATATCTTGGTCAGGAATATGCTTTTTCAGGATACTAAGCAGAACATCCTGGTCAATGGAAGCAAAGAACTTCCTTACGTCGCATTTGAGCGCCCACACAGTCCGTGTGTGATTATGGGAAGCCTTGCGAGCAAAGCTACGGAAGCGGTCAAGAGCCTTATGGATTCCTTTATCATTTCGGCAAGAGTAAGAATCGGCAATGAACAGTCGGTCAAAGAAAGGATAGAGAATGCGGTAAATGGCACGATGGACTACTCTGTCTCTCACTCGCGCTTTATGGATATTTCTGGGCTTGGGGTCGGAGATGCTAAATGCTTCGTAGCGGGAGTGGCAATAGGTTTTGGAAGCGAGTTCCCGATGGATTGCAAGAAGGTTATCTGCGAGATGAAGTTCAAACTCTTCCACGTCTTTGCGTTTGTGTTTCCCTCGGATAAACTCTTTCCACGCCTCAAGGAGATTTTCGGGAGAAATGATATGATGATAATTGTCCGATAATTTTACTTTTTCCTTATGCCTACTTTTAACACCCCCCCCCCGCAGGTCTTGCCTCTTTTGCAAAGGCTCAAGGCCGTTTATCAATTGTGGCACAGCACGGTTGCACATATTCCAAAACTTCATCGTTACACATTTGGAGGGAAAATAGACAAGCTCTTTCTTGAGGTATTAGAAATTGTTTTCCGAGCACAATACGCCAAGCCAGCAGAGAAGCTTCAATACCTGATTGCGGGGAGCGGCAAAATTGACCTGCTCAAATTCTTTCTCCAAATAGGATGGGAGAGTAAGTTGATTGATAATAAAAAATACCTCGCACTTTCCACTGAACTCCAGGAAATCGGGCGGATGCTTGGTGGTTGGAAAAAAGGCTTAGAAACAAAACTCTCGCCCTAAAGACGAGAGAAACTTTACACGTGGCCTGGGCAGAGAACCTGGTTGTCAGCGTTCCAGTTGCCATTCTCGTCGAGCTTCCAGTCGTTGACGTTCCACTTGCGGTTGTCGGAGTTCCAGTTGACATTCACGGCGAAGACTTTGTGCCTTGAACCATCCGTTCCACCACCCCTCGACTACTCTTGGGGTTGTATCGTATGCGGGACATAGAAGTCCACCAGTTCAAGACACCAACGCATTATATTTTTTTGAAAATAAAACGACACGCTGACTGAAGACCCTTTCCGCAATCATTCTGGCACATTTCACTTCCAGTATCCTGACCTTTCAGCCGTAGCCGAAAGAAATTTCCAACATACCTTCTTCATTATATCAAAATAAAAAGACCCGAGGAATCTGCGATGCAGTTTCCAAGGGTCTAAGAGACTAAGCGTCCAAGGGTCTTTTGCCCAATGGACTGAAGGGTCAGAGTGCCGCGTTGCCTGGACAGAGAACCTGGTTGCCAGCGTTCCAATTGCCATCCTCGTCGAGCTTCCAGTCGTAGACGCTCCACTCGCGGTTGCCGGAGAACCAGCGGACAAACACGGCGAAGACTTCACCGTTTTTGCCCTCGACGTAGAAGATGTTCGCGTAGCCGTTATTGAGCAGGAAACCCGACTTGCCGTTGGGCTGTGCTTCGATGAGGCCTGCGATGTCTTCCAGCGTGGACAGGTGGGTTTCCGGCAGTTCCTTGCGGATGTCCTTGTCGTAGGCGTTCGCTTTGAGGAGCGAGGCCACATAGGGACGTTCGGGAGCCGAATCCACCGTCTGCCTGGCGCTCAAGTCGAGGCGGTCTGCGAACGTGTCGTAGACGTAGAGGCCGGTGCCGGTCTGGTAGAACTCTGCCGCATTGAAGGGCTTTGTCCTGGCCGGAACGGTTGACTTGCTGACAGGCTTGAGGAGCCTGGTTTCAGCGAGCACCGGGTAGCGCGAGCTCAACTGCTTGAGAGCGTTGATGGTTGCCCGTTCGATGGCAACCTTGAGCTCGTCGCCGCGCACGATGACCAACTGGGCACCGTCCTTGTCGAGAAAAGTCGCTTGAGCTACTGCCGTTTTGGCGGCGCTTTCAGCGGCATCCGCGACGAAACGCACGAGTTGCTTGTCCTGTCCTGGCGTAATTGCTGACGTGATTGACTGTGTCATCATCGTCTCCTTTGTCAAAGAAAATCCCCTGGATGCCGGGAATCGAGGCAGTCGGAAGCTTTCACTTACAACCCATAATTATACACCTTTTTAGGCTTGGTGTCAATACAAAAAAGAGGCTCTACAAAGCCTCTGAAAAACCCATTTATGCTATTTTCGATGATTTTACCCCACCCTGCCACTCACTATATCCAAGAGCTGATTCGGGTTAGCTTTCAGGTCAATGAGGATGAACTTGTCCAAAGCCCCTTTTTCAATCAAGACACTCTTCTCTCCTTCAAATTG
>CAZDRG010000002.1:0-2942 GCA_964508015.1 uncultured Bdellovibrionales bacterium
TCGTCGGATTATCTTGATAGTCCTTCTCACTTTTCAATGGTTTCGCACGAAATCCTGCAGTCTTCTCTCGACATGAGATTTGGGAGAGATACTCATTCTGGAGCTTCTTCTCCAGCCAAACCTTGCACTCCAAAAGTATACACCGAAGCGACAGTTTCCGCAATGCGCCGAGAAGTCGATGCGTCTGGCAGCTCGGAAATCACCTGAAAAGACACCACCTCTTTCGGGTTCGTCCCTACTTCACGTAACACTTCTTCAATTGATTCAAACGCGCGCCGTCCCATATCTCGAGATTCTTCCCAATCACGCCGCGCCCGTTCTACTCCGCCCTCAAACAAAACCAATGCCGATTGTTCTTTCTCTACTGTGAGTACAAGTCGATAGGCCATACAATTGCAAATCTCAAATTTCAAAACACAAACAATACACTATCAATTTTTTCTATCATTCCCGCGAAGGCGGGAACCTAGACTCCATAAATGAATGTATGGGGCGGGCACCAAGTTGATTTGAAAGAAGCTTAAACAGTCAGAAATCTCGTTCTGGTGATTCTCTACTACTCGAGGAAAACTAACACTTGTGGCTCCTAGATTCCTGCCTTCGTGGGAATGACATGCTCACTCGTTTTTTCAAAGTTCGATATTCGACATTTGAATTTCGTTATTTACTCCAATTTCTTCCAATCAAAATTCCAAGGATCTGTCTTACGACCGGGAGCAATGGTATCATGCCCAACCACATACTTGATAGGATACGTTTTTTTGAGATATGAGACAAGGTTCTTCACTGCCGTATATTGTGCTTCTGTATAGGTATCGTCCTCAGCGTTCAAAATTTCCACGCCCAGCGAAAAGTCATTCACATTTTTCCGCCCATCCTTCATTTGAGAAACTCCTGCGTGATAAGCGATATCGTGCTCCAAAACAAGTTGCAAGATATTCCCCTTTCGATCAATGACAAAATGCGGCGCTACTTCATAGCTCTCCCAAATACTCATAACCTTTTCCACAGAATACTGATCACCTCCCTGATTATTAAAAGAGGAATGCAGCACGACCGTATCAATTTCCCGAACCTTTCTCTCCGCCTTTTCAAAACCAAAATCGACCAATTTCTTTTGAATATCTGATGATTCCGTTTGCTTTTCAGACCGAGGTATTATCTTCTCCTTCTTGGCGTCATTGGCTGATGAGGGTATAGCGGGAGACGAACTCTGCGTATCTAACTCTCCCTCCGACTGATTCGTTGGGAGAGTGTTTAACTCTTCTGTGTTGGCATCTTCCTGAATATCATTTTTTGAATTGGCAACACCCCGCGCCTCACTATTTTCCGGTAATTCTATCGTTTCAGACGACTCCCACACTCTGCTATTCGATTGATGAATATACGCCCATACTAACCACCCGATGAGCAAGCATAGAACCACACAAAAAAATCCACCCCCCAATATGTTTCCTCGACTTCCCATGATTTCCAGTATATTTATGAGACGTTCTTCTTTGATAAAAACCAGTCTCTCATCCATCGCTTACTTCTCAATTTTTCCATCTTGATCACTTAAACAGAAAATTTGATCCCCCTTCCCCTCGTTCCGCTAATCGTATAATTCATCAGCAAGGTTTGCTGTAGACAATTACAACGGCTTTACTGACATCTCCAACAAACGTGTTGTTCCGAAGGCTGTGCCTTCTGATACCACCCTGGAAGCTTTGGTGCGCCAATCTGTATCTGCGCAACCAATTAATGTGTCGCTACTATCATAGAAAGATACCTTGATGCTCCCCCCAACAACATTATTTTGTGTAATAAATCCTCCAGAACAAGCTGCTGAAAGGCCCAATGCCCCGGCAAGAACGTTTAAAGTCGCATGCGGCGGTGTCTTATAGGTCTGCTGGAGAACCAATTCCACACCTGAATTAGCCACCTGAAAAGACTGATTGGATTGATTCGTGACGACAGTTAATTTGAGATTTGAGACA
The DNA here is from genome assembly GCA_964508015.1 of uncultured Bdellovibrionales bacterium. Lineage (GTDB taxonomy): Bacteria > Patescibacteriota > Minisyncoccia > Moranbacterales > UBA1568 > JAGOSP01. The sequence goes on from CAZDRG010000002.1 coordinate 1,980, forward strand.
GAAACTGCTGCCACAGCCAATGCGGCTGAAAGAAGAGCCGTCAACAAAATCAGTGAGAAAACAAGAACTGATCCTCGCTTTTGTTTCAATATTTTCGACATAACGATAACTGTTTACAACTTATGCATGATCATGACAATTTCTCATTTTCAATAGTACCATTTTTTTTTAAAAAAAAATAATCTTTCCATCTTTCAAGAGGATTATTTAAGTATCCATCCAATAAAATCTTTTGTGAAAATACTTTTTCCTTGATGCCAAGCATATTGAAGATACTTTTTATTTGTATCCAAAAAAACCACTCCGTTGTTGAGTGGTTTTTTCATATTGAAGGAAGAATTTGATGTTACTTCTTCTTTTTTCCACCCGAATTGAAGAGCATGGCTGCTGCCGCACCCAATGCCGCACCAATACCAGCCGCTACCAAAGTTGCCTTTTCAGGATTTTTTTTCACAAACTGCTCGGCTTGCTTGACGACTGATTCCGCTGTCTTCTTCACTTTCGTCAATTCCTTCATCGCTTGTGTTTCTGCCTGTGAGAGACTCTTCGTAAGTTTCTGCTTAACTTCCTTCGCTACTGCTTCGACATTTTTCGTATCCATAATCTTGTGTACAGATTATTACTCTATTACATTAACCTCCTTTAATTATTGACTATTTTCGTTCCTGCGTAAAGAGGGACAAAATAAATGCCATGGCAAGAACAATAAATCCGACCACGATTTCTCCCACGCCTGGTGTTTGAAAAAGAAAACTCAATGTTTTTGCTAGTCCAAAAAGAAGAAAAGCGATACCCAGCAGAGCAAGAAAAAAAACAAAGACCTGCCGAGCCACTCGTATCGCCACGTCAGTAATCGCTCGCTCAACGCTCATCTTTGCGGTATCAAACCAGCCACGAATGGCTGTTAATACCCCCTCAAGTACCATCCCTACTACTCCGACATCTTCCAATTTTTTGTGACTT
>CAZDRG010000002.1:3042-41632 GCA_964508015.1 uncultured Bdellovibrionales bacterium
TCTGTGAAGCGCAAGATATGCCAAATGAATCTCCCTCCCCCACCATCTCTCAGACCGGTAATATTCGTATCAATGAAATTTTCCCTGATCCAGACACTCCGAAAGATGCTGGTGAGTATATCGAGCTCTATAATCAAGGTAGCACCCCTGTCACTCTTTCGGGCTGGCGTATTACCGATGCGACCAAAACTGGACGCTATCTTTTCCCTACAAAGAGCCCTACACAAGACCCCGAGCAGGAATCCATACCAGCTCATGGATATTTTCTCATCACTGATACTGATTTTTCTTTCTCCCTCAATAATGGTAGTGAGACTCTTTCTCTTTTTGATTCGACCGATACGATGATTGATTCCGTGACCTATACCAAAACAACGGAAGGCGCTTCCCTTAATTGGACTGATACCGGTTGGCGCATAAGCAAAATACTTACTCCACGCGCACAAAATATACTGAGTAATACCCTTCCCACAACCAAGGAGCGTGTCCCCAAAAGAGGCTACCGCTCTGTGTCAGTCACCTTTCAGGCCAAAGGAAAGGATCATGATGGTGATCGTCTCAAATATGCCTGGGATTTCGGCGATGGACATAAAAGTTATCTTGAAACCACCAGCCACCGCTATACAAAATCTGGCACCTATACCGTCACGCTCACTACCAAAGATGGCAGCGAAGAAACTCACGAAACTTTCTCCATCAAAATCTCAAAATTCGATCCACCAAAACTTCGCATCACACAACTCCTCCCTAATCCAGCCGGAGCTGATACGGCCCCAGGCGCAGAATGGATTGAAATCAAAAATTATTCAGACAAAAAAGTCGACCTCATGGGTTACAGTCTAGCAACCGGCACCAAAAAACTCACCAATCACCCTCTACGGAGCAGCTTCGTGATTCCCAAAAAATCCACTCGCCGCCTCACGCGCGAATATGCTCTTTTCTCTCTCCCGAATCAAAAAGGAAAAATAGAACTTCGTGCTCCAAACGGCGAACCAATCCATACGCTGAAATACAGCTTCCCCTCTTCGCTTGCAAATAACACACTTCTCCGCAAAGAAAAAGGGCGACCGATTACCATCATCCAATCACCTGAACTTGCTCAATATCCTCAGGAAGAAAATCTCTCAGAGGAAACAAGCACACCTCTGACAACCGACATTATAATGCCTCTTCCTGCTCCACTCTCGACTACAATGGACCCTGCACTTTCTGATGAGCAAGAGACTCTCAAAAACACCAAACGATTTCTTCAGCTCACCACTCTCGGCACTTCTATTGTGATTCCTGAAGACATAACTCTTCACCAAGAAACACGCAACGATATTGAAAGAGAAAGCCAACTGCATACCGACCCACACTACTTGGCAGTTTTTCTCACTGATTTTTCCACCCGAGCCAATACCGAATTAAATTATCTCCTCTCTTCTCATAGATCAGACAAGTAAAAAAGCAGCGTCATTCACTGTACAGAATAGCACTACATCTTTAAACCAATATGTTGACGATACTAAAACAAGAATAAGTGCACCTAAACAATAGGAGCGTCAAAACCAAGCCCGTGCTCTAGTACAGGCGGCTCTTTAATGGGAAATCTTTCTATGAGCAATTTCATCTTGCGAAGACTGGCTTCTAGCTCATCGAATGTCCTTGATGTAATAATGGCTCGCAGTAAATCTTTCTTTATAACCCTTTCGCTTCGCACGATAACATCATCTAATTCTTCGAGGAATTCATTTAATACACCAACACGATCAAGAATTGCCGTTGCTTTTCCGGGACAAGCCCTCTCTAAATCCTCACGAGCTTGAGGACTGAGAAGTGATATATGACTATATCCACCTAGGCCGCCATCGCTACTTGCCCGAGCGATAAGTTCATCCTGGAACATCTGAAAACCCTTTCGAAAATCGGTATCTGATTCATTGTTTTGGAAGGCTCCTGAATCGCTTGCCGCCCACCAAATGAGATGGTGAGTTTCATGAGGAATATTTTCCTCCATCATTCTTTCTTGAAAAGTCGGGTTCTTTGGAAAACAAGGAATCATTATAAACGAAATGCCATTTGGTACTTTAACCGCTAACGCTCCAGCTCCGCTCATTAATTTTGAAAATACGTCAGAATCAACAACCACCAAGTATATTCCTAGCGAAAGCTCGTCTAAATAATAACGAGTTCTCTCTTCCAATAATCGGTGATGTACCTCACCTTGAAACGCTTGCTGGAGTAGACCATGCGCATCGAGGCCAAGTTGCTCTTGGAGTTTAGCTTGTTTTTCTCGAAAGTCCTGCATCGCATTCAAGAGGATTTGATTTTCAGGAGCAAGAGCTGCTCGATTCAAGTCTCCCTCAGCTTTTTTCCCAACTGCGATCTCAAGTATTCCTAAGTACTGCTCCCCAAACTCATGTACTCTTTCTAGCTCTGATTCGGGCAACTCCTCACTCTCGCATTCCACAATGCTCGGATGAGGAGTAGATAGCATTTCGAACATAAAGAATAAACATCAAATGATAAACGAACGTATTTTATCACATTTCAAATGTTGTTCTTGAGTAACAAAAAAATAAGACCATTTCCTATATGGAATGGTCTTATTTTTAGCTGAGCGGGTAACGGGAATCGAACCCGTCGCTTAACCTTGGGAAGGTCATGTATTACCACTATACTATACCCGCATCTTATCGCATGAGTCTCTTATAGCTCTCCCGACCACAGACCGAAAACATGACTATTGTAGCACGAGCGTCACAAACGTAAAGACCAACTCATTCTTTTCCTCAAAGAAATCGCTCGGGTATTCAGCCTCGGTCCCGATATGATTTATATAGTCTGTCTCACGGCTTCTCAAGACCACCGAAGCTTGCTAGACTAGGTAAGCTGTGTTATCTCTCTATCCATGTGCTTCGTGTCAATTCGCTTTCATCTCTCAATTTATGAAAAAATCTTTACCTTTCTGGACTAAGGGACGTCTGATTCTTCTCACAGCGCTCGTCATCATTCTCGGTCTGAGCTGGCTCGGTTTTACTTTTTTTCAATCGCATAAGACTGAATTTGCCGTCGGTTCACTCGCGCTTTTCGAAAAAGTCTCCAAACTACTCCCCCTCGAACCTGATACAAAAAAAGAAATAGAGGTGGCAAATCAGCTTGTCCAGGAACTCACACTTCGCGATAACCAAGTACGCGTCTACATGATACTCCTCCAGAATAATCATGAACTCCGCCCAGGGGGTGGTTTTCTCGGGCAGTATGCCGTCATCAAGATAAAAAATGCTGAAATCATCTCAAACGTTGTCGAAGACGCGAATCTTCTCGACCAACGTATCAAGAATGCTGATATCAAAGTCACTCCACCCTGGCCACTCACCCGTTACGCCCAGATCAAACGTTGGATGCTCCGTGATTCCAATTTCTCACCCGATTTCCCTTATAATGCAGAGAAAGCAGAATATTTTTATCGACTCGGTGGTGGTCGTGAAAAATTCGATGCGGTCATCGCCGTCAACGCAGATGTTTTCAATCACCTGCTCAAAATTACCGGGCCGGTTACTATCGCCGGATTCGGAACTTTCTCCGAAACGGACGGCGCACTCAAGCTTGAGGAAGCCGTAGAAAAAAATTATCTTGGGGAAGATGTTCCTGCCGAACTCAAACAGAATCGTAAAAATGTCATGAAGCAAATTGCTGCTGAAATGATCAATCGTCTCAATCATGTGGACAAAATACAAAGTATCGCTGAATTCGCTCAGGGTGAATTACGAAACAAAGATATCATGCTGTATTTCCATGATGAGCGACTTCAATCTCTCGTTAAAGAAGTTCACTGGGATGGCAGCGTTGCTACCGATTGGACCGGAGATTATTTGATGGTTGTTGATGCAAATCTCGGTGCCCTCAAGAGCGACTATTTTATCAAACGCTCGCTCAATTACACGGTTGACTTCACGGGAGAGAAACCGAAAGCCAATGTCTCCTACACCTACGATCACACTGCCACGCATGGTGATTGGCGCACGAGTGATTACCATACCTACGCACGTATTCTCGCGCCACTCGGCTCCAAATACATCGATCAATCACGAAGACGCACAGGAGGCGTCATCAGCCAAGATTCAACTGATCTCAACAAAACGGTATTTGGTTACAAAGTCGACGCCCTCATGGGAAGAACACTTGAAACTGGTATCGAATACGAACTACCATCTACTGTCACACCAGACAATTACCGACTTCTCATCCAGAAACAATCCGGCACCGGAATAATCCCTGTCACCGTCACGCTCAAAACGAAAGACCGTGAATATATTGAGTCTTTCGAACTCAAAAAAGATCTCAATATCTCCATTCAAACCAAAGAAGAACAAAAATAGACAAAAAAAACCCCGGCCAAAAAGCACCGGGGGAAGGGCATACGAATCGTTGCGGGGGGGAGGGGTGAGGAGAACGATTCGCTCCCAAAACTGGAAGGTACTGCGTGAAGAACTGTACCTCTAGAAAAGCATTCTCTCACGAAAAAGTCAAGAGACTTGTTTCTCTCTTCTCCTCACGCTATGCTTCAGAAAAGAGATTTTGAAATCATATTTATACAATCCTATATGTCTGACCTACTCCCCGCCATTCGTCACTCCTTCGCTCATCTCCTCGCAGCGGCCGTACTCAAGCTCTACCCCGAAACAAAGCTCACCATCGGGCCAGCCATCGATGACGGTTTCTATTACGATTTTGATTTTTCCACTCCCGTTGGTGATGAAGACCTCAAACGCATAGAGAAAGAAATGCGAAATATTCTGAAAACATGGAGGGACTTCACAGGCCGAGAAGTCAGCGTCGAGGAAGCAAGAAGTATTTTTCTTGCAAATCCGTACAAACTTGAACTCATCGATGATATCGTCAACAAAAAAGAATCCATCACCCTGTACCGTGCCGGTGACTTCGAAGACCTGTGTCGTGGCGGACATGCCGAAACAATTTCTCTCATGCGCCCTGACGCTTTCAAACTCACCCGTGTCGCTGGTGCCTATTGGCGCGGTGATGAAAAACAAAAAATGCTCACTCGCATCTATGGCTATGCCTTCGAAAGCAAAGAAGCTCTTGATGCCCATATCACTCAGGTCGAAGAAGCCAAGAAACGTGACCATAAAAAACTCGGCGTTGACCTGGATTTATTTACTTTCTCAGATCTTGTGGGTTCAGGTTTACCGCTTTGGACTCCGCGCGGTACACTCCTCCGCAATCTCTTGGATCAGTATGTCTGGGAACTCCGTTCTCAAGCCGGCTATGAACGAGTTGAAATTCCACATATTACCAAAAAAGATTTGTATATCACAAGTGGCCATTGGGAAAAATTCAAAGACGAACTCTTTCGTGTTACCACCCGTGAAGGACACGAATTCGCCATGAAACCGATGAATTGTCCACATCACACACAGATTTATGCTCGCAAACAATGGAGTTATCGCGAACTCCCTCAGCGCTATGCAAATACAACCATGTGCTATCGCGATGAACAATCCGGTGAACTTTCTGGTCTCTCGCGCGTGAGATCGCTCACTCAAGATGATGCGCATGTCTTCTGTCGTATGTCACAGGTACGCGAGGAGTTCATCAAAATTTGGAATATCATTCAAACATTCTACAGTGCTTTCGGTTTCACTTTGCGCGTTCGTATTTCCAAGCGTGACCCCGCCACACCAGACAACTATCTCGGTACTCCAGAACAGTGGTCATTTGCCGAAACAACGCTCGAAGATATTGCCCGAGAAAAAGGAATTGATACCTTTATTGGCATCGGTGAAGCAGCGTTTTATGGTCCAAAACTCGACTTCATAACCAAGGATGCTCTTGGGCGTGAATGGCAAGTCGCTACTATTCAACTTGATGTAAATATGCCAGAGCGTTTCGACCTTTCCTGCATCAATGAAAAGGGAGAACACGAGCGTATCGTCATGATTCACGCCGCTATCATGGGATCAATTGAACGTTTCTTGAGTATGCTCATCGAAAATGTCGCTGGCAATTTCCCTCTCTGGCTCGCGCCAGAACAAGTCCGTATTCTCCCGATTGGCGAAGGACACCAGACGTATGCCAAAACTATTGAAGTGACGCTTCGAGATACTGGCATCAGAGTCTCTACTGATATTGCGAGTGAATCACTCGGAAAACGCATCCGTAATGCCAAACTCCAAAAAATCCCCTATCTCATCGTCGTCGGAGACAAAGAAGTTGAGACACAAACCCTTTCTGTCGAAAGCCGGGACCGTGGACAGCAAGGCACTCTCGCATGTACCGATTTCCTTGAAAGCCTCACCCAAGAAATCAAAGCGAAACGTGCGATCTGAACAGCTTGCCCGAATTTCTTTCAACGTCGGTTCTTCTTCCCATCGCAAGCATCTGGTGACCAAAGCCCTCGCTTGTTCTCGCGCGCACTTTTTTCTGCCTCCGCGAAAAATTCTTTCCGCGTGATATCAGGTGTGTATGCCGAAGCGTATGCATACCCTTCGCGCACGAGCATCTCATTTACAAAGGTGCCATCTTCTAAATAAACAAAACGAAGAAGGCGTCCGTATTTATCAGTCTCCGATACATCTTTCTCTAATCGAACTATTTTCCCTCCCACTAAGTTTGCATTGAAGGCAGAGGCCTCTTTACCAAAACATTCCACTTTACGACGTGGATCAACTGTCTCGGGTGTATTGATACCTATATAGCGAACCTTTCGACCATCCTCTAATTCAATGGTATCGCCATCCACCACACGGCTTACCCGATACACTTCTTGTTCTCCGGAACTTTCTTCTTGATTCTGAATGAAAGGAAAACGTAATTGGATCTCAGGTAACGTCGACACGCATGCAATGAGAAAAAGCGTGCTCGCTATGCCCATCATGATTGCGCGTTTCTGAGAGAGCATATTCAAACAGTGTTATCCTTTTGCCAATTGATCATTGGTACGACGCACGATATCCAATAGTGTTTCGAACTGATCTTCTGGTGAGCTCGTATTCACCTTCTCATATCCACACGTGAGACAGTGGTGGGTAATCCGATACGAATCACCAACTATACTCACCGCTTTCGGCTCCATCAAAGACCGACACGATTCTGCCCGGTCGCCCGGATCTTTATCCACGTGCTGACTCCACAGACAATGTGGGCAATGATTCGTGTAGCCATTTCCAAGAACTTCTTTCCCACAATGCCCACAAATAAAATTTTCTTTGTTCCGTATAAACGCCATACTTATTTTTTCAAAAGAATTCGATTGATTGCATCTTCGTCATCACACGAGTACTTCCGGCTCGCGGAATAGAAATGTTTATCTCCACCGTAGCAACCTTCATTATCTCGATGCAAACGAGCCATCATCGGCATCAAAAAGCCCACTTTCTTCTCAAGGAAATATCCATGCAGTCGACTCAGTGTCTCTTCGCGGTCTACCTTGTCCATCCGCACAAACCGACTCATGTCATCACCAATCTTTCCGCTCCAATCAAGATGGACTAAGACATGATTCGATTTGGCAACATATTCCGGGTGCCACAAAAGAGCCCAGCACCAATCCCCCGGCTTCTTCCACCAGCGAGAAAAACAAGATCCCTCTTCAACGCGACCCGATTCATTGATACCGACCCCACCCTCAATAAAATCAAATTTCCGGAGATATCTCTCGTCTTGAATATCATTCGTCTGAGCCCCAATAAAAATTTTCATACCCCGAAATTCGGCATACTCTCGCATCTCTTCAATTACCTCTGGCATTCGTGAACGATCAAAGTCCGTCGTGTCCTGATAAAATACCTGTCCAAACATAAACACCTGAACCCCCAAGTCCATAGCTCGTTCAGTAATATATTCAAGATACCGACGATATTCAGCGCTCTCGAGCGTTGGCTTACACGTATGCTCTCCCCAGAAATTTTTACTCCCCTCTCGGCACATCTTCTTGAAATCAAATTTTCGTTTTTCTGCCGGATATTCATACTCTGCCTTGGTATCAAGAGCCTCAGCCAGAAACATTCCGTACACGGTATTTGGCTTGGTGATTCTCTGATGAATCTCATAGGCCTTCTCGAAATCAGGCGGCTCCAGCCATGTCTCAAGCGCCCGATGAAGATAATAGCACTGAGAACGATTGATCATCGCAACTGAGCTGCGATCATCACCTCCATATCCATTCAGGAGTCCATCTGCTACGCATCCTTGTGATTTTATCAAATCCATCTTGGGATCCGGTGGTGGTGGCAGTATAGGCCAATGCGATTCATTTTTCTTGGCTCGTTCTTCTACGGGTTCTGGTTCATAAACCACGGATAATGGCTCGCGCTCGACCGTCAGCACTGGTTCTAAAGGGGTATCTAATTGATTTGCGATTTGTGTATACCAAAAAAGCCAAAGGCTCACGAAAAAAAGCATCACCAATCCTCCCCTTTTCATCCAATGACGGATCAAAATGGTACGTTCAACTTTTTCAAAAGTATAGAGTGGTTTGTCTCTCATAGGCACCTTCTATCATACTCCAATCAGCACTCTCCAGAAAGGATTCCCCCACTAAAGTCACTCCTGAGCCATTCTTCTCTGCACATCCAAAGTTCCCTAGTGGGTATTAAACTCTGTGTTAAAAAATACCGTGCTCTTTGCAGTTTGCAGTATGTAGCTGCAAAATATCAAAGAACGAAGTGGGTTTGGCTCTCAGCTTTTTCTGATGCCCCATATTTCCGAATATGCAGCAAAGAAAAGGGTGAGAGCCAAACCCACACACGAAATACAAGAATTCAAAGTAAACTCCTCTAAAAATGAAACAAGAGCTGGTCAGGCTCTTGAATGTTTTATGACCATTGGTCGAGGCGTCACTCGATTGTCGTTCTCCTGTTGTGCGGCTTGATCTCGAGTTCGGCAACACAAACCTTGATAAAACCTACGACCACAACCACGGCGCCAAACATCGCCACCAGGTACATCGTGTTTTTCCACTCCTCCGAGGTAATCGTTTCGGCAGAGATTACAGCAAGAAAAAATATCACTGCGCCAAAAAACATCCTCAGCCCACCCTGCATGAATTGATCCGGTTGCATGAAATTCCTTTCGAGTCAAAATTATAAACCAACGAAAATCGTGATAGCCATAGAGCACAAAAGTGATCACTTGTCCCTAGAATTGTCCGTCAGCCACTGAGCAGGTAGATTGACACCACTGCCAATACGATACCAGCGCATTGCTTGACAGACAGGACGCTGCCGTTCATCAGCCAGTCCAGAAGCGGCGTCAGAATAGTCATGCATATGGTCATGATGACAATAAAGGTGCCCGTAGGCACATTTGGGTCTGCCGTCTTGACACTGTACGAATAGACAGCGGCACCGTTGATAAGTCCGGCAACCACAAGTAGTACACATGCTCTCACCGTAAACATGGGGCCCTGTATCATCTCTTTCACTCCCAGCAGCACGGTGGTAGTTGACGTTGCCAAAACCACTAAGGTGCCTACCCACGCACCAGAGGCACCCGAGAATTTTCCGAGAATGGGCCAAAATGTAAAACACAGAGCTATACCTACAGCCCAAAGAATCAATGTAATATTCACGAGACACTCCAGTAAAAATGCCTGAATCGGCTTGTTAAGGGACAGTGATTACTCTAATCCGTAGCTTTCGCTTCCTATCACGGAATGAAAATATTAGCATATTCTATTGATTTTGTCCATACTTGGCTCAACTGTCTTTAAAGGTAATAAAAAATGAGACTCTAGTGAGCCTCATTTTATCTGAACTATTTAGCCAATACAATGAGGATTAGATCCATGGAAAACATCATCAAGACTACTTTTGAATAAAATGATCTTGATTTCTTGGGTTGTTTCCCTCTACTCTATCAATCATAAACTTTACAGCCTCATTCATGTTAATTGCCTTGATTTTTATTTTTGGATATTTATTATGAAACACGCGAAATATCTCATCCGCAAAGGCCTGTCCGATCATGGGAACCTTGTCAAAATCCAAGATAACAACCCTAAAATTATCCAGTCCAACAAGTACCCTTCTGGCTTGCGAACGCGAAATATGAACCCCACTTCTTAGATAAAGTTTTATTTTTACCTCTGTTTTATCAAACCCAAAATCACTTTCTTCGTCTATATTTGCGAATTCATCGAAAACTTCTTTCAGATGTTTCCCCGATTCAACCGATAGCTTAAAGGTAACCCTGGTCCCTTTTTTCATTTTCGATCCTTTTATTTCCTGAAGAAAAATATCTTTAATTTTATTATTTACTATAAGACGATACCCGAAGCTTTCAAGAACAAACTCCTCCCCAGCCCTGGAAGTAAAAAATATGCCTTGTCCAGAATGAAGTTCCGGCATGGTTGTTACTTTGCCCTTTAAAATATCTTGAATAGCCTCCAATTCAGAATGAAGATTTCTCTTTTTCATCACATTCCTAAAAACTCCGATACCGAAATCATCAATTGTGAATATCATCAACTTATCTTTGAATTCAACTTCTATCCTAATTTTCTCAGTACCAGAATGCTCAATTGCATTATTCAGCATTTCCGAGAATGCATAAGTAAATATATTTCTTATATTTTCTTTTTGTCCAAGAATCAATGGCAATTCGGACTCAATTTTATCTAAGGCAACATGCTCCTCTAAATTTTTATTAGTAAATGTTTTGGTAATCTTGGATGGCAGTATCTCTAGATGTTCTTTTGCGTATTCCGGTAGAGAATAAAAAGCCTTTGATGTAGAACCTATTTTAATAAGTTTCCCTGCTGAAACTAATTTATTTATCAAACGGCTGGCATATTGTCTGGATACTTTAAAAAGATCCACAACTTCCTTGGTTGTGATGGTACCTCTGCTTTCAGCCAATTCTATTAACTTATCTTTTGTCAACATATTGTAAACTCATATTAAAACTATTGTAAACTCATTATAGCGCAACATTTAAATCTTGTCAACTAGTTGTAAACAACATTTAAAATTATTGTAAACAACTTGTAAACTAATAAAAAATAAGGCCTTTTAGAGCCTTATTTTTTATTTGAGCGGGTAAACGGAATCGAACCGTCATCCTCAGCTTGGAAGGCTGATGTAATAACCATTATACAATACCCGCGTGTGCATTCTCATTGTACCAAATTTCGAAGGAACTCCTTACCAATACCACTTTTCAAATATTTCTCTCGTTTGCGTCCATTGGCATATCCCTCACAGTTTTCAGCATGTAATACCGAATTAACTTAATCACTGCTTGATTCACTGTGTGCGGAGCTTGGATTCCCGCCTTGCGCCACCGCTCAAGCTAAAGGCGGCACGCGGTCACGGGAATAACAAAGAATACTGGCTTTAGTTCATTTGGTACACCTACAAATACCAAAGAACGGAGTGGGTTTGGCTCTCAGCTTTTTCTGATGCCCCATATTTCCGAATATGCAGCAAAGAAAAGGGTGGGAGCCAAACCCACATGAAATGCAAAGATTCAAAGCAAACTCCTCAAGCACCCACCAACCATAGCGAAAATCTCCTCTTTCGTCAACAACGAGAAGCCAGGGCTGCTATTTCGCCGCCGGCTTACGCAAGCCAGTAAATGGGTCCTTCTTACATTGTTCTTTCATCACGCCAAAGCCAGCCAGCGTGGTCTCCATGGCATCAATGAACTCACCCGACCCAACCATGTAGTACAAACGATTCTGAATATCCGTGAGATATTTTTCGAGCATACTGGCCGTAATATATCCGCGTTCATCATTCTCTGGATCAATCGGGTCTTCTGACTGACTGAGTACCGTCACGTATCGAAAATGTGGAAGCGCACGAGCTAGTTCGGTAAACTCCTCATGGAAACTCGCATCCTTCAGAAAACGATTGGCATAAAATAACGTGTATTCTCTCTGACTCCCCTGATGAAGTGCCTCCCGGAGAATACTTCGTGCTGGGGTGATACCGATGCCCCCGACCAAAAACACAATCGGCTGGTCATTCCCTTCTGGTTCGGTAAAAAATCCAACTGCCTTGGTAACCTCGACTGTATCGCCCGGCTTGAGCGTCCAGAATGTTTTCTTGTATCCGCTTTCTCCCGAACGCATCGCAAAGGCAATCTCAGGCTCATACGGAGAGGAAGCAAAAGAGAAAGAGCGAGCCGCCCCCTTTGGATCGGCTTCAACGAGATTTGCAAGCTTAATGGCACAGTACTGTCCAGCCTGATAGGTGTAATCAAGAGGACGGTCAAATGTGAATATCTTCGTCCCATCGGCAATGTCTTCAATACGTTTGATAGTGAGTGTGTACATTTCTTTTTTACTTTAATATGAGTGATGTAAAACCAGTATATCCGATACACCTCTCTCCGGTCAAAACAAAGAATCAATACACCAACTAAAGATCTCCCAGAAGATCAATCAATGTTCGAGCGAGCTTCTCTGCATCGTGTCGAATGAAAGCCCTCGTGGCCGCAATCTTATCCGAGCGTGAATATTCCACCGGCCTTGCATCAAGAAAATCTCCCATAATGACCACACAGCGATTCCCCGCTCTCTGACCCATCGTATGCCGCTGTGTAAGCACAGCCTCATGGGCATACTTTTTCAGCAAGCTCTCATCTGGCAATGCTGAATTGTACGTTGCATAATCTATCCGGGCTTCCCCAAAAAACTGATCGATAGCTTTTATGTAGTCTTCCAAAAAAAAGTCATCCGTATGCCAACGTTTACTCACAAGATTGCTATTGTACACCACTTTGGCTTGAGACGCTCGTATGGCTTCGGGAATACCCGGAACCAAGAGATTCGGAATAACACTACAGTAGTGATTTCCTGGGCCAATCACAATGAGATCCGCCGCGAGTAATCTCTCGACTGCTACCGGATTCGCTCGGGGCTCTGGATCAAGAAAGATTCGATTCACGCCAATCTGCTCGACCTTCATATTCTGATTAATCTCATTTTCTCCATGGAGCAACTTTTTATTCCTGAGCTCTAAAAAAAGATTGGTGTCCGATACCGTCACTGGAATCACCTCTCCCTTAACACTGAGTATACGCGAAGCCTCGACAACGGCTTGCGAGAAGTTGCCCGTTACTTTTTCAAGAGCTGAAAGAAATAAATTTCCAAAGCTATGCCCTGTCAGTCCCCCGTCTTCAAATCGATAGTTCATCAAACTACGAAGTATTTCCGGTGAATCCGAAAGAGCCACGAGGCACTGGCGAATATCCCCTGGTGGGAGCACGCCAAGCTCATCACGAAGTACTCCTGTAGAACCACCATCGTCCGTCATAGAGACAATGGCCGAGAGTTCAACAGGATACTGCTTCAAACCAGAGAGCAGCATAAAACTTCCTGTCCCGCCACCAATGGTCACTATTTTTTTCATATCGATCATGAATCAAGAAATATTCTCTTCAGAATGAGAAGAAGCGTGTAGCGAAAAATTGCCCACTAAAAAGCATATCTTTCACTCAACGTATACTTGCGCTGTATAAGCTCGCTACCAATACCGATAACGAAAACAAAATACATCGGTTCATCTGCCGAAATAAGCAGGAGTCCGCATAAAACAAGAATAAGAAACATATTTTTCACAGGAAAAATGTTCTCTAGTCGGGGCACTCGGAATCGAACCGAAACTAAATGATCCCAAATCACTCGTACTACCACTATACTATGCCCCGAAACAACGTCTCCGCAACTCTCAATAAGACTTCCCCATTCTACCTGTTTCGCTCCTATCCGTCAATCCCAAAGAAGCCCAGTATGTTCTCTTCTGCCTACTTCCTTTCTCCCAAAAAAAAGTAACCCCGCCCCGATAGACATCGGGACGGGACAACCCTATCTTTTGTATCTGGAAAATACGGAAGATTATTTGACTGCTTCTTTCAATGTCTTTCCAGCGGTGAATTTTGGAACCGTCATTGCTGGGATAGTAATCTTAGCCTTGGTCTGTGGGTTGATACCTTCACGGGCAGCACGATTCGAAACTTTGAACGTACCAAAACCAGTAAGGGTAACCTTATTCCCCTTACGGAGCTGATCGGTGACCACATCAACAAAACATTCGAGCATAGACTCAACGTCCTTCTTTGCGAGCTCGGTCTTTTCCATGATCTCATGAATAAGAGCGTCTTTGTTTACATTCTGCATAATTTCCACCTCCTTTCTGTATTTAAGCTATTAGCCTCTTCTACCGTAGCAGATTTTCTGCAAAGCACAAAATCTACTAAGAGCTTCTTTTCGCTATTGTAAGCCTTTCTCAAAAATATGCAAGTCTCTTTTGGCTTGAACAAGAGAATCTTTCAGTAATTCCCTTTCTGCTCTCACTTGGACAATTCATTTTATTCTCCGTTCACATGATATGCCCCTTTATCAAAGCCTAAAAACGAACTACCCCACTCTGAATGGTGGGGTAGCAAGAAAACATTCAGTTGTATTCTCTTTTCTCGCTTCTAACGTGCGTATTCAATAGCCCTGGTCTCGCGATACACATTGACTCGAATTTCACCTGGGTACTGCAGTTCCTCTTCAATGCGCTTCGCAATTTCTTTGGCAAGATTCATGGCACCGAGGTCATCCGTTTTCTCCGGGTTCACAAAAATACGAACCTCACGTCCTGCCTGGATAGCAAATGATTTCTCCACTTGTGGGAATGAATTTACAAGCGCCTCAAGCTCCTGTAAACGCTTGATATATTTTTCCGCAGTCTCTTTACGAGCACCCGGGCGAGAGGCCGAGATAGCATCCGCTGCAGTGACGATAAAAGCTTCCAATCGCTCATGAGGATACTCATCATGATGACACTTCATAGAGTCAATGACATCCTGTCCGATATTGAACTTTTCTAAGATACGCATACCGATTTTGACATGCGTTCCTTCAATTTCATGGTCAACGGCCTTGCCAATATCATGCAGAAGGCCGGCCTTTTTGGCTACGGCAACATTCGCGCCCAATTCGGCAGCGATAGCTCCTGAAAGATAGGAGACTTCCAATGAATGTAGGAGAATATTCTGCTTATAGCTATATCGATATCGCAAACGGCCAAGAATGTAGAGGAGCTTCGGATGAAGTCCTGCGACGCCAGCGTCGTAAGCAGCCGCTTCGCCAGCCTCACGGATTTTCTGGTCAATCTCTTTCTTCGCCTCAGCTACTGCTTCTTCGATGCGGGCCGGATGGATACGACCATCTTCAATTAACTTCTCAAGCGCAATACGTGCGATTTCACGTCGCACTGGATCAAATGACGAGATAATAACTGATTCCGGAGTATCGTCCACGATGAATTCGACCCCCGTCTCCTTTTCCAACGCTCGGATATTCCGCCCTTCCTTTCCGATAATTTTACCTTTTACCTCATCGGAAGGAATCTGCACTGTCGAGGTCGTAAATTCAGCAACATGTGAACGGGCATATTTCTGAATAACCGTCCCCATAATTGAAAGTGCTCTGCGCTCAAGTTCATCGGCATTCTCATTCTCTAATTTAGAAATCCGCCGAACCAGCACGTCCTGACTTTCCTTCTCTGCTTTCGCGTATATCTGTTCTACGGCTTCTTCCCGAGTCAGAGAAGCAATTTGCTGCAATCGAACCAGCTCTTCTTCTTTCAATTTCTCTGTTTCTTCTCGGAGCGCCTTTATACTCTCGGCCTTTCTCACGAGTGCCTCCTCGTGTTTTTCTAACTCTTGATTTTTTCGATCGAGCTGTTCTTCTCGTTTCTCGACACGAACCTCCTGATTCGTGATTTTCTGTTCACGCTCTTTTTCATTTTTTTTCGCCTCTTCGAGAATCTCGACAGATTTTTTCTTCGCTTCTAAGACAGATTCCTCGGACTTCTTCTTCGCTTCACTCAGGATTTTTTCTGCTTGACCCTCAGCAGTCTCAAGCTGTCTCTTGGCAATATTTTGACGAACAAAATAGCCAACAATTGCCCCGCCACCAAGAAGAAAAACACCAAAAACAAAGTTTGTTATTTCAAACATATATAAACACCGTAGAAAGCTAGCAGCCTAGTATCACATGGATACTGGTACGTATGCGCAATGGAAAGAAAGAGAATAAGATCTGAAAAAAAATGACACTGTTTGATTGTAGAGAGACCGTTCCATTCCCATATTTTCTTCCAAAAAACATCTGATTCTGCCAGAATACGGTTCGAATCAATACACGAATTAGATGCATGAGTAGTATATGGCGAGAGTCCCCTTTTGTCAAAGAGTATTCCGTGTTACCATTTCCAGTGAAGACCCTAATAGAAAAGTAAAAATGCCCTACCGACCCGTAGTACTTATCGTTCTTGATGGTTGGGGAATCAGCAACAATGTTGCGGGAAATCCTATCCGCGAAGCTATTCTTCCAACTTTTGATAAACTTAACCGTTTCTACCCGATGACCACCCTTCAGGCGTCGGGTATTTCTGTTGGTCTCCCTTGGAGTACGTCTGGGAACAGCGAAGTCGGACATATGACTATCGGAGCTGGTCGTGTCATATATCAAAACCTCCCACGTATCGCTCTCTCCATACAAGACGGTTCTTTCTACAAAAATGAAGCATTGGTTGCGGCCACCGCACATGTCAAAGAAAAAGGAAGCCGACTACATGTCATGGGTCTGATTAGCTCTGGATCAGTACACTCACACCGAGAGCATCTCTCGGCTATTCTTCGCCTCGCAAAACAAGAAGGACTCTCAGAGGTCTCTATTCACGCCTTTACTGATGGTCGCGACTCCCCTCCCACCTCTGGTGCTCAGCATATCAAAGAACTTGATCGGGTCACCAAACTCATCGGAATCGGAAATGTCGCCAGTATTTCTGGTCGAAATTTCAGTATGGATCGTAATAACAATTGGGATCGTATCGAAAAATCCTATCGAATGCTCACCGAGGGGAAAGCTGAAACGACAGAAGATCCGGTTGCCGCCATCGAACGCTCCTATACAAAAGAAATCACTGATGAATTCATCGAACCGATTATTGTGAGCTCGGAAAAAAATCCCTTCATCCCGATTAAGGATGACGATGCTGTGATTTTTTTCAACTTTCGTGAAGACCGCGCTCGAGAGCTTACCAAAGCCTTTGTGGTACCTGAATTTGAAGGATTTGAACGTGAATACTTAGAGACATTCTTTGTAACCATGACTGAGTATGAGCGGGATCTTCCTGCACATCTCGCTTTCCCTCCAGAAGAAGTATCCAACAGTCTCGGGGAAACAATCAGCCTCGCGAATAAAAACCAACTCCGTATTGCTGAAACCGAAAAATACGCCCATGTCACCTATTTCTTCAATGGTGGAAAAGAAAAAGCATTCCCAGGTGAAGACCGAATGCTGATCCCCTCTCCAACCGTATCGCATTTTGATGAAGTTCCTGAAATGAGCGCTCCTCAGGTCACTGATAAACTCATCGAAATGGTTGAGAAAAACGAATACGATTTTATTCTCGTCAATTATGCCAATGCCGACATGGTTGGGCACACAGGCAACGAAGAAGCCACTATCATTGCTTGCCAGGCTACCGATAAGAGCCTTTCGATTCTTATTCCGATTGTTCTCAAGCACAATGGTGCCATACTTATCACCGCCGACCATGGAAATGCTGAGGAACTCAAAAATCTTGAAACGGGAGAAATCGACACCGAACACTCAGTGAATCCTGTCCCGCTCTGGTTTATCACGCCAGATAATCACCGAGAAAAATCAACTGATGAAATGGTACGAGAACAAAATGAAATCCGCGGCCTCCTCTCTGATGTTGCTCCGACTATTCTTGATCTCATGGAGATTAAAAAACCAATAGAAATGAATGGCACAAGTCTCTTAAAGCTCTTCGAGTAGATTTTCCACATCCACACAAAAACAAAGAGGATTCAGATCGAATCCTCTTTGTTTGTTTTCATCGAAACTCTGGAAATCAAAACTCAATATACCTACTCAATCATCCGATCCACGATACCATAAGCCACGGCCTCCTCGGCTGACATGAAATAATCCCGATCTGTATCGCGCTCAATCTTCGCGAGCTTTTGTCCGGTATGTTTTGCCAAAATTTTATTCAATCGATCTCGTGTTTTCAAGATATGCCGAGCGTGAATATCAATTTCCGTTGCCTGTCCTTGCGCTCCTCCAAGCACCTGATGAATCATAACTTCACTATTTGGAAGCACCATGCGCTTGCCTTTCTTACCAGATGCAAGAAGAAGCGCAGCAGCCGATGCAGCCATACCGACGCAAATCGTCTGCATATCCGCTTTCACATACTGCATCGTATCGTAGATAGCGAGAGCTGATGTCACCGAACCACCCGGGCTATTGATATACATCTTAATGTCTTCCTTCGGATTTTGTGAATCCAAAAAGAGGAGCTGCGCGATAACTGCATTGGCTACACCATCATCAATCGGTGACCCGATAAAGACAATTCGATCAAGGAGGAGGCGTGAGTAAATATCATACGCCCTTTCTCCAAAACTCGTCTTCTCGACCACCATGGGTATGAGATAGTTATTTTGCATAGAGTATCATTCGGATACAATTTAAAACCCTCTTCAATCGCAATTTCCCTAGAGCTTTTCGAGCATTTCAAATACCTTTTCATTGCGGAGTCGGCCACGAGTGGCGGTATACAGTCGTTCAAGATCAATATTTTTTTCTGCATCCTGAACACGTTTGTACTGTTGCAGCACGACATTCATCTCTTGCTCCACCTCTTTGGAATCAATCTCAATTTGATCATCCAAGGCCAGTTTTTCAAGGATCAAACCAGCAGAAAGTCTTTTTTTAGCCTGTTCAAGCCAATCCTGTTTCAATGTCTCAAGCGACTTTCCGACCCGTTCGAGATACTGCTCAAAGGGCATGCCCATATTTTCAATCTGCATCTGAAATTCAGAAGCCATGCGATTCTGTTCTTCTTCGATTAAAATCTCTGGAAAATCAATAGAGGTATCTGCTACCAAAGCATCCAACAATGCCGTCCGGCTCTCTTCCTTGAAATGATGTCGCTTCTCTTCCAACATTCCCTCGGAAATCTTCTTCTGCAAATCAGCCAAAGATTCAAAGGCTCCCAATCCCTGTGCGAACGCATCATCAAGAGCCGGCACTTCTCTTTCTTGTACCAAGCGAAGTTTCACATGAAATTCAGCTGGATTACCAGCGAGATGTTTGGCATGATAGTCTTCTGGGAACGAAAGAGTAAAGGTTTTCTCTTCGCCTGCCGCCATCCCAACAATCATTTCTTCAAACCCTGGGATAAATACTCCCTTCCCAAGTACGAGAGCATGCTTGTCACTTTTCCCTCCTTCAATAATGACTCCGTCCCGACGGACTTCAAAGTCGACCGCTACACTATCCTCAAGCGCAGCCTTACGATTCACGGTGATAAATTTTGCGCGCATCAAAGCAAGACGATTGAGTTCTTCCTCAACTTCTTTGGGCTCAACGGCTAATGCTGCTTCTTTCTTTTTCTGTTCTTTGTTTACCGATTGTGCTGATTTTCTCCACGTATCAGCTATCTTTACTTCTGGGAGCACGGCAGTCGTCACGGTAAACACGAGCGCCTCACCCTCTTGCACTTTCTCAAGTTTGACGTCTGGTTTACCGATGGCATCAATATGCTCTTGCGCCAGCGCCCGACTATACGCATGTGAAACAGCATGCTCAGCCGCCTCATGCAAAACAACCTCCTTACCATAGCGTTTCTCAATAATGGCACGAGGGACCTTGCCTGGTCGGAATCCTGAAACTTTGACTTCTTTCGCGACATGCTCCGCAGCGTGGTCACATTCTTTTTGCCATTCATCCCATGCCAAGGTCACATTCATCTCCACCTGTGAAGCAGGCAGTTTCTTTACAAGAATATCCATATTGTCTGTCTGTATAGCTAATAGATTAGAATTTCATTCTCAAACAACCATAATTGATTCAGTCTGTTCTCGGATACCAAAAAACATCGGTACCCTCAAAGCATTTCTCTGAAATAACTGCGACGAAGAGAAATATTATTTCCCAAATTTCTCCTGGTACATCTTGAGACCCTTCACCACTGTTGCGAGAGCCGCTGTCTTCCCCTCAATTCCCTGAACGACTACTTCTTTCCCATCATCAATTGTTTTGTATGTCTCAAAGAAATGCTGAATTTCCTTCACAACATGCTTATTGATATCTTCAAGATCTTGGATTTCATCGAAACGAGGATCACTCTTTGGAACGGCGATGATTTTATCATCACCTTCACCACAATCAATCACCCGCATCACAGCAATCGGACGAGCTTCCACGAGAATACCCGGGACGAGTGGCGAGGTAGTCAAAAGCACGATATCCAATGGATCATTATCTTCCCAGAGACTCTGCGGTACAAATCCATAATCAAATGGATAGTCCTGCGAAGTCTTCATCGCGCGATCAAGCTTAATCAGACCGGTTTCTTTGTCGATTTCGTACTTATTCTTCGACCCCTTTTGAATCTCGATAATCACATTGATACTGTCTGGGACATTCTTTCCACAAGAAACTTCATGCCAAAGATTCATACTCGTTGTAAATTTATATTGCTCAATTTATATTCGCAAGTTATTCCTCCTCGCTTATTGGCTCGTCAACGGAGACAGCGGCTTCTTTTTCTTCTTGTGCTGCGAGAGGCTCGTCATTCCCGACCACATCAATTCTCCATCCCGAAAGCTTGGCAGCAAGACGCACATTCTGCCCACGCTTTCCGATAGCCAATGAAAGCTGATCCTGTGGCACCTTCACCAGAGCGCGGTTTTCATCTTCAAACAGTTCCACCGAAACGACTTTCGCTGGAGACATAGCAGCTGTAATAAACTGTCGCATATCACTGCTCCACTCGATGATATCGATTTTTTCTCCGCCAAGCTCATCAATGACTGCTTGCACACGGGTTCCTTTTTGCCCAACACATGACCCGATGGGGTCAACTCCCTCTTCGGATGTCATGACAGCAATTTTGGTACGAGATCCAGCCTCACGAGCGATAGCTTTCACTTCTACGGTACCGGTCGATATTTCTGGCACTTCAAGAGAGAATAGATGACGAACCATTTCTGGATGTGTTCGAGAAAGCAGAAGTCCCGGGCCACGAGTATCCTCTTCGACTCGGACCAAATATACTTTCAGATGTTGCCCAACACGATAGCGCTCTCCTTCGACTTGTTCGGAAGGGAAAAGCACGCCGATGGATTTTCCAAGGTCAACAAAAATATTCCGCCCTTCAATCCGTTGAACAATACCATTGATAATTTGCCCTTCTTTCTCTTTATATTCCTCAAACATCGTTTCACGTTCTGCTTCACGAATACGCTGAATAACCACCTGCTTAGCGGTCTGCGCTGCTACTCGGCCAAATTCTTCATGTGCCTCAAGTGGCAGCTCGAGAGTATCACCAACCTGGACATCACTCTTGATTAGCTTGGCTTCCTCAAGAGTCATATCACGCTCGGCATTGAAGCGGGGCAAACGATCTTCATCGACCACTTCTTCTGTTTCGCGTCGCTCAGAAGTGTTCGCCTCATCTTCTGTTTCTTCAACCACAACGAATTCGCGTGTTGTGTCATCAACTACTTCTTTCACGAGAAAGTACGATGCTACTTTGAGAACATCATCAAATTTTGATTTGATAACTTGGCCCTTCTTGCCATAATCTTTCTTATAAGCAGCAGCCAACGCCGCCTCGACCACCTCTAATACTCGTTCTTTCGATAGGCCCTTCTCATCGGCAATCTGCATCACCGCGCTCCCGAATTCTCCCAAGCGTCCAGAAAGGCTTTCGCTTGATTCTGCTCCGTCAATTACTTTGTGTGCTGTCATAAATATTGCGTCTTAATTTACCTGATTTACAATTAACCTTTCTGCCTCTTCCTTAATTATATACTGAAATGAGAGGATCAGGTATGGCTTTTTATAGCCATTTCAAGAAAAAAAGCCCGCTTTCGCGAACCTGCACCTTCTCTTCACCTCACAGAGACAGTATAGCAAAAAAAGCTTCCTTCGTCAATATGCTCGCCGTGTATTTCCCTGCCATTCGGGAATATTGGCGGCGGCACGCTCCACCAGACTGGCTCTCCGCAGTAAACGACGATTGGGCGGCGGAACTATTTCGTAGTGTGGAGAATCATCGAGGTCTGCCGCAAGTCCAAACAAGTTCTCCTCGCTCGTCATCCACTCGTGATCGTATGACTGCAGAGAAAAGGGGCGCGAAAAAGTAAGCAAAGTCTTGTCTCCATTCTTAATCAGAAAGTATTCGTGAAAATAGGAGAGGGCGAGCTCTCGAACAGTTTTATATATGGGATCACGATAACGCAGAACTGCATGGTTCGTCTTACTCAATGCTCCCCAATAACCATTTCTACGAAACAGTGCCACTACGTGCTCTTGATCGGTTTTTTTGGTTTTGAGATCGAGTAACAGCGGTTTTTCGCCCTGCACATACAGAGCGAGAGCTGCCACAAGTGCTCCCTCGATACAGTGGGCTCGATTCTCCCGCATTACCCACCGCGGTGAATGACATGTGTCCCCATTTTCTTCCATATTCATCGGAAGCGCATCTAAAAAATCCTGAATTTTCCCAGGATTCGAAAGTTTTTTTAAAAGAGTTTCCTCCTGCTTCGTTAAATCAAACATACGCCAAACAGTGTGAACCAATCGAGTGCTCTCTTTCTATTCACACAAATCCAAGGAATCTCATGTTCGTACTTCCCGAGTACATTCAATAAAAAAATATAAAAACTACTCACATCTTCAATGTGTATCACGCAATGACTCATTGATTATTCAGCTCCTTGAT
Organism: uncultured Bdellovibrionales bacterium; assembly: GCA_964508015.1. Taxonomy (GTDB): domain Bacteria; phylum Patescibacteriota; class Minisyncoccia; order Moranbacterales; family UBA1568; genus JAGOSP01. The sequence continues at coordinate 25,818 of CAZDRG010000002.1, forward strand.
CATCAAGTTGACTGAAATACATATTCACATCACTAATCCATTTTTTTACACTTTCGCGACTATGTCCCTCACAGGAGAAGCCGCATTTCCAAAGAATCATTTTTTCTGGGGTATTCAGTTTCTGAGAATAAACTAGCTTCTCAATGCGCTTTGCTACTGTATCAACAGCATCCTTACGACTATTGAAACAAGTATGTCCTCCAGTTCCCATCAATCGACGCACACCTCGATATCCCCAATAATTGAAACAATCTTGACCGTCAAGAACCGGGACGCGCTTTCCCCAATTGCTTTCTTTCTTTGCAATCCCCACGAGAAAGGCAGCGACTGTCCGATCTTTCTCAAAAATATAGGGTAACATTCCCTCAATTGGATGCCCTTTCACCATATCGGTCATCTTGGTCCGATATTCTTCTTCCGCAGCCTCACTGAAGTATTCCAGGAAAACATCTTCTCCTTCACCTGAAGAGTTTGCTGCGATATTCATTCCTCCACTCTCGGAAGTCACCACTGTCATGGCTGAAGATGTTTCCACCACTGGTTCCTGAGCTGAAACGCCCTGATCAAATAATGCAAATGTAATGGCTGTCACAAAAACACCAAAAGCAACTCCGCTCGCGAGGGAGATGTAGAGCGCACGTTTTGGAGAAGTAAAGAAGAGATATTGCGATCCGCGAATTTTAGCAAGCAGAACGACAAACAGTCCCGTAACATCACCTAGACGTCCACGTGCGGAAGTCAAATCCAAACTAAATCTTGCCTGGTGGTGTTGTGTGTGGAAAGAGTTTTTTTCCGCCTTTGGTTCATACTCGATAAGCGGCTGGGACACGGTCTCCTCACTCTGTTTCTGCCGCGAATCAGAAAAAAATCTGCTCATGGAACGTACCGGCAACACAGGAGACTGTGGTAAACATCGCTGCACTCCATCCAAACTTTTTCTTTGTAAAGGGTTTGTGTTCATTTGATATTGATATTGCTCTATTTTTATTTGCTCTCAGTTGATGGTTGGCTTACTGTATCTTCTGTCATACCGGCTTTCCCAAGAAATTCCTTCTCAACATCTGGCTCTCCGATAAAACATCGGCCGTCCGAAAAGAGAAATGGTACTCCGATGTCTTTGATTGATAACCCGCAACCTTTCGCTCGACGATTCATTTCTTTAGCATTTGTGCCATCTTTCCAAACCTCTTTCTGCTCAAATGTCACTCGATCTGCGACGTGCTTCTCCTCAAGAAATTTCTTCACCTTTTCACAATGAGAACAGCCATCACCCCAGTACAGAGTCATCGTGTCAGGAAGCGCAGTCGTATCAGATTCATTCTCATCACGCATCCCCCATACCACAATAGCACTAACCAAAACTGCCAGAACAATACCTATCCAAACATTCGTATTTTTCATTATTTTCATTCTTTAACTAGCCGTTTTAGTATAGCATATTTTTTCCGCATCTTCATTAACCCGCCAGCCAATTGCCAGAGCCATGCCCCGCCAAAAATTACAAGCCCCAAAGATAATATCTGTCCCAAAGAAAAAATACCTCCGATGAAGCCAATCTGCATATCTGGTTCGCGCCAGTATTCTAAAATAAATCGAATGGCACCGTAACTAAAGAGAAACCATGCCGTCAAAACACCGAGACGATGTTTTTTTCTTCCGATCCAAAGAAGGAACAAGAACAATAATACCCCCTCGCCAAACATTTCATACAATTGTGAAGGATGTCGCAGCACCTCTCCAATCGCTCCAGGAAAAAACATTCCCCACGCTACGTCTGTAGGTCTCCCCCAAAGCTCTCCATTAAAAAAATTTCCCAGTCTTCCAAAAATGATGCCGAGCGGAATCAGCGCTACCCATCTATCAGTCCATACTAAAAACGAAAAATTATTCGCCCGAGTCCACCAATACATTCCCATAGCCGCTCCGAGTAATGCGCCATGAAAACTCAGTCCTCCTATTCCAGAAAAGTGCCCAGTCACAGGATCAAATGGCCAAAAAATCTGTATCGGATACGCGAGAAAATACGCCGGAGCATACCAAAACGCATAACCAAGACGAGCACCCAGAAAGGAACCAACGAGTACCCAGAAGAACATATCCTCGAGCTTCTGTTCTGTCATACCCCAAGAAAAACGTCTCCGAGATGCTAACAGGCACAGCCACATCACGCCTATCCCCAACATGAAACAAACCGCATACCAACGAACAGAAAAAATACCGACTGAGAAAAAAATCGGATTCAAATGTTCTGGAAGATGTTGCCACCACCCACTCATGTGCCTGTTTTTGCCTGATTGTAAGACTTCAATTGATGATGAAACTCTGTTGTATATATTTCAGCCAATGCAAGGAAAAGCGCCACAACAATAGGTCCAATAATAAATCCTAATAAACCAAAAAGAGAAAGTCCGCCCAGTGTTGCGAAGAAAACAAGCAAGGGATGCATGTGTGTATCACGACCAACGAGCTTAGGTCGAAGAATATTATCAATGGTCGACACAATACCAAGACCGACACCCAAAACAAAAAGTCCCTGCCAAATATTTCCAAGGAGAAGGAGTATGATGCCTGCTGGAAACCATATAATCCCTGACCCAATCATAGGAATAATGGAAAAAAACACCATAATCATACCCCAAATAAGTGGCGACGGAACACCGACAATCCAGAACGCCGTCCCTCCCAGTACTCCCTGCACAATACCTACCAGAAGCGTCCCCTTAATTGTGGCACGACTAATTGAAACAAATTTCTTCATGAGCATACGATCATGTTCGTCTCGCAGCGGACTGAGTCGAGTCAGATAGTTGATTGCCCGAGTGCCATCCACCAAAAAATAAAAAAGTGCAAAAAACATCACGAAAATCCAGAAGAAAAAATGCGCTATACCCTGATAGGCTGCTTGAAGCAAGACTAAGGCGTTTTTACTCAGCGCTCGAAGATCCGATGAGAAAGTATCTATATTAAAGACATCTATCTGAAAAAAATGACCAATGACTGGTATTTGTCCAGCGCTCGCGAAAAAACGTGCGGCAATGACTTCAGCTGACTGTCCCTCGCCAATAGAAGTATAGAGAGAGCTCGCCTCTCGAACAGCGAAAGTAAGTGAAACAAAAACGGGTACCACAATGACAAAAGCCACCAAAAGACATGTCAGTAACGCGCTTGTCGTGTGACTGTCTCGAGTTTCGCGCAGCAGCCAATGATACGGACGCTGGAAGAGTACGGCCAGAATAGACGCGATTATAATAGCAGAAAAAAACGGGAGAAAAAGAAACACAACCCCGACGGCTGCCAAGAGGAAGAACAGAAAGAAAAAATAGGTATTGAAGTGACGAAGTTCCATAGAAGTAATTTCATTATGCCATGAGATATTCAAGAAGACAATCGTTCTCGTAAATGACTCATTGTTTTGCACCCAAAGAAGCAAGAAAATTCTGGAAAGATTCAGGAGGGTGAACAACGAATGAAAACTGCCCCGCCAGAATTTGTACATTCACCAATAGGATTCCCCTTGCCTTATCTTTTTTGGGAGGACGAACCGACACCGTAAGACCATACTGATCAGCAAACCATTTCTTAATACCCGCTCGATCTGTAAAACCCTCTGGCAAAAGAAAAGGGGTATAGACTTTTGTATTCTCTGAAAAATACTGTCGATGAAGAGCATGTAACACAATATACATTGGTGCGCTCTTCCAATCAATTGGTGAGTGATTCTCAGATTGCTGATTTTGGACCTGCTCTTGTTTGCCTTGTTCTCGCCAATATTGGCATTTTGCAACCAAGGGGCAGGCAGCGCATTTTGGGCGACTGATGCACAAACTGCTACCAAGATCCATCAGGGCAGCATTCAATATTTTTGCATGCATCTGAAAATGTCCATCCAATTCCAATGCACGTTCAGATTTTTTAGTGCCGAAAAAAAATCGTCCGACGACACGTCGAAGATTGGTGTCCCACGCCAGTGTATTCTGATCATATGCAAAACTCGCGATGGCTGCTGCTGTATATGGACCGATCCCCGGCAAGGTATCCAGAGTTGCGACTGATGTTGGAAAACGTCCTCCGTATTCTTTTACCACTCGCTCTGCAGTCAGGAGCATATTACGCCCGCGAGCATAATACCCCAGTCCCTGATAGTAAGGTAAAAACTCTTCCCATGATGCGAGAGCCAGACTTTCTACTGTTGGAAACCTTTTCAAAAATTGCTCATAATACCCTATCACCCGCGATACTTGAGTTTGTTGGAGCATGATTTCGCTCACCCACACCTCATACGCAGTAATTCCTGCTTTACGCCATGGTAAATGTTCCCGCCCGGCTTTCATAAAAAAATCGGCAAGTTTCTCCTCAAATAAATTAACTATGTCTTTATTCATTCTTGTATGATTCGTTCTATTCAGATGGTCCAGCGACAAAAAAGTACGAGCTTCTTTATTCTTCCGCTATCACTCCACCACCAAGACAAAAGTCTCCCTCATAAAAAACCGCGTATTGGCCCGGGGCAATGCCCTTTTCTGGCTCGTGGAGTCGAACGGTCGCTGTCCCGTCTCGATGGAAGATAAGGCGTGCGGAAAGTACTTTCTCCCCATGACGAATCTTCACTTTGAGATCACGGGCTGCTGGTTTTTTGACAATCCAGTGGAGCGCAGTAACTTTGAATTGGTCTCGTAACATTCCCTCACTCCGAAAATAATTCGAAACAAAAATCTCATTCGTCACTGGTCGCTTCTCTACCACATACCACGGTCCACCCGAGAGTCCGATTCCCTGACGCTGTCCGATGGTGTAATACCAAAAACCCTGATGCTCCCCGAGTTTTTTCCCTGTTTTCCAATCAATAATATCCCCTACTCGTTTTCCAAGATGATATTCCAAGAAACCATCGAAAGCGATTTTTCCCAGAAAACAAATTCCTTGACTGTCTTTACGCGTAGCGTTTGGCAATTGAAAGTGCTCAGCAAGCGCTCGTACTTCTGATTTCTGCAAATGTCCAATCGGAAAACACGCATGGGTTATCTGTTCCTGTGACAGCTGTGAAAGAAAATATGTCTGATCTTTCAAAGAATCAGAAGACATCTTCAGCCATGTCTTTCCGTCTAAAACTTCTGTCTCTGCATAATGTCCAGTAGCAATTCGATCAAAATTTTTCCCGACAGCATCAAAAAATGCGCCGAATTTAATCCGTGAATTGCACAGCATATCAGGATTCGGTGTCCGGCCAGCCTGCACCTCAGCCAGAGTCGCAGCCACTACGCGCTCCCAATACTCTTTCTGAAACGGAACGACCTCGAGCGGCACATCTGCTACCTGACATACCGATCGAATGTATGATAGATCCTCTTCCCACGGACACTCACCCAAAAAAGCCAGCTCATCTTCCAGCCAGATCTTCATATAGAAAGCGTGGACATCGTGCCCTGCCTCTTTGAGTAAACGCAAAGCCACTGAGCTATCCACCCCACCAGAAATAAGCATCGCAATCCGCATAAAAGCTCTACTGTTAGGTCTGCTTGCATATTATTCCTTCACTCACTCTCAAACAAAATATCTCGTAGGGAGTAATCTCTTCTTTTTCTTGCGACGTATTCAAAAACACCAGCATTAAAAAAGAAGGGACCATTATCTCAATACTTTTTCAGGAATTCCACAAAAGGGAATTATCCATTCTGCCCTATTTCGAAGGAAAAATCAATACGTCGAGCGCAAAGCATTCACGATGACGACCACGTCAATCACCTCCTGCAAGATTGCGCCGTACAATGGTGGTATGAATCCAAAGAAGGCAAATAGCATACCAATAAGCGATAATCCAATACCAATTACGATGCTCTGTCGCGCGACTTGATATGAACGTCGTCCGATATGGACAGCTTCACGAATTTTCCATGCGTCATGACCAAGTATGGCAACATCGGCCGCTTCAATCGATGCGCTGTTCTCCGTCCCCGAAAACACAATGCCTACATCAGCCAGTGCCAGTGCTGGAGCGTCATTCATACCATCGCCCACCATGCCGACTAGCTTTCCCGCTTCTTGTTCACGCGTAACCAGTGCTGATTTCTTATCAGGCGCACATTCCGCATACACCGGAATACCAAATTGACCAAAAAGACGATGGGCATTGGCTCGCTTATCACCAGTCAATATACCGAGAGAATACCCGCGTGTTCGAAAATACTCAAAAAGTTTCCCGACATCATCTTTAATCGTGTCGTCAAAATAAAATCTCGCGATGAGGGTATCTTCATGCATCAACTCAGATACAATACCACTCTCTGCATTCAATACTGCTGATTTCCCGATGCGATACTGTTTCCCATCAATCATACCCGAAATGCCTTCACCAAGTTTTTCCGTAAAATGTTCAACCAAGAATGATGCGCCTCCTCGCTCTGAATTCATTTTGACCAATGTCTTGGCTATTGGATGGAGCGAACTCCATTCAAGGGATGCCGCTATCTCAAGTACCTGCTTTTCAGTATAAAATGCATCAAGCACTTCGATCCGTTTCAGATCTGGTTCACCAAGTGTGAGCGTACCTGTTTTATCAAAAAACAACGTCTTCGTTTTGGCTAAAGCCTCAAGCACGCTTGGACTTTTCACAACGATGCCATTCCGAGCGGCCCGTGAAAGCCCCCCAAGAAAAGAGATCGGTGCCGCAATCAAGAGTGGGCAAGGCGTGGCAATCACCAGCACGGCTAAGAAGCGCTCCCAATCGCGAAAAAGCCAGAGGGCTCCGAAGGCAAGGATAAGAGTCACAAGCGTGAAAACCCAATTTGATCGTTCCGCAAGACGCACCAATGGTGACTGCTTCCTCTTCCCTTCTTCAACAAGCGTGAGAATATTTCGATAGCTTGAATGTTCAAAGGTATTCCGTGCTTCAAGAGAAATCATGGCTCCTAGGTTCACACAGCCACTCTTGATATATTTCCCAAGTCGATACTCTACTGGCTCCATCTCCCCAGTAAGATTTGCCTCACTCACCAATGCGGCATCCGAAAGAAGAGAGGCATCCAGGGGTATCATCTCATTGGTTCGCACCAAGAAAACCTCCCCTTGCATAACCTCCTGTATCGGTTTAGTTGAGGTACCTTCCTTGGTCTGCATGAGCACTTCCTTGGGAAATTTTTCAAATAAACTTCGGAGCGTCTTCTCAGCTCGATGCGTGCCAAAAAGTTCAAGCGCGGCGCTTACTGATACCATAAACGCAAGCACCGCTCCTGAAAGCCACTCTCCAAAAAATGCTACCGTAAACAGCGCGAGAAAAGCAATATAATCCAGATTCCACTTCCGTTCCCGAATCCGTTGCCATGATTCAACGCACAAAATACCAATACCCGTCAAAACCGCGAGCACCAAAAATTCACGGGAAAAACCAACAAAAGAAAATCCAATCAACACAAAAATCACGAACGGAAATAAAAATTCTCGACTCATGAGTATTGGACGAAAAAAAGACATACTATCGTTCACGATTACTCTTACTCAGAAAACTTTTCTTCTCAATCGGTGTATTGTTCACATGCACGGTGATGCGTTCATTCCCATATTTTTTTTCCAAGAATCGCCGCTCATCATTCCTTACCAGACGACGCAGTACTCCGATTTCTTCTTCCTCCCGACGCACCTGTCGCACCAGCCAAAAAAGCGCGGCTCCAAAAAGCGCCACCAAAAATACTGCTCCACCAACTAAAGAAAGGAGCGGCGTCCCCAGACCTTCCGCGCTATTTCGCAGTGTATCCCAACGGGTATCAAGGGCCAACCCACTCGCTTGAATAGCATGACAGCGCTCTCGATAAGGCGCTACTGATTTTTTGAGTGAAAAAACTTCATGAGCGGCTTCAGTGACATCGAAATATTCAAAAGCCTCCTGACACCGTTTCGCTCGAAAAGCGTCCATGCCGTGAGCCAGTGCCACAAACAATTCATGCCGATCAAGCGTCAGTCCGATTTTGGTCGCCTCATCGAGAATCAGCGAAGCTGGCAGGGCAAATGCAAAATTATCTCCGGAAGTCCGGTCGAGTTCGCCTGTTTGAAAAGTCACCAAACCAACCACCTCACCGCGATCATTAAAAAGTGGCCCGCCACTTGATCCCTGCGATACCTTGGCATCTGTTTGATAAATCGGAAAGTTTTTGCCCGTCGCTGTCTTAAGCGCACTCACGACCCCACGAGTAAATGTGGCCTCCAGAGGGCTTTTTGTATTCAGTTCTGCTGTTCCTGGAAACCCAAATATATATGCTGTACTTCCAACCGAGAGAGTATTCTCGGTCGAAAGAGGGAGAGCTGGTAAACGATCGAGGCCAATTTTGATCAGAGCTACATCACGATCATCATCAAGAAATGTCTCGCTCGCACTGATTACCGTCGCGGGAAAGGCACCTTTCACTAAGTCAGCTGCTTTTTCTTGATCCGAACGAGGATCCAAAACAAACACTTCGCTCTTGAGATCATATCGACTATTCTCAATCACTGTACGAAGAATACGCTTCCCAAAAGCTTCTGCCTCCCCTGACTGCAAAAATGTCTGAGCTTCTTCATCACTCAAATAGAGAGCATTCTCATAAAAAGCCGCCAGCGCAGAATCAGAAGCTAGCATATGCTTGATGGTTTCTTCTGATACCACATGAGCATTCGTCGCGATGTATCCATCCGGATGAATGATGAGCCCGCTACCGGAAATATATTCGTCTATTTTTACTTTTTTGTGCTCTCCTTCTTCATCAACCGCAATCAAACCACGCTTCATATCCACCTTAATCGGAGCAATTTCGGCTTCACCGACCGTATGCGTCATTATTCGGACTACCGATGGCTTCACGAGATTGGCAAGCATTTCAGGAGTGTAGGGCTCGGCTGCCCAAACCGAAAAAGGCATTCCGAGGATGCTCAACACGCAAGAGAAAAAAAGAAAACGCAACATGAAATTTTTATTTTTTCGAATCGATGATTCTTCACTTCCTATTATAACAAATAAGGCGAAGAAAGATACTTAAAATGAAGTGTAATCGCATGATTAATAATCTCGATCGTGGGGACTCTCTACATATTGACTGGAGGACTCTTCTGTGCTAATATGAATTTTCATTCTTTTAACTTTTTCTCTCATGTTTGCCTCTACTAAAACCCTTTTTCAATCGCTGCTCAATCGTTCGCCTTTTGTGCTCTTCTTCTCGGCTCTCGCGCTCCTCTTTGTCGTGATTGTTGTTGCGAGTATCTATCGCCAACCAGCCAAAACCGATGATTCGGCTCAAAAAGAAACCAAAATCGTTGATCGTTTTGTCATTGGAACCGATACCGTAACGTCTACCGCTTCAGCTCTCGTCAGGAAGGAAACACTCCAACCGCTGGTGGCTCTCACGGCCGGAACTGTTCAGAGCATTTCAACCCGTTCGGGTAGTCATGTGAGCGCTGGTACTGCAATTCTTCGCCTGAGCTCGGATTACGGAGCGAATCGTGCTGGACTCGAAACAGCCATGGCTGAAAAAAACCAGCAGTTTGCTCTCGACATGGCCAAGCTTGATCGCAAAATTCTGAGCCTCGAAAAAAAGAAGGTTCTGGAAAACAACGCCGCAAGTGATACCGAGACAGACATCACACTCAAACAACTCAAGCGCCAACGCGCTTCACTCAATACCTCTCTCTCCACTGGAGCACTGAGTGTTGATATTTCACGTGCGAGTGCCGCCGCCTTTGAACCACGCGCGATGTTCTCAGGAACCATTGAACGTATCGCGGTACAAGTTGGAGATTTTGTCACACCAGGAACGGTACTTGCTCTCCTACGAGCTGACAAAGGGGCGACTACTCTCGAGACTTTCATTGATCCGGCACTTGCCCAGTCTTTTGATACCACTACCCCCTCTCACATTCTCCTCAATACAGATGAACCTCCACTCGAGATTACTCCGTCGTTTTTCTCCACGAGCGAAACAAAAAATGGCCTCTTCCATATCCGATACCTGCTCTCCCCAGAACAATCTGCTCAGGTATCCGACAACACGCGAGTCGCCCTTTCTCTTCCACTCCGCGCCGAAAGCAAGGATACAGGGACATTGATTCCTCTCGATGTTTTATTTACTCATACTAATCATGCTTCCCTTTTTATCGAACGTGATGGGAAGGCCGAAGAACTCACAGTGTCTGTTCGAAATATATTTGGAAATGCCGCGCTTCTCAATGAAACGCTTCCTAATGGAACATCTGTGCTTCTTAATCGCACACTCGTTTCCGGTGAAACGATCACACTCGCACAATAAACACCATTCTCTTGTATGCCTTCTTCTTCATCTCACAATGTCTCAACTGAAAATCAATCAGGCATCGCCGGATATTTTTCCCGTATCCGTATTGTTTTACTCATCACTCTTATCCTCTCCGGTGCTGGTCTTGCCAGTTACGCCACGCTCACCAAAGAACTCAATCCAAATATTCAGATTCCCATCGTTTTTGTCACCACTGTTTTTCCAGGAACTGATCCTGAAGATATGGAGCAGTTGGTCACCGTCCCACTTGAGGATGCCCTCGAAAATCTTTCAGGAGTAACCAAGTCAACTTCAACCTCTCAGGAAAGCGTGTCGAATATCACACTAGAATTCTCCTCAGGTACGGATCCGAACCAAGCCAAAAGTGATGTCCAAACTGCTCTCGACAGCATCACTACACTCCCGAAAGATGCCGAGAAACCAAAAATTCAAGTACTCGACTTTCAAAATCAACCTTCTCTGATTCTGGCTATCACCAACCGAACCGGCGAACAAGCATCACTCGAACATTTCGCTGATGCTCTCAAGGAAACCGTTAAGGACCTGCCCGGTGTTGAAAAAGTCACGCTCGGATACCGCAATGAACCTCTCGTGCATATCGCGCTTACACCAGAGACAGTCGATACCTATCGTCTCTCTCTTCCCGCACTCGGCGCTGATATAAGCAGTGCTCTGGACAATTTTCCATCTGGATCGCTCCAAAGTGCCAACACCAAATATACACTCGGCATAGAAAAACGAGTTGATTCGGCAAGTGATATTCGTTCCATCCCTCTTTCTCTCGGGGATGCTACTCTGCCACTCGGGTCACTGGCTCGAATCACAGAGCGCGCACCTATTGGGAGCACTGAAGCTTTTTTTGCTGATCGCGAGACATCACCCGTGCCAACTATTCTGCTTTCTGTATTCAAAAGCGATACAGCCGATACTCGTGTCACTGTCGATACCGTACTCGCTGCGGCCGACAGTCTCAACGATCGTGAAGGTGGTCGCATCACTCTTGCTCCGCTGTTCGATGGTGGTCAAGAAATCAGCAAAAGTTTTGATCAGCTCCTCCATGATTTTCTCCTGACTTTTCTCTTGGTATTCCTAGTTCTCCTGACTTTCTTTGGGTTTCGCCAATCCATTGTTGCTGCGCTTGCTATCCCGATCACTTTTCTCGGTACCTTTTTGGTGATGCAGCTTTCTGGCCTCTCTATCAATTTCATTTCGCTTTTTTCTCTCCTTTTGGCACTGGGTATCTTAGTTGATAACGCGATTGTCATTGTCTCTGCTGTCTCCAGCCGACGCCGAAAGTTCATCAATGAAGACCCCATGCAAACAGCTCTGCATGTCTTTGCTGATTACCGCATTGTCATTCTCACCACAACTATTACGACTGTCTGGGCTTTTCTTCCTCTTCTTCTCGCTTCAGGAATCATTGGAGAATTCATCAAACCAATTCCGATCGTTGTTTCAACAGCGCTGGCACTCTCGGCCCTTACCGCTCTGTTCATCATTCTTCCCCTCATGGCAGCCATCCTCGCTGGAAATATACCACCACGCGTTAAACTCCTCGGAAAATCTCTCTTCTTTCTCTTCTTTCTGTCGATTCTTTTCTTTCTCCTCAAAGGAAGCCTCTTCTTCATACCTGCGCTCATAGCCAGTCTCATTTCTCTCGGAATCATCGCCCTTTCCTATTCGCAAGTCGTCCGCCGTCTCACAATGTTTCCCCGCGTATCAACGTGGTCGGCACAACTGACCACGCTCCGTTCACATCTGAATCTGGATCGAATAGCCAATCGCTATCAAATCTTCATCAAAAGTATTCTCGTCTCAAAACGTCTGCGCCAACGTACGTTCGCTATGCTGATTCTCTTTTCTCTTTTTTCCTATATCCTTGTTCCGACCGGATATGTCGTGAATGAATTTTTCCCCGAAGATGATCAATCAATTGTCTATATTCGCCTCAAACTTCCCGTCGGGACATCACTCGAAAAAAGTCGGGTGCAGGCAATACAGTTTGCCGAACAAATCCGTCATGAGGCACTCGCCAATTTTGTGGTTGCAGAAATTGGTGCCAAACCACCGACAGACAATAGCCCATCGAGTCCCGATATCAATGAAATTCTCTTTACCATGATCCTCCCGGATAAGAAAGATCGCGCTGAAACCTCCGGCGCTCTGGTTGAACGACTGAATCGCCAGTACGCCGCTTCCAATGAAGGAGAAGTTTCCGCCACTCAAATCTCAGGAGGACCACCAGCAGGAAGTGACATTACACTCAAGCTGCTTGGCTCTGATCTCGCGACACTCGACAGCCTCTCTAGAATCATTCAGACCCACCTCAAAGAAGAGCCCTCGGTCACTAATGTATCCACATCACTCTCGGTCAAAGGAAAATTAGTCTTTGTCCCCGACATGGAGGCCATGACTCATTTCGGTGTCGCAACCAATGAACTTGCTTTTGCGCTTCGTACTCTGGGCAATGGTTATATCGCAAAAAATGACGCCCGTTTTGAAAATCAAAAAATGGATGTCGAGCTTGCGCTCACCGATGATCCACAAGGAGCTTCTCTTTCTGATCCTGGCCGACTCTTGATCAATACTCCTTCGGGGACGATTCCCCTCAGTGCCATCGGACACTTTGTCCTCAAAGAAAATCCTGCGAGCATCGACCGAGAAGATGGGAAGAGAGTCCTTTCGGTCACCGCTGATGTCACACCGGGATATAGTGTCTCTACAGAAAGCAAAAATCTCGAAACATATGTTCAAAACAACATCGAGTTTCCTGATGGATATTCTTTCCAAACCGGAGGAGTCAATGAAGAAAACACCAAATCGGTTCGATCGATTCTGCTGGCTATGCTCCTCTCGGCCGCTCTCATCTTCGCAACAATGGTGATGCAGTTTAATTCCTTCCGCAAGGCTATCATCGCCCTCCTCGTCATTCCGCTCGCAGTCTCAGGCGTCTTCATTATCTTTGCACTCTTTGGTATTCCACTCTCCTTCCCAGCTCTGATCGGTGTCCTGGCGCTTTTCGGTATCGTGGTGAATAATTCAATTATCATGGTCGACAAAATCAACAAAAACATGGCCTCGATGTCTGACTTAGATGAGGCTATTGCTTCCGGAGCAGCCAGTCGCCTCGAACCCATACTCCTCACGGCTCTCACAACCATCATCGGACTCATTCCTATCACACTCTCGGATCCGATTTGGCAAGGTCTCGGTGGAGCCATCATTGCTGGTCTTACCTTTTCTGGTATCGCAAAATTGTTCTTCATCCCGGTTATCTATAAAAGTTGGTTCAATACGAAATAAATACCCTATCCTCTTCAAAAGAGGAAAAGGAATCTTTTTCCTCGCTACGTGTTCGGAAACATGGGGCATCAGAAAAAAATCCCTTTTCCTTTTTTGAAACGAGCCGCGTCTTACGTTCACTTGGATTATCTAAATATCTTTATTTACTCTCTTATGCCCGCACCTATCACCCCAGCAGACGCTACTTTTCCCATGCGTCTCAATCGTTACCTCGCCAAGCAGGGAGTTGCTACTCGTCGTGAAGCTGACGCTCTGATTGAAGCCGGCCGCATCATCGTTAATGGACAGAAAGCCACACTTGGCATGAAAGTCACCGAGAAAGATCAGGTCACAGTCGAAAATGCCAATCGTCGACATCATACCTATCTTGCCTACTACAAACCACGCGGCATCATCACTCATTCTCCCCAAGGAAAAAGGGAATATTCCATCGCTGATGTAACCAAAAAATCAGATCTCTTTCCGATTGGTCGTCTCGATAAAGACTCAGAGGGACTGATCATTCTCACCAACGATGGTCGTATCACCGAACGCTTGCTTCACCCTCGTTTTGCTCACGAAAAAGAATATGAGGTGACCGTACAGGAAACGATTGACGTCACCAAACTTCCCTATCTCGAAGCCGGTATCATGGAAGAAGGCGAGTTGCTCACTGCCAAGTCAGCCCGCATCACGAGCAAGAATACCCTGACCATCGTTTTGACTGAAGGGAAGAAGCACCAGATTCGCCGCATGCTCTCAGCAATTCATCTCACCGTGGTGACGCTCAAACGAGTGCGCATCATGAATGTTCTTATTGGTGCCATGAATCCTGGCCAATCACGGCCGATTGCTGGGGCTGCCCGTGAAGCCTTCCTTGCCGATTTGGACCTGTAAGGGCAAACACGGGACTAGGTATCATTGTCCGCTCGTTTGTCTTGACGAAAACAAGAAAAAAGAGTATAATAAACTGTTATTTAACAAATCGGACAACCCTGTACGAAGCCTCTCTCTTGGCTTTTTCATCACAGAGGATATTCTTCCTTCGTAGCCCAACCAAACCTTCTCGAAAGGAATTGCTATGCCTCGGTTTTTTCGTTTCATTGGGTTCATCAGACCTCAAGAGGAGTTCTGTATGTATTTCCGGGAGGTGACACCACCACTGATGTTTGCAAAACAACTGGGATGGCGTCAAGCCGGCCCAGATCGCCGGGCTCGCAATCAACCGGCACATTTCACGCGCGTCGGATTGATTCGTCGCGGCCATCGCCACTGGTAGAATAGAAGGAGAGCATTATGCCGTTTCAAGTGACACTTATACCTCCGATTAAGGGAAGCGTCAACCCACGCTGGGAAATTTTGGTTGCGCCAGAACATCGGCCGTCGTCTCAAAACAATGAGATGGCCACGCTCGAGAATATCTCTGCTTATGCTGCAATCAGTCTCTGCTATGGGTACGACAACATATCTCCCGAGGTCACGGAGACAGAGGATGGTGGTCTCCACATCAGATTCGCAGGCGGATATGGTAACTTCGGTGTTCTGGAGAAATTTCTTGAGTGGCTCAGCAACCCACGTCATTACATCTGCTGAGGAGTCCTCCAGCAGAGCCTCACAAGGCAGCAACGCATCCGCGTTCGCTGCCTTGTACTCTTTTTATACTCAAAAACTGCTTATGCATTACTCATAGCGCAAAGCCTCGATAGGATTCATACGAGCCGCGCGACTGGCCGGGTAGTAGCCAAAGACAATACCGATTGCCGTCGAAACCGCAAAGGCAAGTAGTATGGAACCCGAAGAAATGCTGGCTGGTAAACCAAGGGCCGTCGCGAGAAGCGACACAAGCCAACCGAGAAATATTCCAATCGCTCCACCGGAAAAGGTCAGAACTATTGCCTCATATAGAAACTGCTTCCGAATATCCGCGCCCTCTGCTCCGATAGCCTTCCGTAAACCAATCTCCCGTGTGCGTTCAGTCACCGTCGTCAACATCATATTCATAATTCCAATACCTCCAACAAGCAAAGAGATACCAGCCACTGCGCCAAGAAGCGTCGTGAACACTCCTGTCACCGATGAAGCAGTCGAGACAATATCTGCCTGATTCATAATTGAAAAATCTGCCTGAGTCACATCCGTAATTCGGTGACTCGCCAACAGAGTAGTTTTCACCGCATCCAATGTCGTGTTCATATCGGCATCATTTCTGACCTGAATATTAATATTCGAAAGGTATTCATTGCCCGTAAAGAATTGTTGCGC
>CAZDRG010000003.1:0-17335 GCA_964508015.1 uncultured Bdellovibrionales bacterium
ATTCACAGATGAAAATGAGTCCCCTGGGCTGTCCCCGGGGGACTCTTTCTTGTTTCGGAAGAAGCCCAGAATAACCATCATATACTCCGAATGCAGAATGCGTGGATGAACGTCTCATTCGAAATAGAAAGTAAAAAATAGGGAAAGCAAATCCTTATGAGCCGTGATATCTTCCACAACAAACCATTTGACCCCACTCGGTTTTTGGTCTTCATAAATCTCAAGAAAACGAAATGCTGGGATACAGTCGGTGAGCATTGCGGCGTGACAGAGGAGCAGGCTTATGAGATCGCGACGAGTGATTGAAACCCGTATTGTCTTTACTTTGTAAAGGGGCTTTGAGTCATAAGAATCTGGACTTGGATGGAGAGATATTTTGACTGTCTCGGGCAGGCACGTAGCTCATCAGAAGTTCACTCATGCTTTCTTTTGAAGGCATTTTTGATATGTCTGTTTTTTGCTAAAAATGGCCTGGTTTGGTAATCTTCACAGAGAAGGGTGGCGATTGTTGGTTTGTTATACTGGTAAGTTTGGTGTATGAAAGGCCAAACATAAGCGTAACGAATGGATACTTGCATCTGTAAAATGAGAATAACTCTCGAGATACGGACACAAGCTCAAATCATAAATTGAACAAGCATCTATGAAAAAACGCATAATACGGCTCATCGAATCGAAAGCATTTGAGTGGGGCATTGTGACAATCATCGTCATAAATGCGATAACACTCGGATTGGAGATAACGCCAGGCGCTCGTTCTTTTTTGTCACTTCTCTCCGCAATCGATAAGGTGGCATTCCTGATATTTATCGGAGAGCTGGTGCTCAAGCTCTCTGTGTACCGAGCGGCATATTTCAAGAAAGGATGGAATATCTTTGACTTCTCGATTATCTTGCTGACGGCGCTTCCGTATCTCAATATAGCTGCTTTGGGCAACCTCACAATCTTGCGGGCGCTGCGAATCTTGCGGGCACTCCGCCTTATAACGGTTATTCCGGCATTCCGGCAGGTTATTGGCACACTTGCCTACTCCCTCTCGGGGGTGGGCGCGGTGGGAAGCGTCCTTTTCATAGCCATGTATATCTCAAGCGTGTTAGCTGCAAAACTTTTTGGCGACATCTCGCCGGAAAATTTCGGTACACTCGGTGCGTCACTTCTTTCGATGTTCACAATCATGACTGTCGAAGGCTGGCGAGAAATCGTTGATCCAGTGGCAGCGGAATTCGCCTTTGCCTATCCATTCTTCGTTCTCTATATTCTCGGTTGCGCGTTCGTACTCTTTAATTTGCTCATTACGGTGCTCGTGTCAGCCTCGGAAAAACAACACCAAGAAGAAATTCTCCGTGATGAGGTGGCGACCAAAGCCATTGAAGCAAAGATCGAGGAACTCCAAAGCACGCTGAGCGAGTATCTGTCTCAAAAGAAGTGAGGGAGGGTGCTCTGGTGGCAGGATGCTGTTCCTGGGATTTGAGATTGTCTCGGTACCACGACCAAGGGGAGTAGACGAAGCACAAAAACTCTTCACCAAAATCCCGCAGATATTGGCTGAAATACATGTGAACTTCGCCCAGCAAGCAAAGCATCTTTGTGTTGCCTTTTTTTGCTAAAAAAGGCCTGGTTTGGTAGTCTTCACAGAGAAGAGAGGGAGGAACATGAGCTTTTTACGTAATTGTTAGGATGAATAGAGTTAATCGAGATCTGATAATCAACACTTTATCTCAAATAGTCAAAGCACTCGAAATCAAAATTGATGATTTGATACAGCAATAATTATGCCAACCAAACCTTTAAATAATAATTTGCATAAAGCAAATAAAGCGAAGAAGGATGAGTTTTATACTCAACTGACGGACATCGAAAAAGAGGTAAAACACTACAAAAGCCAGTTTCGTGGCAAAGTCGTGTATTGTAACTGTGATGATCCGTTTGAGAGCAACTTTTTTAAATACTTTGCCAGTAACTTTAAAGAACTCGGACTCAAAAGACTCATTGCTACGAGCTACAAGCCATCTCCCATAGCTAATACAGAGCTTGTATTACAACCATCTCTTCTTCCGGGATATGAAGATCAAGTTATGAGCAAGCCGACGGAATCAAAGGGCAGACCCAAAGTAACCGCGAACAAATTCATTATCAATGAAGTGAGTGACATAGATGGGGATGGCGCATTTGATTTGTGTGATATTGCCGAACAGCTCAAAGCCAACAAAAGCAATGAGTGGCTACCCCTTAAAGGTGAGGGAGACTTCAGGAGCGAAGAAAGTATAGAGCTATTAAAGCAAGCTGATATTGTCGTAACCAATCCACCCTTTTCGCTTTTTCGAGAATATGTTGCTCAGCTCATTGAACATAATAAGAAGTTTTTGATTATCGGCAATCAGAACGCTATAACGTACAAGGAAACTTTTAAATTTATCAAAGAAGATAAGCTGTGGCTTGGATATGATAATGGCGGAACTAAATGGTTCCAAGTACCCAGTGATTATGATATTGAGACTGTATCAAGAATAAAAATTGAAAATGGTGTGAAATATTTTAGTATGGGTAGTGTTATGTGGTTTACAAATCTTGATACAACAAAGCGTCATGAAGAAATGACGCTTTATAAAAAATACTCTCCCGAAGAATATCCGCAGTATGATAATTATAAGGCTATCGAGGTGGCAAAAGTTTCTGAAATTCCCATGAATTATAGCGGGGTGATGGGTGTACCAATTACTTTTCTTGATAAATATAATCCGGAACAGTTTGAGATTATCGGAAACGAATACGATCTGCAGGTGGAAAAAGGCCGTGGTTATGTAAACGGCAAGAGAATGTATAGTAGGATTTTTATAAAGAATAAAATGGTTAAGAAGTAATATGAAAATCGATTTACACAGAATCAAAGTACGCGATGTTATCGATGGCTACAAAGACAGCGCTGAAGAGGGTGTTGTAGCGTATGGCGGAAGGCTTGATGTTCGCCCGAAGTATCAGCGCGAATTCGTCTACAAAGACAAGCAACGTGACGCGGTTATTGATACTGTCAAGAAAGGGTTTCCGCTCAACGTTATGTATTGGGTGAAAACTGGCGAAGATAGTTTTGAAGTATTGGATGGACAGCAAAGAACAATCAGTATCGGACAATATGTAAATGGCGATTTCTCGGTGGATTTTAATGGTCGCACAGCCATGTTTCATAATCTGACCCAAGAGGAGAAAGATCCGATTCTCGATTATGAATTGATGGTCTACTTTTGTGAGGGTACGGACAAAGAGAAGCTCGACTGGTTTAAAATTATCAACATTGCAGGCGAAAAACTGACGGATCAAGAATTGCGTAACGCTGTTTATACTGGCCCATGGCTTTCTGATGCAAAACTTAAATTCAGTAAATCGAATTGTGCTGCCTACCTTTTAGCAAATGATGGCGGTGCATTGCTTACAGGTTCACCGATACGCCAAGAATATTTGGAAACTGCACTGTCGTGGATAAACAATGGCGAAGTGTCGGATTATATGGCGAAGCATCAGCACGATGAAAACGCTAATGAATTGTGGGAGTATTTTCAAAATGTTATCACATGGGTGCGCAAAGCATTCTCTAACCATCGTAAAGAAATGGCGAGTGTGAATTGGGGTGAACTCTACAATCAATTCAAAGACAAGAAATTAGACGCAAAGAAACTGGAAGCCGAAGTTGCGAGATTGATGCAAGACGAGGACGTGACGAAAAAATCTGGCATCTACCCTTACATTTTCACAGAACAAGAAAGACACCTCTCGATACGCGCCTTTAATGACAAGATGAAGCGCGAAGCCTACGAGCGACAGAAGGGCATTTGCGTCAAGTGTCGTAAAAAATTTGCGCTTGAAGAAATGGAAGCCGATCACATTACTCCGTGGCACGAGGGTGGTAAAACAACCGCGCAAAATTGTCAGATGTTGTGCAAGGACGATAATCGAAAAAAATCTGGGAAATAAACCGCGCTATGCAAGTCCGTAAAATCAATGTAATAAAGGGCTATAAATCATTTGCGGACTTTGAGTGGGTTAGGTTTTGCAAATATCGGTTTGTTAATAAGCAAAACAACATAGACGAACCTAGAGAGCATCTATTTTCCAGGTTCAATGTGATTTTCGGTGAAAATGGGTCAGGCAAGTCGTCCATTTGCGACATTCTAAAAGGTGTCTCACAAAATGAAGTCTTTCAAGGCACTGTCCCTACTCTTGCTGAAATAGAAATTAAGGATAACGGCACAGAGAAGACGTATAAATATGAGAATGGGAACTGGTTGGCCCAAGTCGATAAAAATTCCTTTTTGTTTTTTGACAGCGATTTTATCAATAACAATGTTCACACGAATGGCGACAGGTCTAGTAACCGCCAAACAGGTGCACATACGCAGAAAGCCGGAAAACTCATTATTGATCTAGACAAGAAAGCAAACGAACTTCAAGCTGCGATACAGGAAAAGGAAGATGAGTTAAAAAAGTTGAAAAGTGTCTCTGTAGATATTTTGGTGAAGCCGTTTAGTGGAAAAGACAAAGAGTTTTTTGACACCTACAAAGACGCAGACGACCAAGTAAAACAGAAAAAAATAACCGACGCACAGACAGAACTCAGAAAACTTGAGGTGGATTTGGCGGCGTTACGAAGACTGAACGCCGAACACGCCAAAATAAATAGCTTGTCTGCAGTTGGGCAGGTAAAATTTTCAAGCTCACTCTCCACAAAAGATGTGTTTATAGAACTTTTTAATCGCCAAATCAAGGAAAAGGCGCAAGACCAAGCAGACGAGGCGATAAAAACACATTTTGCAAAGCATAAGCGGTTTATTGAGTACGCAAAAAATGAGGTACCAAAAAACTATGCTCATGAAAATTGCCCGCTTTGTATGCAGCCGCTTGCAAATGCAATAAAGGTGATTGAGTATTACCGAACTGCTTTTGACCAAACATACGAGACCGAGAAAAAGAAGTTGCTGACCGATATTGAGACATTAAAAAACGAGCTTCAGACGATAAAGACACACATCGCTTCGCTTCCCGAAAAAGTTGTGGCTATTTTTAATGCTCTGGAAAAAGCATACACTGATTTTTCGGTGCAGGACATCTACAAACTAGAAGAAAAAACCGAACACGCGGGAAAGTTTGGTGCTGTCTCAACAAAAGAAATAGACGACCTACTCGCGGCACTAGAATCTTTGAAAAAAATTGAACGCAAGCCAGTGGATGTGGTGAAGTTTTATGACGCAGTTACCACAGTCGTTCAAGAAGTCGAAAAAATGGTCAAGGGCGTTGGTGATTTTGTCATCGAAAAGAATAAGCTTATTAACGAGTTCAAGGACAAATACTCTAATCAGAGAAACATTACAAGCGAAATTCAAGAAAAGAACGAGAAAAATACGGGGTTGATCGAGTTAATAGATTTTCTCAAGAGTGACAAAATCAGCGATATAAAAAAGAAAGCCGAGGTTGAAAAGACGCAAAAGGAGTTTCAGGAAGCATTGAAAAAGGCGCAGGATGATTTAGATTCTCACCTTACCGCTGTAATACCTGAAAATATTATTGTTAAAATGGTGGAAACGCTCAAAATATTCAGCTTAGGTTTCACCATAAAGCATGTGTCCGGCAATGCACAAACGAAGGAATATCCGTTCGCATTTAAAATTAACGACGAAGAAGGCAATGAGCGATCAATGAAAGATGGCTTATCAGAGGGCGAACGCCAACTTATATCTCTTGCTTTTTTCTTTGCTATCAACGAGAACTTGCCAAATAAAAAGGGGACTGTTTTGGTTTTTGACGACCCTATTACGAGTTTGGATGCACCAAACCTCAAAATACTTGCCAAGTTGATACATGAAAAAACTGAGGATTTTGCACAGGTCTTGATATTTACACACCATCCGCTATTTTTTAAATATGTAACGAAGGATGGCAACGTGGAAAAGTTTGGTGTTTTAAGAAATGACAAAAAGTTTGGTGGCAGTTTTGTGTTTTCTGAACGAGAGTTTAATTTGAATCAAGAAATCCAACAGTGTCAACAAGAAATCAATCAAAATGTGCTCAATGGGACACTGAACACCGAGGAGGTCGTTTTGAAATATGGGCAACTTTTACGCCTCGCGCTTGAGAGATTTATCAAAAATGATCTGTTGATGTGGAACAAGGAGGGTAATTTTTCCGATATTACCCAAAGCTTGATGCAAGGAAAGAGCAAAATAGCGAAGCTTGATGACGAAGATTTGAAAGTCATTACGAACATATATAACTATTGCAACTGGTCAAATCTCATGCATGTTGATAAAGAATTGCCCTCTGCTTTGTCCGAACTTATGCAACACATAAGCAAGTTTGTGCAGATTCTGAATAAGGTCTAGTGAGCTGTCAGTGTTAGTGAATAGGTTTTGTGTGTGCATGGATAGGTGGGGCAAGTACAATCAGATTTGTTTGTGCAGTAGAGATAAGTAGTGCTTGAATCACTAGATTTACCATGTAAGCTCTAACTTCGTTCTAGGCTCTCCACCGTGTGCAAGAGAAAGCGTATCTTCTAGAAGGTAGACACATAGCTTGCAATAGGGGATGCATGCCTTCTTTTGAAGGCATTTTTGCTCTGTCTTTTCTTTTGCTAAAAAAGCCTGGTTTGGTAGTCTTCACAGAGAAGAGAGAGAAATTCGACGGAGAGTGTATACTGGTATCATCTCATCCTTCATGTATAAATATATGATTAACACACTCGTAGTACTCGTTGTCATTATCATACTTTGGTCGGTGTGGGGATACTTTGGTTCTCGGGTGGAGCAGACGGAGTATATGGTGTTGGAGAAAAAGGACGGATATGAAATACGGGAATATCCGGCGCATATTGTCGCTCAGACGATGGTGTCGGGGGATTATAGTGAATCCATGGAGAGTGGTTTTACTATTGTGGCTGGGTATATCTTTGGCGGGAATACGAAGAAGGAGAGCATCGCTATGACCGCGCCTGTGGTCGCGCAAAGTGGAGCAGAGAAGAAGACTTCAGAAAGTATTGCCATGACCGCGCCGGTAGTGGCAACGACAGAGGGAGATTCGCAGACGATATCGTTTAGCATGCCACGCTCGTATACGTTCGAGACACTGCCGACGCCTGATGATTCTCGGGTCAAAATAGTTATGATTCCTGCCAAGAAATATGCGGTGATGCGGTTTTCGTGGTATCGCTCGGACGCGCGTATCAAAAGTATGCAAGAGCAATTACGAAGAGCGCTCGCTCGTGACGGTGTGGTGGCCGGCGGAAGTATCGCCTACGCGGGATACAATGCACCCTGGACCCCACCGTGGATGACGCGTAATGAAGTACTGATTGAGCTCCAGTAATTGCAAGAAAGTTATCCATTGCTGAAAAAAAAGAATCGTGCGTGATTCTTTTTTTGTTTCTATCACGGACTAATATTGAACCGTGTATAATGAGAATATAAGCTCGCTTTATTTCTCATACTATGGATACATATAATTGGTACTCGCAATTGATCAAGCCCGTGTGGGCGCCGCCCTCTTGGTTGTTTGGACCGGTGTGGACGGTATTGTATTTGATTATTGCTGTTTCTTTCGGCACCGTGTTTTATCAGGCATTCACGAAGCAGATTCCCTGGATGATTGCCGTGCCGTTTGCCCTCAATCTTGTTTTTAATTTTGCTTTCACGCCGATTCAATTTGGACTCAAGAATAACCTTCTTTCTTCGATTGATATCCTCTTGGTTGTCGGGACACTCGTCTGGGCGTTGTATGCCCTGTGGCATGCGTCGCCAGATCTCCGCTGGATTGTGTATGCCAATATTCCCTATCTTGTCTGGGGAATATTCGCTACTTGCTTGCAACTCACGATTACTTATCTGAATCGATAGTTTAAAGGCTTTTCAGAACGGCGGGGAGAATGTGGCGTCTCACGACTTCGCCGTATCCTTTTTTGTTTAAATGGATACCGTCGGAAAGAAGGTTGGTGGAATCGAAAAATATTTCTTGTGTGATAAATGGCACCAGCTCAAGATTATAGGTCTTGGCGATGCTTTCGTATATCGCATCAAAGGCTTGTTTGTAGGCCAGTCCAGAGTTGATAGGGGACTGCATTTGGAGGAGTATCACTGTCGGCGAGTTTTCTCCTGCTTGGAGTATCTGTATGGTTTTTTCTATGTTGCTTTTGGTTTCCGTAACGGGGAGTGAACGAAGCGCATCATTGCCACCGATACCGAGTAGGATGATGTCAGCGTTTTGAGACCGAATGAAAGGTGCTCGCTCGAGGTTGCCTCGCGTGGTTTCGCCACTGACTCCTGAGTTAATCACGCGTACAGAATACCCCGCAGCCGAAAGTTCGGCTTCGAGCTGCGCCGGGTACCCTTCCCCAGTAGGGATGTCATAGCCAGCGGTTAAACTATCACCAAAGGCAATGATTTGTATGTTTTTGGCTGTCTGTGATTGTGCGGGCATTTCAGATGTTGGCTGTGTTTTCGGGCGGAAAGAAAACGTGAAGAAAAGCAATGCACATATCAGCACCACGCCAGAGGCAATTGTTATTTTAGAGATTTGATTCATAGGAGAGGAGTTCGCGGAGTGGCATGGTATCGGTTTTGAACAGGTAGAGGCCGATACAGCCGATACACGACACAATGAGCCCAAGACCGATGACGAGTTCCAAGTTAAAGAATACCGTGGAACTGAGTTTGAGGAAATAGGTGTTGATACCGTATGAAATCAGGACACTCAGCGCATAGGAAATGACGGCAGAAATCAGGGTGAGTGAAATCGTCTCGACGAGATACTGCCTCAGAACAGAGCCGCGAGTAGCGCCAATGGCTCGCAGTCGAGCACCCTCGCGTCGCCTGGACTCATACGAAGACACGACCAGCGTGGCGATGAGGAGGGTCGCGATGAGAAGTGGTGGAAGGGTGATGATCAGCACGAGAATGAGAAGTGTCTGTACGAGCCTGAGGATTTGTGGCCCGATTGCTTGCGTATCGAGGATTGAGATATTGGGCATCTCATTTGCTACGAACTGACTCAGTTTCTTCTGAGATTCGGCGTCGGCGTACGAATATCCAAAGTAGACAGCGGGAAATGAACCGACATCCTGTGGCGAAAGAACAAAGAAGAAAAATGGCAATCCCGAACGAGAATCTGTTTTTCGCAGACTGGTCACTACACCATTCACTTCAAATCCCTGTATGGAAAAAATGATATTTGATCCGAGTGTAATGTTGGCACGCTTTGCAAAATCCTCATCAACTGAAATTTCTCCGGACTTACCACCGCTCCAGACACCTTGCGTGACGGTTTCGTTTGACAGCACCTCGTTTCTTGCTGTGAGATTGTACTCTCGCCCAAGCTCTCGGTCGATCTCCGAATCTGTCTTAGCCAGCTCGTCTTGTACTCGAGTCGAGTCTATCGCAATGATACGAGCACGGATATTGGTGGAGAGGACGAGATCAGGAAATGACTCGACGAGTCTTTCTTTTTGGGAAGGCTGGATATCGAGGACATAGGTTGAGGGGATGGTGTTGGCCAAGTCGCCGACAAGGTATCGTTCGAGGGAGAGTTGAATCAGAGCCAGTGATGAAATGGAGACAAGAGCGATAAACAGAGAAGTAAAAGAAACAATACCAAAAAAGCCATCCGCCTTTTTTTGACTGATGATGCTCCGAAGGAAGAAAGAGTATTGAGCTCGCTTCTTGTACAATACAAACAGGATGAATGAAAATATGCCCGCTATGGTGATATACAAGATGCCAAGAGCGAGTATCGAGAGAAATCCTTGGACAATATTACCTAACAGAAACGAAGCGAAAACTACCAATGGCAGGAGCGTGGAAAGGGCAGTCCATGCGAGGGAGTATAATCGTGACTTCTGCCCCTTTTCGCTCTCGCCACCAATGAGGATCTGTTTTGGATTGAGCGACAACGTTTTCCTCACAGCAGGAACAAACGAGGCGATCGCGATTGCGAGAACCAGAGCAACGCATATAGAGCTATACAGAGCCAGATTTGGAGTTGGTAATACAATAAGGTACGTGGAAGCAATATATGATGAGAGTACGGTAAACAGGATATTCCCGATGATAATTCCTGAGAGACAAGAAAGCATCACGATATATCCGAGCGCGGAACCCAGCATGTGGACGAGTGATCTCTTGCGTAGTCCGAGAGCCAGGAGGACGGCAAGGTTTCTCCGTTCGATGCCGACGAGATAAAGCGTGCTCGCATAGACATTGACTGCCGAGAGTACCGATGTGATGAGTACAGCGATGATAAGAAAGTTGGAGACCGCCTTTAACCCAAACTGCAGACCACGCTGGTCCTTACCGGCAATAGCGACCTCAATCGGCTGAGGAAATGATTCCTTGGCCGAACGAATCTGCTGTATCGATGGTTCTGAGACGTTGGCGAATGCTCCGGCATACTCATATTCGGCGCGCAGGAGACGAGGATCAACCCCGCTATTTGTAAATCCTTCCTGGCTGATGATAGCTTGTGGTAAAAAACGAAATCCTCCAAATAGTGATGTTGGTTCCGATTTTATAATGCCGCCGACCATGAATGACTGATTTCCAAATGAAACCGTACTGCCGACGTCAGCTCCCAGTTTTTTGGCACCAGCCTCATCGAGGTATATTTCTGCTTCGTTTACACCGGTAAATGAACCCGCTTCCAATACTAAATCACCATAGAGCGGGAAGGACTGGTCGACCACTTGAATCGAAAATGCAGATGAGGTTGAGCTACTTTGGAGTGTCCCTGAAAACGAAATCTGATTGGATTGTGTATCTGGAGTTATGCCAGCAAGCCGCCAAAATGCATCCATGTCAATCGGACTCTTACTTTCAATGACAACGTCTCCACCTAGGAGCGCGCGTGATTGCTGATCAAGCAGCATGGTACTTGCCTCAGTGATGAGCAAGATGAGTGTGAGGACAATAGCGGTAATTGCAAGCGAAAGAAAAGGCAATACGAATCGTCGCCACTGCCGAGTGACGATACGAAAACTGTAAGTAGTAATCAGTCTAATTCCGTTCATAGACTCCTCTGTCTTTAATTTCAAACACTCGATCCATTCGATTCGCGATACTCTCATCATGAGTAATGATAATGAGTGTTGTCTGGTGTTCTGCCACAGCTTCGAGAAGGAGACGGAGTACTCGTTCACCAGTAGTCCGGTCGAGACTGCCCGTAGGTTCATCTGCCAAGAGGAGCGCCGGTTTGTGTACCATGGCCCGAGCAATAGCAACTCGTTGTTTCTCGCCACCAGAGAGCGTATAAGGGAGCGCATCTGCGCGATCGAGCATGCCCACCTCAGTGAGTATTTGGGAGAGCGTCTCTTTCGGGAGGTCTTTTCCTCCGATGTCGAGTGGGGCAGCGATGTTTTCTGAGACTGAAAAGGGTGAAATCAGTTCAAAAGACTGAAATACAAAGCCAATTTTTTCATTACGAAAGTATGCCATCTCCCGCTCATCCATGAGCTCAACGTTTCTGCCAGCGATGGTAACCTCTCCTGTCGTTGGTGTATCGAGTAAGCCTATTAATGAGAGGAGAGTGGATTTTCCAGAGCCCGATGGTCCGATAATGGCAATTTTTTCACCAGGCATGATAGTGAGTGACACATCATGTAAGATAGTGATCTCACCGGAAGACGTCTTGAACCGTTTACTGACATGCTGCATGTTGAGAATTGGCTGGCTTTCCATATGTTTTTGGTGAACAATTACAGTAAGTGAATTGTGGCAGGTATTTTCTTGAAAGAAAAATCTATCCTCTGAGACCCCATTTTGTCGCATCAGGAAGTCGTTCCTCGCGTGTCAGTCTGAATTGGTATGTGCCAAATATGACGGATGCGATGATGATACCTATTTTGGCAATCACCCAGTCTTCCGAGGAGAGCGTCCAGCGCACCCATTCATTCATGGCAGCAAGCATGAGGAAAAATATTCCCCAACGTAAACTGAGCTTGCTCCAGCCCTTCTCGGTAATCGCAAACACACCCCGGAAAATATATTTGAAAAGTGGCTTTCCGCACCAAACTGAAAAAAGGAGCACGATTCCAAAAATACCATCGAATACTGTGTCTCGTAATATGAAGAGACTGGGAATATGGACGAGAAGTGATATGCCACCAAAGAAGAGCACAGATCCTGATGAGAGAAGCGCAAAGAAAGGAAGGTGATTCTCTGCATGGTGCAGGACGAACAAGGCGACCAGTGTGGCTATCATCATGGCAATCACTCCTGCCATGAAGCCCTGGATTTCAAATACCACAAGGAAGCCCAAGACAGGACTAAACTCACACAGCGTATTGATAAGGAGTTTCTTGCTGATCATTTCCTCAGGATACCATGTTTATGATACTCTATAGAAAAGAAAGCCTTTAAAGAGTCATTTATGAACAATACCCTCACAAAAATTCTTGTTGGGATATCATATGTCGCCATGGTAGGCGTGAATTTTCTTGCCAACGGTTTGCCCATCAATAACCGTTCTACAGGGCAGATATCGGACGACTACCCGAATCTCTTTGCGCCGGCCGGTCCCGCCTTTTCTATTTGGGGATTGATATATCTTTTGTTGGGCGGATATGTGCTGTACCAGTTTGTGAAAAAAGATCCAAAAACCGAAGAGCTTCTGCAGAAAATCAACCTGCTTTTTATTGCCACCTCGCTTGCCAATATATCTTGGATATTTGCTTGGCACTATGACTTTATCGGTCTCTCGGTGCTCATTATGACAGTGTTGCTTACGCTTCTCATCAAAATCGCCGACATCCTCCGCGCAGAGCAGTTTACCGTAATAAAAAAAGTTTTCATCTGGGCGCCTTTTAGTGTGTACTTTGGTTGGATAACAGTGGCGACGATTGCCAATATCACTGTGTTTCTGGTGAGTATTGGTTGGAAAGGATTCGGAATCGCCGACTTTGTGTGGACCAGTATTATTGTACTCGTCGGAGCGTTCATTGGAATTCTACGAATGAGCAAAGACAAAAATATCGCCTATGGATTGGTGCTCATTTGGGCGTACGCATGGATACTTTTTAAACACATGTCAGCCAGTGGTTTTGATGGCCAGTATCCGAGCGTTATTGTCACAGTGATGGTCTGCATAGTTGCATTCATTTTTTTCATCGGGAGGATTGTGACTAAACAATAATGTATTTTTTATGGTTCCGCAGAACTTTATTACGGTGACTCAGGGTGTTCGGAATCGTCTCTTGGAAATAGTAGAGATTTTTTTGGCAGTGCTTGTATTCTGTGCAGTTGCATATTTCAGTTGGAATTCACTACAAAGCTTTCTTTGGAAGGATTGGTCGAGCGCGTCAGTCATGTATGAATTTATTTCTGTTATCTTGCTGATTCTCTTGGCACTTGAAGTTACTCGACTCATTCTCGTCCATAGTCTTACTGTCGTCATGGAGCTTATGATGCTGATCCTCGCTCGAAAGATGCTCTATCCCGAAATAGCCGCCTTGGAACTCCTGTACTGTGCAGTGGCATTCGCTCTCGTGATTGGAGTCTACTATCTCTATGAACTCAAGCCGCTCAAAAGTCTTGATGATTTAACTCAATAAGAAGAAATATATGTTTTTCAAACTCTACGCTATCGCGCTTCCTGTATTCTTCGCCATTGATATGGTCTGGCTTGGACTGGTTGCTAAGGACTTCTATCGCGGTCAAATCGGTTCTTTGATGAAGACAGATTTCAATTGGACTGCAGCTATCTTGTTCTATCTCCTTTTTATTGGGGGACTTATATTTTTCGTCATCGCACCGGCTGTTGAGAAGAAATCATGGATGGACGCTCTGCTCATCGGGGCGCTCTTCGGCTTCATGACATATGCGACTTATGATCTGACGAATCTCGCGACGCTTAAGGATTGGCCTCTCACAGTGACTATCGTTGATTTGGCATGGGGCACCACGCTCGCTGCATCCGTATCTACAGTGACGTACTTCATCGCGAGTAAGATGAACATATGAGTTATTACGGAACATTGATGGTTGTTTTGTTTCTCTTCATGAGTTTGTGTTTTGTCGTCTCAGTACTGAGAAAGAGGAATGACATCGCTGATGTCGCTTGGGGTTTGGGTTTCATTCTCATGACATGGACGTCCTATCTTCTCTCACCCGATGCCGGTATTCGAGGATTATGGGTGGGTACAATCGTGAGTCTCTGGGGTCTTCGACTGGCATGGCATATTCATGCGCGCAACGCAGGGAAGACAGAAGATTACCGTTATCTTGCGTGGCGCACGGAGTGGGGGAAGTGGTTTTATGTCCGCTCATATTTGCAGGTGTATCTTTTGCAAGGCACACTGTTGTTTCTTGTCGTGTCACCCGTATTGCTCATCAATCGGCAGGCGGGAGCAGAGTTTGGCGTGCTGGATATGCTTGGCGGTGTGATATGGCTTGGGGGATTCCTCTTTGAAGTAATCGGTGACGCTCAACTGGAACGGTTTATCCAAAATCCAGCGAACAAAGGGAAGTTAATGCAAAGCGGACTTTGGGCCTATACTCGGCACCCGAATTATTTTGGAGAGGTGACGCAGTGGTGGGGTATTTTGCTGATAGCGTTGTCGGTTCCAAATGGTTGGCTTGGGATAATTGGACCACTGACTATTACTTTTCTTATTTTGAAAGTATCTGGTATTCCTCTCCTCGAAAAGAAAATGGCCGAAAATCCAGAATTCGCGGAATACCAAAGAAAAACAAGTATGTTTTTTCCGCTTCCAAGAAGATAGGTAGCGCATGTTGGGGGAGAAAAAAAGAGCTGCATATTTTAAGCGGTGTAGAGAATTTTTTGTCATATCTTCACAAGGGGTAGCGGTGTATTTTTGATATGCTCGTCGGTTTATTCGGAGATTCTTTGTGTTACAATCAACAGGAAGAATGTATGTGAATAAACGAATTGTTTTTCTAAAAAATATGAAAATTATTCAGAAGCTGAGTCTCATGGTTGTGATGAGTACTCTCATGATGATGGGTCTTGGGGCGGTGGCGTATTCTGGTATGAAGAATACGAATGATGCGTTTGATGAATCCCTGAAGTTTCCCATCCCGAGTATCCTCAAGTTGAGCGGTATGACAGAAGCATTCATTTGGAGTATAGATGAGGCGCGTTCGTATCGACTGTATGATTCAGAAGACGCAAAGAATGCTTACTTCGAGCACAAAATTGAATTTGAGACATTGATGGATGAACTGAAGCGAGACCTCGAGTATGGCACTTCAAATATTCCGTCGGAGGACAAGCTATTGATTGATGATATTTCGCTCAAAACAGAAGCGCTTTTTCTCGTCGTTGAGGCTGATTTTCGTGAATATGAGCCATCCAGCCTATCGGGCGCGCAAGATACTGATCGCTTTCGAACGCAAGAGAGCGAAGTTATTTCCCTTCTGAGGCAATACCGTGATATGGAGGAAGAGGAGATTCAAAAGGCGCACAAACAAGCCGAAGAAGCAAACGTGCGTACGAACATACTTCTCTTAATTGTGGCAGGTATCTTTGTGATATTGAGCTTAGTGGTGAACGGATTTTTAGTGAGGAGCATTGTCAAACGACTGATCTCATTGAGTGACTCGGTGAAGAAATTCGAACAAGGAGACATGAGCCAAAGAGTATCTCTGTCTGGCAATGATGAACTCGTCGTGATGGCAGATGCGTTTAATGTCCTCGCCGAGAGTGTAGAACGATCACACGCTGATCTTGAAGCGCAGGTTCAAGCACGTACTACTGAGATGAAGAAGCAGCTTGGAGAACTCGAAAGAATGAACACGCTGATGATTGATAGGGAACTTCGAATGATTGAACTGAAAAAACAAAATGCAGAGCTGAAGAATTCGCTTGGTGGAACTGAGTGAGTGTTATCAGGGAGTGGTGTCACGAAAATTATGATAGAGCTGAATGCCAGCAGGAAAATGACGCTACAAGGCAAAGAATTCTTGGTTGTGAGCTATATTTCGAGTGATATGCTACAATGGTTTGGCAATTATTAAGGCTATGTGTATGGAAGAAAATATGGCAGAGGGGGCATCCTCTGAAAAACCAGTGAGAAAAGTGCGCAAGACGTTATTGAGGAAGATGCTGTCGCCGGTACTGAAGATGAAAAAGAGAACGTTGGTTGGAGGTATTTTGCTTTTGTTGCTCATTGGCTCGGGAGTCTACGTGTATCTTGAAAAGAAGTCGTGGTTCACCGCTGCTCTGGTCAATGGGAGTCCAGTGAGTCGCTTGAGCGTTATACAGGAACTCGAAAAACAAGGAGGTAAAGATGTCCTTGAGAGTCTGATTACGAAAAAACTCATTACTGATGAAGTGCGCAGATTAAAGGTGGTTATAAAGAGAGTAGATATCGACGCGGAACTCAAAAAAACAGAAGACCAAGTTTCTTCACAAGGAGGGACTCTGGATGAAGCTTTGGCACAGCAGGGAATGACGAGAGAGGATTTGTCAAAGCAGATTTTAATGAAAAAGCAGATTGAATTTATGTTGGAAGATAGAGCGGCAGTGAGCGATGAGGATGTCGAGAAGTATCTGCAGGAGAACAAACTTACTCCGACAAAAAATATGAATGCCGAAGAATTGAAAAATCAGGTGAGAGATCAACTGCAATCGACGAAATTTAATACGGAGGCACAGAAATTGATTGCCGATTTGCGTGAGAAAGCGGATGTGGTTCGCTATATCGAATACTAGCCACTGATCGAGATTATGTAATAGGAGTTTCATGTAGGCGCTGCTCTTCTCAGGGGGTAGCGTCTTATTTGTGTGTAGAGAGTATCTGTTGAAGTGAATATGCTGATAAAACCATCGCCATTCATGGTATAGTAAGAAGAGAAAATATATTATTTTTTGAATCCCACACGTGTGAATCCTTTTTTTGCAATAGAAAAAAATTTCCGGCGTGGATTGAGAAAAAGAGAACGGCAAGCTTTTCACTTTGGAAAGAGTGTGCTCAATTACAAACGGTACAATCGTTTTTTGCGTGTCTTGGGGCCTGGGTTGGTGACTGGAGCTGCTGATGATGACCCATCGGGCATAGCGACGTATTCGCAGGCTGGAGCTGGGTATGGCTTTGGTTTACTCTGGGTATTTCCTTTGATCTACCCAATTTTACTTGCTGTGCAGGAGAGTTGCTCTCGTATTGGAGCTATCACGGGTATGGGTTTGGCCGCAGTCATTAAAGAACATTATAGTAAGAAACTTCTCTATCTATCAGTTGGGTTGGTGGTCATTGCTAATACGCTCAATATCGGTGCTGATTTAGGGGCAATGGCGGCGACCGCACAATTATTTGTGGATGTCCCATTTGCGATTCTGGCGATTTTTTTTGCGG
>CAZDRG010000003.1:17435-36141 GCA_964508015.1 uncultured Bdellovibrionales bacterium
ACCGCACAATTATTTGTGGATGTCCCATTTGCGATTCTGGCGATTTTTTTTGCGGTTCTCACCATTCTCTTAGTGGTGTTCGTGAATTACAAGACCTATGCCAAGATACTCAAGTGGTTGGCGTTGACACTCTTTGTCTATCCGATTACGGTCTTTATGGTTGGACAGGATTGGTGGGAGATTTTTCGTTATACGTTTACTCTCCCTTCAAAAATTACCCCTGAGATGATGTATATTTTTGTGGGGGTACTCGGCACAACGATCTCGCCCTATCTTTTTTTCTGGGATACCTCTGAGGTCGTTGAGGAAGAAATTTCGAAGCATAATAGATCAAAAATTGGAGAGGAGCCAGAACCAACAAAACGCTTCCTTCGAAAGTTGCGGTTGGATAATTTTGTGGGGATGACGCTCGCAAGTGTGACTGCCTGGTTTATCGTAATCGCGTGCGCATCAACGCTTTTTAAAAATGGGATACTGGAAATTGACTCAGCGGCTGATGCCGCGCGAGCTATTGAGCCACTAGTCCAGAATTTTCCCAATTCTGGCTTGATCGCTAAGCTGATTTTTTCCGTTGGAATTATCGGCCTCGGTCTTCTGGCGGTTCCGGTTCTTGCAGGCTCATCATCATACGCCTTGAGTGAAGCTCTGGGGTGGAAAGAAGGGTTGCATAATAAATTTCATCGAGCACGTGGCTTTTATATCATTATTATTTTAGCGACCTTTATCGGATTGGCTATGAATTTTATCGGACTGGATCCGATTAAGGCGCTGATATTTACAGCGGTTTTCAATGGCGTGGCAGCAGTACCACTCCTGTTCTTGTTAGCACGAGTGGGAAATAATAAGCAGATTATGGGGGATTACAAGAATGGTCTCCTCTCCAATTTTTTTGTCAGACTGGCATGTGGAGTCATGGCTCTTGCTGTAGGAATCCTTTTCCTCCTTTTTTTCATGGGAGAATAACGGGTCTGGGTCTCGTTGTACTTCTACTTTGTTCGCAGAAGAGGTTGCCTCAGGGGGGCGAAGTGTGGTATCTGAAAGAAGAGCAGTTCTTCAACAATCGAGGAGAAAATCATGAATAGGCAGATGGCGTCCGGATTGGTACCTGGTATGACGGAAAGGGGAGCTCTCTTTGCTGAATTTCAGAAGAGTATGGGCATATTACTGCCAATCGTTGGGACGTACGAGCACTTTTCGGCGAGAGACATGAAACCCATCTTTCGCATTTGGTTTCAAGGTCTATCCGAGCTTTTGGCGCATGATGGGCTTATCCCTTATGTGGTACGGCATGATTGGCACAGGCGATTCCTTATTTGTTGCGGGCAAGAGGAAAAGAAGCTCCAGGAAGTAAATCAGTCCTTGTGGTCCGCGACCCAACGCTTGTCCGATGAGGCCAAGTGGATGCTGGCATGGAGCAAGATGCTTCTTCAGGGTTTTTATGAAGTACACCTGAGTGCTTATTCTCGTACGCAGGATGCGCTGTTGGCATGTCTTTTGGAGGTAGCTCTACTTGCGATTACAAATCTTTTTTTGGAGCGGAGCGCGGCTTTCTTGCCGGCATACATCGAGCCAGAGTTTCGCGTGAGACAGAAACAATGGCGCAAAGCGGAGCGACGCCTGAGCAAGGCGAGCGCGGCATGGGAATATGCTTCGGGTAGTACGCATTAACAGGCGCTTTCGACCGAAGCTTGACAGGAAAGTTAATATATGCTAAGATGTATATTCTAGTTCTTACATAAAGGAGAGGGGTCGTGAAAAACAAAGCAGCATCTGCAAACACCGGTGCTGCTTTCGCGGCCTTTCGAAAAAATATTGAGCTTCTGCTCGCCGAACACGAACTACACATCGTGACAGATGAGCCTGAACAGGCTCTTTATGACCTTTTTGGATTCTGGTCCATCGGCATGCGAACGTATTTCGAGAACCTGGAAATGATGAACCTGTCGCTGTCGGCGGAAACCAATACGCGGTGGCTGTCACAGGCTATGATCATCGAAATTGGTGACGCTGATGGCAGCGGGCTTCCGGAAGAATGCCGTCCCTTCCTAAAATACGGAGAACGATTCTTCGGAATTTTCTTCCAGGAGTACGGTGGAGGAGTGGACAATGGTGATGAGGAATGCGAGGGTTATCTTTCTTTCGCCCTCACCGAACTGGCCAAGGGAGTCCTTGCCGCTGTATTTCTCGCTGAGGCGGCCAAATTTGCTCCAGTATGTTCCGACGACGGATGGAGTGCGCATGGTGCTTCGGGCGCCGTGATTATCCCGTTCCCCCAACGAGGGGAACAAGTACACTGAATTTCGCGAAAGCGAGTGAGTTTGACGCTGGCTGTTTCTTGGCTAGCGTCTTTTTTTATACACAGCCGGATGGAGTTGACTAAAAGTGAGAAAATCGGTATACTCATTTTGATAGAGAGCGGTGACGCCTCTTTTTTTGACCTTTATCTTCTTATTCTTTCTCTGAGAAAATACCTATGGAAATACGTAATATCGCTATTATCGCTCACGTTGATCACGGTAAGACTACCCTGACCGATGCACTCATGCGCGAGACCGGCATGGTAGCTGAGGATGGTGCTTCTATGGATTCCAATGCGCTTGAGCGAGAGCGAGGAATCACTATTTACGCCAAGAACGGCTCTATTTTTTATAAAGACACGAAGATCAATATCGTTGACACACCAGGACATGCAGACTTCGGATCAGAAGTGGAGCGAGTTTTGCGTTCGATTGATGATGTTATTTTGGTAGTTGATGCACAGGAAGGCCCGATGCCTCAGACTCGTTTTGTACTCAAGAAGTCACTCGAGCTTGGACTTCGTCCGATTGTTGTTTTGAACAAAATTGACAAACCAGCCGCTCGTCCAGAAGAAGTTTCCGAGATGGTCTATGAATTGTTTCTTGATCTTGGCGCGACAGATGAACAATTGGACTTTCCCGTGGTATATGCGGTTGGTCGCGATGGAGTCGCGATGCATCAATTGAATGATGAGCGGAAGAATCTTGAACCACTGCTGGATACTATCCTGAAAAATGTTCCTCCGGCTTGTGACGCGGAACGAAGCATTGAAGGACAATTTCTTGCTCAGCCGTTTAATCTTGGCTATGACAATTTTGTGGGTCGTTTGGCAATTGCCCGCATGTATTCTGGTGTACTGAAAGTGAATGATTCCATCTATGTCAAAAATGATGTCGGAAAATGTGTACAGGGGCGTGTAGCAAAACTATTCACCTTTCGTGGCATGGAACGTGTTGAGGCCACACAGGTAGAGGCGGGTGATATTGTCATGATTGCCGGACTGCCGACTGTGGAAATTGGTGATACATTAGCCGTTTCTTTGGAACAGCAAAACCTTCCAGCGATCGCCATTGATGAGCCAACTATTTCTCTGAACTTTATTGTGAATGACTCGCCCTTTGCTGGTCGAGAGGGGAAATTTGTGACAAATAAGCAGATTCGTGAGCGTTTGGAGAAGGAGCTTGAGATCAACGTTGGGCTCAGGATTGATTTTGGTGATGGTACTTACAAGGTATATGGTCGCGGAGAACTCCATGTGGCTATTTTACTCGAGAATATGCGACGTGAGGGGTTTGAAATGCAGGTTTCTCAACCACAAGTTATTATCAAAGATATTGATGGAGTAAAATCTGAGCCATACGAAGAAGTGACCGTGGAATGTCCCGCCAGCGTAACTGGTGTCGTGATTGAGAAGATGGGCAAGCGTAAGGGTGTCATGACAGAAATTAAGGCCGGATCGGGTGGGTATCAGCGTTTGATTTTTGAGGTACCGACACGCGGATTGCTGGGCTATCGGAGTGAATTCACGATTGATACCAAGGGAGAAGGCACGATTTATTCTCGAGTTATCGGTTTTCGTCCGCATGTGGGTGAAATCAGACGGCGTGATGTTGGTTCGATGATTTCTATGGCGACCGGCAAGGCTCTTGGATTCTCACTTAACAATCTCCAGACACGCGGCACACTGTATATTGGAGCGGGTACGGAAGTATATGAGGGTATGGTATTGGGAAACGCTATCAAAGGTATGGATATGTCAGTCAATCCGATTAAGGGGAAGCAACTGACGAATATGCGTTCTTCGGGCACCGATGAGGCTATTCGTTTGACACCTCCGTGGGAGATTTCTATTGAACGTGGACTTGAGGTCATGAATGAGGATGAATATCTTGAAGTGACGCCGCTTTCTGTGCGCCTGCGCAAGCAACTTCTGACTGAAACCGATCGGGTTCGTTCGGTGAGGAAGAAATAGTAGAGATATTCCGAAGAGTATAAGAAGCGGTATCCGGAGAGGGTATCGCCTTCTTTTGAGAATGTTCGAAAACATGTATA
This sequence comes from uncultured Bdellovibrionales bacterium, assembly GCA_964508015.1. Taxonomy (GTDB): domain Bacteria; phylum Patescibacteriota; class Minisyncoccia; order Moranbacterales; family UBA1568; genus JAGOSP01. Next base: position 21,786 of record CAZDRG010000003.1, read on the forward strand.
CTAGCAGGGGATAATTTGCGATAATTGAAAAATATGGAAGAAGAGAAATGGGATGATGCGGACGATGCGGTTGAGCCAAAGTCGACAAGCAAAGATACTCTGACAATTGCTGGGGCAGTTCTTTTGGGGTGTCTTATTATTTCGGGTACCCTCGCCTATGTCTCAGCTCGGGGAGTTAAGATAACGGGACAGATGAATCCTTCTGTAGCTACTGACCAGGGAGCCAAGCAGCCAGATGCGGTAAAAGTCAGCCTTGATCAGATTCAGGCTCTTTTTACAGATAAAAATATCATGTTTGGGAAGAAGGACAGCAAGGTATTGTTTGTCGAGTTTAGTGACCCGAGTTGCCCGTTTTGTCACGTTGCTTCTGGTAAAAATCCAGAACTCAACAAGCAGGCTGGCGCACAATTTACTATGGAGAAGGAAGGTGGTACCTATTTGCCGCCTGTACCAGAAATGAAAAAAATGGTTGATTCTGGTAAAGCAGCATATGTTTGGCTGTACGCCAATGGACACGGGAATGGAGAACTCGCTACAAAGGCACTCTATTGTGGGAAAGAAAAGGGAAAGTTTTGGGAGGTGCATGATCTCCTTATGTCTGCCACGGGCTATGATCTCATGAATAATAAAGTGAAGAACGACGTGTCTAAGGCGGGTGACATGGCAGATTTTTTGAAGAGTGCCGTCAAGACAGATGTCATGAAGAAATGTCTTGAGAGTGGGAAGTATGATGATCGCATTGCCGGTGACATGGCGATTGCTCAGCGGATAGGTTTCAAGGGGACACCAAGCTTTTTCGTTAATACCACGAATTTTTCTGGTGCATATAGCTACAAAGACATGATGCCAGCGGTCGAGGAGGCTCTGAAGAAATAGGTCTTGAGCCAACTTGATAGCAGACTAAGAATCGTCTGACAAAAAACCGTCCTCAGTAAAAGGGCGGTTTTTCTGTCGTTCGCTTCGGAAGTGCGAGATACTTCTTACTGAGCGTATTTTCACTTCTGAAGAGAGTTCCGGTAAAATTGGATTGTGTGTGTCTGCCGGCTATTTTTTCTTCCTTCGTTTATCGTGGAATGCTCGATGGATTTCTTTGAGGTGTTCATTAGTGACGTGAGTATATATTTGGGTGGTGGTGATAGAGGCGTGCCCGAGCATGGCTTGAACGCTTCGAATATCCGCTCCATTGGCAAGGAGATCGGTTGCAAAGGTGTGTCTGAGTGTATGTGGGTGAACGTCTTTTACTATGCCAGCTTTGGTGGCATAGTATTTTACAATACGCTCAATACTTCGAGGCGTCAGGCGCTTGTTATCGCGTGCACTGGTGGACGGATGAGGGAAATTCTTATTTGATAAAGCCACGAAAAGCGCTGGATCAGTATCAGACCGTTTGTTGAGATAGCGTTCGAGCGCACCTTTGGCAGAGGAGGAAATAAAGACTATACGGAGCTTCTCTCCTTTGCCTCGGACAGAGAATTCTTCTTTTTCCAGGTTGATATGCTGACAATCGAGATTCGTGAGTTCAGAGACGCGGAGTCCAGCGGAAAAGAGAAGCTCGAGTATAGCTCGATCACGTAATGAACGTAGCGTAGAACCAGCCGTCGCAAGAATCAGTCGTTCCACCTCATCTGGTTCGAGAAAATCGACCTGGCGCATCGGAGTGTGTCCGACTTCTATTTTTTCTGGAGAAAGCGTTGTAATGTCTTGTTTCGCGAGAAATTTAAGAAAAGAACGGAGAACGACCGCATGATGATTCTGTGTATTTTTTTTGAGGGTGTTTCCTCGTCGGGTTTCTTTTCGATTGAGAGTGAGTCGATATTTACGGGTGATATCAAGCGTGATATCCTCTGGTTTTTGAAGGCCAGTGATCACAATGAATTGCTTGAGACAATGAGCATAATTTTCGAGCGTTCGAAGGGAGCGCCCCATTTCAATTTCGAGGTGATCTAGGAATTTCTTGGCTTGTTTCTCAAGGGGAGTGGATGGTTTTTGAAAGAGTGGGAGCATATTATGAGAAATGAAAGAGAAAGGATCTTTCGTCGAGATGAAAAATTATTTTTTATTTGGAAATATCTTTGTATCTCTTAGTATACCGCGGAACGTATGCTTCTCGAAAAATGAGAATATAAAAGGAGAGTTATCCACAGAAAAAATGACTCTGTTGAGGTAAAAAACAAGAAATCAGGTACATTTTGAGTTGACGGTGGGGCGGGGATAGGATAGAATCTGTTGTGTAATTCTTAGGGAAAAAGCCCCATGCCTACTTGTGTTACCAATGGGGTATCTGGTGGACTCAGGCTGGTTCCAAAGAAAGGAAAACGAGTATTCGTTTCCTGACATTCTTCAAAAAAAAAGGTGAAGACGAGAGGCTAGCAGAGAGTGGGAATGCAGCCGAACGTGAACCGGCAGGTCTAACTGACCTGCTGGCTCGTCTTCACACGAAGTTGCATCATGGACAATCAAAGGTGCTTATCTTTGTTAAAGAGGCATCTGGATATCGTGTGGTGCATTGGTTTCGGAATTATGCGACATTTTCGGTAGTAGCATCGAGCGCGTTTTTGGTTTCTGCCACTAATTTTTCCCATGGGAAAGACGCGAACTCTTTACTTTTTGGGTATGCCGATGGAGCGCAAGAGGCGAATGGAAGCACGTTATTTCAGACAGCTGCCCAAGTAGGAAGAAAAGAAAATTTGTCACTCGTTCCATTGGCAGCAGTGAGCCTGAATGCTGATCCGGATCAAAAGGATGACACAACGCTATTTGATATAGATGGAGTTTCTCTCCAAAATCAGATTGTACTCTCTTCGCAGGCAGGCGGTCATTCGGCTATGGCGAAAGACCCCGAGGAGGATGGCGGAGTTAAGATTTATACTGTGTCGACGGGAGATACTGTCAGTGGCATTGCAGCCAAATACGGTATTACTTCGAATACAATTTTATGGGCGAATGATTTGGATAATCCAGACGAGATTAAGCCTGGGGATCAGATCTTCATTTTGCCAGTAGCTGGACTTTCGTATGTGGTGAGAGAAGGAGATACTCTGGACTCAATTGCCTCGAAATACAAAGCTGAGAAAGATAAAATCATTTCATTCAATAGTTTGCCAGCGAATGGCGAAATTGCTACTGGAGACTCGCTGATTATCCCAGATGGTCAGAAGGAAGCGTCTGTGCCACCAAGCGCGACTGCGAATTCGGGGAGTCTTGCTCGAAGGCAATATGCTACCACGGGTGGCGGTGGTACGGCGACGGATATTTCAGGGTACCGTACGCTTGATGGACGAGCAGGAACAGGACATCGGTTTCCGTATGGATGGTGTACTTGGTATGTCTCTCAGAAACGGTATGTTCCTTGGGGAGGAAACGCTGGAACTTGGCTGTATAACGCGAAATCGTTAGGGTACAAAACAGGAAGAAGCCCGCGACCAGGAGCTATTATGGTGACGACCGAAAACCGGTACTATGGGCATGTCGCTCTGGTCGAAAAGGTGAATGGAGACACGATTACCGTGAGCGAGATGAATTATGTTCGGTGGGGGAAAACAAGCCGGCGCACTCTCTCGGCCTCGAGTAGAGCAATCAAGGGTTTCATTTATTAGTCTGGGGAGACAGCGCCATGCTCGGATAAGAAAATTTAGGTTGTAGCAAAAGATACGCGTTATTAAATTAATAACGCGTCTTCTTTTTTTCCCACTCATTTTGGGGTATACTGTAAATGAAATTGTCTATGGGAAGAAACAAAAAGATATACATATTTTGTGGAGTGGTGTTTGTTTTGGCCGCTCTTTTTTGGTTGGCTCCGCACCTTGGTCTTGCGGCAGGTGACGCTCCAAAGGAAGAAAGTGGCGGCGGGATGTTTGGATACTTTTTTGATGCTATTAAGAGTGGCGTATCATGGATACTTTATACACTCATTTTTATTCCAATGACTTGGTTTGTCGCGGTGGCTGTCGCATTATTTGGTTTTGCGGCTAATGCGGATCTCATTTCTGGACCTACTGGGCTTTTGAACCATCCAGAAATTTATGAACTCTGGAAGGTCATTCGTGATTTCTGTAACATTTTCTTCATTCTGATGCTTCTTATCGGAGCATTTTCGATGGTTTTCCAGTTGAGTAGCTACAACGCGAAAAAAACGCTCCTGAGCATTATTTTGATGGCACTTTTTGTCAATTTTAGTTTTCCTCTCTCTCGAGTTTTGATTGATGTCTCCAATGTCCCCACGTATTTCTTCATTCAGCAAATCCTGGGGTCAGGTGGAGGCAGTACCCTATCTGAAACTACGAGTAGATCCCTCTTGGGTGCGGCTCATATGGAAGAGCTACTCTTGGGAACGGAGGGTTCAAGCGCAACACCTTCTCGTCTTGTTGTAGCAATTATCTTCATGTTTTTGTTCGCCGTAGCACTGTCTATTCTTGCTGTCTTGTTCGCCGTTCGGGTTATTTCATTGGTGGTTTTGGTGATTTTTTCACCGATTGGATTTATGAAATTTGTGCCTGGTCTGAGCGGCTATGCCAATGAGTGGTGGAAAAAACTCATGGAGAATCTGATTTTTGCTCCTGCGGCGACTTTGATGCTGCTTGTCTCCATTCGATTTGCCAATGTGATGGGGTCATATAATACGACGATATCGACCGAAGCATCGACAGTGGCGGGAGACGCTGGGCTAACAGCTATATTTGGGGTCATGATGAAAGCTACTATTCCGATAATATTGATCATGATGACGATTTCAGTTGCCCTGAGCGCCAAGGTAGCTGGAGTGGGCATGGCCAAGAAAGTAAATGATAGGATGATGGCATGGGGGAAGAGGGGGGCATTTTATAATAACTCAATCACTCGGGGTCTTGCTTCCGGGTTAAAACAGCGGGCAGAACGGAACAAATTTACGAGAGTACTTACTCCAAAGTATTGGTCTGAATCGAGCAAAAATACCGAAGCGCGCATGGAAGGGTTTGGTCGTGATGGATTTGATGGTCGCTCCGCAGCAAAGGCTGATATTCAACAGAGGGCGATTCTTGAAGCAGCCAAGCAAAATAGAGAGAGAAATGTCAGTAACTCAGAATTACTGAAGAATTTGGATAGTGGTGACAAGGTGAGGGCCGCCGCCGCGGCGATGATACTGTCTGAGAATAAAGCGATTTCCAATCCAGAGGATCTCAAGAAAGCAGCGAAGGCCCTGGAAGCACTCGGGAAAAACGCAACACGAGAGACGAGTAAACTTCTCGAGAATGCTCGATCGGGAGCATTTAAGATGAAGGCTGAAGAGATACAAAATCTCCTGAACAGCGAGGCTTTTGCGCAACGTGATGCGGATGGCAAGGCAGTGAAAAATGCTGATGGAAGTTTCGCGGTTGATGAGAGCTCAAATCTTTATCGAGACTTCGCATCGAAGATGCGCGGTGAAGGACAAATTAAATCCTTTGCGGACTACCGTATCAAGGTGGAAACGGATCGGGTGGCAGCAACTGGTGCTACGCCAGATGACGCAAAGATTCGAAAGGATGTCTATAATGATACTATTGGCAAGCTTTCATTCCTTGATCTGGCGAAGCAGAGCAGTGTCCACGATTCTTTGGGAACAGACAAAGAATTACAAGCCTATATGAAAGAGTACGCGGATAAATACAAAACGAATTATGAGAAGACTATGGAGAGAATGTCTGCTGCCGATCAGGACAAGTGGACTCAGGCAGGTGTTAGGCCTACACCGAACAAACCTTCTGCTCCGGACAAACCTTCTGCTCCGGATTCGAACGCCTCTCCAAGTGCCACGCAAAGTCAGAGAGAGAAGTTGCGAGAAGTTGGTCAGCGCAATAATCGTCGAGCCTAATTTTTTCCGAGGAATATGCAAACTGAACTTCCCAATGATTATTATCCCTTGTTAGCAGGCTATTATGATGAGTCTGATTTCGAGGCATATCGGTCTATGTGGAGAACATTTCGCGAGCTGCCTGAGTTTTCTCGTAATTTGCTGACTTCTGAAGAATTGCCCCTTGCCCTCAAAGCTCTTGCTGACCGATTTGGTTTTGATCAATCGACCACCGCATTCGTCTCAGTGTTGGTAAGAAAGGTAATTTTTCGGGAATGGGATGAAGAGCAAGCCAAGGCGGAACTTGCTGCTTGGTGCCAGGAATTTGACAAGATAAATACCCCACGCTGTGAGGAAATACTAGAGGTGGTCAAAAAAGACATCCTGACTATTGTTCCGAAAGAAGAAGAGAAGCCTGGGGAGATAGAGACACGAGTGACGACACGATTGGCTCTTCTAGAGGCACTCTCTCAGTATCCACAGCTTGGGCAACAAACAATTACCGAAACCCGTATCAAGTTGAAATCCAGTGCGGAGCTTGTTCGTGGATCAATTATAAACTGGCTCAAATGTTATCGCGAAGAACTCGGGGTAGGGTATCATGATGCTATGCTGCGGGGGCAATTTCTCTTTCGTTCACAGAATGGTCTGAGGCTGACAAATGAAGAGCGAGGACATATTGAGATTCTTTTGCGTTCTATTGAAGATAGAGAGGCCGTAGAAATTGACACTGTACATCAGGCACTGATTTTTCCTCCTTATTCTGGTCCAAAAAATCCACAGCCAGAGGAAGAAAAGGCACCGATACCAAATATTCCTTTTATTTCGCCCGCGGCCGCTCCCGTGTTAATGCCCGCGCAATTGAGAGAGAAATCAGTTACATCCGTTGACATGCCAGTGAAAGAAACTTTCCATCAGTCTCTTGGTGAAACTGGGTCTCTTCACGTGTTAAGCAAGAATCAATTGTCCCCGTTAAATCAAACTATTGGGACACTTCATTTCTCTTCCAAGCACGTTCTCCCCGTAGAAAAAGAAATCCCATTCAGCGCTCAAGGAGGACATAAGAATGCGGAGACTATTCCCTCGAGAAATATAAATACGACTGTGTCATCCCTGGCTAATTCCGAGTTGGATAAAGCACATCCAGGAGAAGTCACGAGTATTCCAACAGCTACGGTCGCCACGAATTCAAATACTGTTTCCCGTCCAGCACCAGCACCAAAGCGAAATGTGAATCGGAATTATATTCCAACGCCATTTCGTATTGATCCTATTCAACGAGAACAGCCTGAGAAGGAGAGCTAAGGGCGTTTTATGTTATACTTTTTTTGAGTCCATATGATGCAATCGTCAGTTCCACAGTATATTGATGTTGAAGACAAGATTGTCGGTCCATTCACCTGGAAGCATATCGGCTGGCTTCTTGGTATGTGCGCGGTGCTTATGGTCATGTACGCGACTTTTGATTTTCAACTGTTCTTAATCACTGGCGGACCAACTGCTGTTGCTTTTCTTGCTTTTGCTTTTTATCGACCGTCTGGTATGCCGATGATTAAATTTGTTTTTCATGGGGCCTTCTTCCTTTTTCGTCCAAAGATATCTGTGTGGGAACGCCCAGTTCATGTCGTGGATACTCCAACAATAGTCATGAAACAGCCGAGGTCAGCTATTGTCGAATCAGCGAATGGATCACGAGAAATCACCGAAGATAAGCTGAAGACTCTGGCCTCAATCCTTGATCGGCATACTGAAAAATAATTGCGTCAGGGAGGCAGACATAATTAGAAGTAAAATTCATTAAGAGTGCAACATGGAATTTTTAAATCCAAAAAATCAGAATCCCGGAACATCATCAAAGAGTAGCACGCAGCAGTACGTTGATGTGAGTGAAATACGTGATGGTTTAGTCATACTCAAGAATGGCGCGCTTCGGGCAATACTCCTTGTTTCTTCTCTGAATTTTGATTTGAAATCATCGGATGAACAAGAAGGGATTATCTTGCAGTATCAAAATTTTCTCAACTCATTGGATTTCCCTGTACAGATAGTCGTGAGTTCTCGAAGATTAAATATTGAACCTTATCTTGCCCTTCTTTCCGCTCGTGAAAAGGAACAAGAAAATGAGCTATTAAGATTTCAGATTTCGGGGTATCAAAAATTTGTCAAAGAACTGACTGAGAGTTCGAGTATTATGTCAAAATTTTTCTATGTCGTAGTACCATTTTCTGCGGTAGAAGATGAACGCGGTGGCCTGAAGGATCAATTATTCGGATTGTTTCGATCAAAAGAAGCTGTTGAAAATCGGCCAGAGCTTTTCCAGACCTATCGCAGTCAGTTGTTGCAACGAGTGGGACATGTCTCAGCGGCATTATCAGCAACGGGGGTACATGTCACCATGCTTCAAACAGAAGAAGTGATAGAATTGCTTTACAACAGCTACAACCCATCAGTTTTCGGTTCTGCTATTCTCAAAAATATTGATCAAGTAGAGCTGAAATAGAAGATGTTAATCGAATGATGAAAAAAGAACATGAATTTGTTCAATCGAGAAAAACACGGAACAGAAGAGAATAGTAAAGAGAAAGATTTTTCTTTGGGTTCTATGACGACGCACGATACGGAAGCACTCTATCAAAAAGGAGTCGCTACTGTTCGTGACCTTATTGCTCCACCGGCAATACGCTTGGATTCAAATATGATGCAAGTGGGGGATGTGTTTGTCCGAACTTATTTTGTGTTTGCTTATCCTCGCTATCTTTCGACCAACTGGTTTTCCCCGATTATCAACCTTGATTTTTCCATGGACACGGCTCTGTTTGTCCATCCGATTGACACGGCAAATATTCTGAAGCAACTCCGTAGATCATCCACTCAGGTACAGTCACAGATATCTATTGAAGCTGAGGGAGGGAAAGTACGTGATCCAATGTTAGAAACGGCTTTTCAGGATATAGAGACACTTCGCGACAAGTTGCAACAGGGGACAGAAAAATTTTTCCGTTTCGGACTTTATATCACTGTTTATGGGAAAGATAAGGATGATTTGAGTGAAAAATCAAACGCCGTAGAGTCTTTGCTTGAGGCACAATTGGTGTATGTGAAGCCAGCAATCCTTCGTATGGACCAGGGTTTTGCTTCTACTCGCCCAATTGGAACTGATACCCTTGATGTTGCAAATAATCTTAACACTGAGCCGCTCTCAACAACTTTTCCTTTTGTTTCATCTGATTTATCATCGGGTGATGGTATTCTGTACGGCATCAATAGACATAATAACTCTTTGATTCTTTTTGATCGTTTCAAATTGGAAAATGCCAATATGGTCGTTTTTGCAAAATCGGGAGCCGGAAAAAGCTATACTGTGAAGCTTGAGGTGCTGCGCTCTATGATGTTTGGATCCAATGTTATTATTCTTGATCCTGAGAATGAATATAAGCACCTCTGCGAGACGGTCGGGGGGAGCTTCATGAAAATCGCTCTGAACTCAACGGTGCATCTCAACCCATTTGATTTGCCGAAGAAAAATGATGAGGATGACGCGGAGAGTGTTCTGCGGAGTAATATCGCCAATCTGGTTGGGTTGCTTCATATCATGCTGGGGATGGTGACTCCCGAAGAAGATTCGATCCTCGATCGCGCCATCCGTGAAACCTATGCCATCCGTGATATTACCGCACAGTCTGATTTCGCAAAATTAACCGCTTCATCCTATCCGACCATGTCTGATCTTTATATGGTCTTACAGAATATGGATGGAGCAGAATCATTAGCAATCAGGCTGGAACGATACACGGAAGGTATTTTTGGTGGTTTTTTGAACAAACAATCAAATGTCCTCTTGAATAATCAGCTGGTTGTTTTCAATATTCGTGATTTGGAGGAAGAACTTCGTCCAATCGCAATGTACATCATCCTTCAGTTTATTTGGAATGAGATTCGAACAGAAATGAAGAAGCGTGTGGTGGTAGTGGATGAAGCGTGGGTGATGATGCAACACGAAGATGCAGCAGCTTTTCTGTTTGGTATTGCAAAACGGTGTCGTAAGTATTACACCGGATTGACGACTATCACCCAGGATATCAGTGACTTTATGAATTCGCGGCACGGAAAGTCTATTGTGACTAATTCCTCACTTCAGCTATTGTTGCGTCAATCACCAGCTTCTATTGAGACGGTGGCTGAAACATTTTACCTGACAGACCATGAGAAATTCCTCTTGCTTGAGTCAGCTGTTGGCGAGGGAATCTTTTTTGCCGGGACAAAACACGCGGCTATCAAGGTAATGGCTTCATTTAGCGAAGATCAGATTATTACGTCTGATCCAAGACAGCTTCTTGAAATTGATCAAGCCAAACGAGACTTTGATTCAGGAGCAACAGAATAAGAAGGTGTCTGTTCAATTTGTAGAGAAGGAAATATATGGCGACCCCATCGCTGCAATCCGAGAAGGACTATAGTCAGATAAAACAAGCTACCGAGGAACGTTCGGCGATGAGAAGCGCGGCGATAAGAGAACGCATACGCCAAAACCGAGCGGTTTCACCAGGAGAAACAAAAGAATCCAAACAAATCCGTCTTTGGGCATATTCGGGGCCACTCATTGTTGCTGGGTTTAAGGATTTATTGGATGTGGCAGTGATTGGGATGATTCCGGGTGTGAGTGCCGCAATAGCTGCTTGCTGCAGTTTCCTCATATTTTTTCTGTTTTTGATTAAAGATGATTTAACGGTTCGCCCAAAGGTAGTTTTTTTGTTTCAAGCTGGTGGAGCGCTTGTTTTTTCGACGGGAGTGGAAGGTTTTTTGTCTGGATTGAATATCCTACCAGTTGGTCTGGGTATTATCATGGGGATATATTTTCGAGAAAAGAAGTATGCTCTTGTGGGGGCAGCTTCTGTCAAGACGAAGAAATGATTGTAGAAAAGAGGAAATGAGACAGATAAGACAGTGTGATTGAGGGGCGAAGACAGGAGGCATCAGCTTTATTGAAAAAAAATTTCAAATATGAAAAAATCCTTGCCGACACAAAAAGAAAAAACAATCATGACAACCTTGTTTGTTTTCGTGTCGCTTGGTCTCTTGTATGGTCTCCCGGAGAGTCAATCACTCGATTTGACCATACAAGAAGTTATCGCAAGTATTATTTTTTTCTTGGTACTCCCGCTGATTTACTGTAAAATGATATTGAAAGAACCGCTTTCATCTCTCGGAATACAAGAGGCTCGGTGGTTGCCAGCATTTTTTTGGGGAGGTGTAATGGTAACAGTAGGCGGTGTCTTTTTGTTCTTTCTTCTGCCCATAGAGGGTTTTCGACTAGCATACCAGCTCCCTCCTTTCATTGAGAAAAGTTTTTGGTGGTTTGTTGTGTATGAGATCGTGGCAGCGGGTGGCGTAGCCCTCCTGTACGAGGTGTTTTTTCGTGGATTGGTAATGAAGTTGTGGCTTGGATCATTGGGACCGCTAGCCATTGTGCTGCAGTCGATACTCTTTGTGAGTTTTATTGGAGTCTCAAGCGGTTTTTCGTGGCAGTATGCGGTTCTCTGCTATGCGAGTTTATTTTCAGGTGCAGTGGCCTACTTCTCTCGCTCGATATACGCATCTTGGTTGGCAAATTGGATCCTATTTTTTCTCATCGATTTGGTTTTTTTGGTTCTCCATTAGGTGTGACGAATAAATTATGAGCGATATTGTATTTAAGAAAACAGTGCGACAGTGCATAGCTATTTTTGGCATGGCTGGAGTTTTCTTTGCGCCTCTCTCATCGGTACAGGCGGCTAGTATCCCATCAGTAGGGAAAGTGGCAAACAAACTTGAACAGCGTTATAACATCAACGGAGATAGTGTCCGGGATACAATGCAAAGTTTCAATGTCAATGCGAGTAAGAAAACGACACCAGAAGTCTCGATTTTTTTCGCACCTTCTGACCCCAAGATCGGAGAAAAAATCACCGCGCGCGCAATGCCAATTTACTTCAGTAATTCACCAGAGTCACTGTATTATACTTGGTACTTGAAGAGAAAGGATTGTAATGCGGCCAAATGTGATTACAATAAAGACGGTGCGTATAATTCAAAAGACTGGCGCATTGAAGCAGCTAGTATTCTCGTTCAGAATGGATATGATAACGCTGATCCCGGAACAAGTTATGCTGTAGACGATGATCGAGATGGATATAATGCTCGTTTTGGTGGAGATAATAAAGAAGGGAAAGCTGATTATTGCGCCGTATATGATCCAAGATCAGGCGATATCTACGAATTGGCCGATTCCGGTTCGTCGATTTCATTTTCTTGCCCAGCAGGAACGTCCCCGACCTGTCTCGAAGGAGAGACCCAGATTAACCCCCAATCGAGCGTAATTAATTTAGGAGGATCTTTCTCTGTTTTTTCTGATACGCCACCAAATTGTGGCACGGGTGGATGTGCATCGGTTGGCAATCCTGTTTGTTCGGGCGGAACTACGCCTACTTGCACATCAGGAAGCCCTTGTTGTGTGGCAGATCCGGCTACAGCAACTGCTTGCTCTACACCTTTGCTTTCCTGTAATGCAATAATAAGTGGGTCAGTTGATAATTTGTGCAAGCATGTCTTCGCTCGTCCGAATGGTGGCTTTGAATCGGGGGATGGATCATTCGGCGCGGAAGAAGAAAAATTTTGGAAGACGAATCCTCGCGATCCGAGTACGGCCAACAATGGACAAAAAGACGAAGCCACAGTAGTTGGGCTTGGGATGGATGCATTTTCTTGGACATATTTCAGTGGCGATGAAGTTGGTGTTGCGGTTGAAGGGACATCGATGATTCCAACCAAGCATAATGACTCTTCATCATATGTAATGTGGGCATTTCCGAAAAATAAGTGCAATCCTACTTTGTTGAATAAATCAACCAGTCAGTACGTGCAGACTATAAAGAATTATCCAGTCACCTTTTCAACGGCAGATATGGATCCAAATGATTGTATTCCATATAATCTTGTGAATCCTACTGAAGGAGGGCAATCATCAAATCTCTTGGTACAATTGAATATCACTTCTGGTAGTTTGACAAATGATGAAACGGCAGATAAAAGCGGAGATTTTACTACTGTACAATCATCAATTGATAATGCTTTGCAAGAAAACAGTAGTATGCATTATGACTGGATTATTGATATTAGTGACAATCCACGTTTTACGAGTCCGACTAATATTACTGCCGCAGCTGTGAGCTCCGAGTTGACAACTCGAACCAAGGGGAATAATTTGGGTGCATTGCATTTTAAAATGAATATTCCAGCAGCGCTGCTTGGGGCGATGTCTGGGGGTACTGGATATATTCGTTTTCGTTTGCGAGCTGAAGAAAGTATTGAGGGTGGTGGCGTAAGAAAAGGCAATTCCGAAGTTATTGCCAAATTTACTTCGACAGGAAAACGCATTCAAGCATATCTTGTGGATCCGGTTATTGTCGGTACGAGAACACATGTGAAGTTGAACTCGGGAGCTATGATTTGTAATGGTTCTGCGCTTGAGCGTACAGCCTGTCAGGTGATTAAGAATGAAGTAATTGGACTCAAAGTCGATAATGCGGGTCTCCGAGATTTTTCATGGCAAATTAATCAAAAACCTCTCATGTGTAATCAGTCCGGTGTTTCGCCAGACTGTTCTGACCTCGCGCAAGGGAATATCGTATTTTTTCCAGTTTCCAGTCAAGTAGGAAGTAGTTACGATGTCACTGTGACGGCGATTAATACAGTCACTGGTCAGGAAGTGACTCTATCGAGATTGTTTTATGTTATCGACCCTTATATACAAATCGTTTCTTCAGATGCATCTGTCGCGTGGAAAAAATTACTTGGATTTTATCGAGATGTTCTTGGCACCGCGACGACGAATTGTCCATCTGGTCTTTGCCCGAATTATTCAGATGAGGCTCTCCAGACATTCGCAGGATCAGTGGTGGTTTTGAAGGCGGAATATTTTCCAAAATTCATCGAATCGCATCCAGGATTGCATACTGAATGGCGAGTAGATGGAGAGATGAAGAAAGAGTCAGAAACCAATACTATCTCACTTCCGATTGATAAATACAGTGGGACTTCTTATGATGTTTCACTCCAAGCGATTATCTTACAGACTGATTTGATGCGACGCGCGCTATATGATGTGTGGGATATCTCACCCCTGGATTCCACTGAGTCTAATTTTGATGGAAAGATTCAGGTTGAGGTGCAAGATGCTACTCTGGCAGCTGGAAGCCAAAAAGGACTGAAAAAATACTATGCTCTTCTCTCCAGCTATGTACCAGAAACATTTCTCTTTACTTTCCGTGTGCTTCTCCTTGGATTACTGGCATTATTCGTGACTCATTTTTTTGGATCACTCATTCTTTCTCCTCGGGTCTCTCGAAGAACGAAGTAGCATAGTCCATAGAGGAAACTCAAAAATCAAAAAACCACCTCTTTCAATCAGGTGGTTTTTTGATTCTGGTGCCGAGGAGAGGACTTGAACCTCCATAGGATTGCTCCCGCTAGCGCCTAAAGCTAGTGTGTCTACCATTTCACCACCTCGGC
>CAZDRG010000004.1:0-34344 GCA_964508015.1 uncultured Bdellovibrionales bacterium
GTATTTACGAAAAACAACTCAGTCTCAACGATTCAGAGAGCAATGGTCCACTCACCCGGTATCACAAATGGTTTTGCTTTCCATTCTGGAGACTGGCAACACAAAAAATACGGGGCTTCCGTAGAATCAAACAAGAGTTTTTCTGAGACCCATTCCATACGCATACCTCGGGATCCCTTGACCAATATGAGGTCTCCCTCTTGCGCTACATTTTCCGCAAACGAAGCCGCTTCACTGCTCTGTTCAAACCAAAAGACTTGCTGCCGAGACAGTCCTTGTTGTATCAACTCATCAAATAGATGTCGCATTCTCTGTCCAACCAAAATAATCTGTTTCGCGCCAGAGGCAACAACCGATTCAGAGAGTTCGCGGTGTTTTTGAATTGATTCATCACCAATTTCCAACATATCTCCGAGGATAGCCACTTTGCGATTGGCTTGTAATTCACCCAATGCGGACAACGCTGCCATGGTCGATGCTGGCGATGCATTGTAGGTATCATCTAAAAGAATACTCCTCTTCGTTCCCGGGATGAGTCTCATCCGGCCTAACATTGGTTCGAAGGAAGTCAAGGCATCAACAATACGCACTGGATTGACCCGAAGAGCGATACCGACAGCAGCTGCAGCCAACGCCGCTGATACCTGGTGTCTCGCAATGATCTTTGGTAGGCGTACCGGTAATGATTTTCCATGATAATTCATTTTGAATGAAAGCCCTTTAACCAATCGTGCCTCCGGCTCGACCACAATATGCTCAGCCCGAACGTCTGCCCCCTCACCAAGACCAAAGGTCAATACTTTCGCTTTTGTTTTCTCTTGGAAACGTACGACGCGGGCATCATCAGCGTTTAAAATAGCAAACCCAGAAACCGGCAAACTCAGAATAAGCTTTCCTTTTTCTTTGGCGATATTGTGCAATGAACCAAAATACTCAATATGACTTTCTGAGACCTGCGTCAAAATTCCAATATCAATCGGGACAATCGACAAAAGATAATCCATATCACCCGGTCGATCAATCCCCATCTCAAGGACCAATACTTCCGGATAGCGAAGTGGCAATATGACATATCCAAACCAACGAATAACAATCCAAGCCCACCGAAACAAAGAATGTCCTCCGCTTCTCGAACCAAGAATCGTGAGAGGAATGCCGATTTCATTATTATAGTTTCCTTCTGTAATGTGAACCGAGTATTTCTGCGCAAGAACCAGCCCAACCGCTTCTTTGGTTGAACTCTTTCCAACAGAACCAGTAATACCAACCACGAGAGGATGGTATTTCCTTAGGAGCACTCGCGCCATAATACGGAGCGTGCGTTCAATTATTGATTTCAAAATAGACATAACGCAATAATTCTTTTATATTCCTGCTTTCCCAGGATTCGACGGTACGAGTGATTCTGTCGGTTCTATTCTCGCATATTCAAGCAAAAACCGCATCAGCTCACCAAAGGCTGGTGCGGCACTTGATTCTGCCCACTGAACATCTTTTGGATTATCTACTTTTATCAATACCACAAAACGCGGATTCTCACGTGGAGCATAGCCTACAAATGAACCAATTGTTTTCCCTTCTTCGTACCCCCCGCCATCAGTTCGTGCGACTTGTGCCGTTCCTGTTTTCCCAACCACCTCATATCCGGGCACATTGGCGCGCTTCCCATGTCCATTCACAACGACATTCCGAAGCATACGGCCGATCGCTTCGCTTGTTTCTTTGCTGATTACCCTTCGTATCTCTTCAGGTGATACAGTCTCAACACTCCCGTCCGCGTGACCAATTCTTTCAATAATCTGCGGTCGCATGAGCATACCACCATTTGCTAGCGCCGCATAGGCCGTAACTATTTGTAGAGGTGTCACAGTAATTCCTTGCCCATACGCCGCTGTGTAAAACTGAATACCAATGCGAGAATCGTTTAAATTATTCAAATCACCTCCCAATTCAGCGGGCAAACGCACACCTGTTTTCTCTCCAAATCCGAATCGCTTCAGTCGTTCCGTAAACACTTTATGCCCCACTGCCCGTTCTACAAAAATCATCCCCGTGTTAATTGAATTTTCGAGTACTCGGGTCATCGTACTCCTCCCATATACTTTTTCTTCCGAGTTTCTAACCGTATATCCGGATTCTGTTACCGAACCAGTATCAACATACTCAGTCGTCGGTGAGACTTTCTTCTCATCAATACCTATCGCCATCGTAATTGGCTTCATCACTGAACCTGGCTCATAAGTTGAACTCACCGATGGGTTAAGAAACAAGCTATAATCCTCTGTCTCAGCATATTTATTGGGATCAAAATCCGGAGCACTTGCTAACGACAGAATTTTTCCGGTAGTTGGTTCCATCACGATAGCGGTCACCGCATCAGCTCCATGTTTTTCCTTATACCCCTGGACAATTTTTTCTGTCTCATGTTGAATCACCCGATCAAGAGTCAATGTCAAAGTATCTCCATGATCAGGAGTATCACTTCGTGAGTTTGAAAGCGAAATCCAACGCCCCCCGGCATCACGTTCTTCATTCACCTGAGAAAATTTCCCTTTGAGCTCCGAATCAAAGGCCGCCTCAATTCCATAACCTCCAGCCCCTCCTTGTTCCCCGAGACTCGCAAACCCCACGACATGCGATGCCATCGTGCCCGCTGGATAGTAGCGATACTTTTCCGGAAGGAGAGAAACTCCTTTGAGTGAAAGTTTTTTTATATTGGCCACCTCATCATCACTCAATCGATGCTTGATCATCTCGAAAGGGTCATTTCTGTCAGCCAGTCGAGCGAGTATCTCTCCCTCATCTTTGTTTAAAATAACCGATAATTCATGAGCCACCTCCTTCGCATTACGTACTTCTCGTGGCACAAGGTACACAGCCATATACTCACGATTCACCGCCAATGGGTATGCGCCCTCAGAATCATGTAAAAAAATCTCGCCTCGCTCTGCCTTCAAATCAAAAGTCGAGAGACGTTGTTTCCGAGCTTGATTACTCCAAAGTGTATGGCCCCGCACTTGAATACGGTATAACTGCCAAAGTAGCCCGACTCCCATCAGAAAAAAACAAACAAAAGCGAACACCACACGCAGAGATTTGGTATCAACCTTTTTTTTGACTATTTTTTTCTGAGAAATGCGCATACAACTCGTATCATCCGCTGTGAATACCCACCCCTCCAGAATAGATTAATAGTGTCCTTTTCGTCATCTTTTCTAAAACTCAGAAACAAAAAGCGAGTCTTCGCTTCTGCTTTTTTCTCTTACCAAGAAAAAATCGTTCGTCAGTACGGTTAAAACTCAAAATACTCAACGCCGACTACATCCAAGCGAATGCACAAAAAAATTCAATTGTGGCTCATTATTACAGCCCACTTGAATCAACGTGAAGCAACGATATCCCGCTCTTCAAAGTACTGGGGAGTCTGGACCTGATCAAGAGACAGCG
This sequence comes from uncultured Bdellovibrionales bacterium, assembly GCA_964508015.1. GTDB lineage: Bacteria > Patescibacteriota > Minisyncoccia > Moranbacterales > UBA1568 > JAGOSP01. Next base: position 3,448 of record CAZDRG010000004.1, read on the forward strand.
ATTCACGTGCTTCATCAATACGTTGAAATGATTTCACATCCGCCTCTTGTATTTTTAAACGTGCATTTTCTTCCTGCAAATTCGCAATCTGTTTCTCTAAATGACGTACCTGATACCCCTGAACTGCATTACTGTTGACTGAATAAATATGTGTTCCCAGCACACCAACAAAAAACAGGAGGATATAAAAAGACATATCTGCACGAAAATACCCAGACTGAACTAAAGATGGTTCAGGGAGGATTCTTCTTCTCGTTTGAAAATGGGAACTCGGGACTCTCATAATTTTTCTGTGTTTTTGTTTTTTGTTTTTTTCAATGACTGTATCAGCATTTTTCAGCGAAACGGAGTTTAGCACTCCGAGAACGAGGATTATTCAGCACCTCTTGTTCGGTGGCCATGATGGGGTCTCGGGATACATTCTTCACTCTTGGTTTCTTGTGACACACACAGACCGGAAACTCTGGTGGACAATCACAACCCTTCATCATTCGACGAAACAACTGTTTCACGATGCGATCCTCGCCAGAATGGAAACTGATAACCCCTAATCTTCCGCCTGGGGCAAGCAGATCAACAGACTGCTCAAGAAAACGCTCCAGGTTTCTATATTCGTCGTTCACTGCGATCCGAAGGGCTTGAAATACCTTGGTCGCTGGATGCGTCTTCCTCTTCTGACACACGCGCATCGGCATGGCTAGTCTCACCACTTCTGCAAGCTCGAGTGTCTTCGTGAAATCGTGCTCTTTTCTCTCCTTTACAATCGCTCGTGCAATACCTTTGGCGCATTCCTCATCACCCATTTCAGAAAAAAGTTCCGCAAGGGAAGCTTCTCCCCAAACATTGACGATATGCGCGGCCGTCTCACCTGAACGCTGGTCGAGTCGCATATCCAGAGGACCATCTTTCAGGAATGAAAGCCCCCTTGCTTCATCCTCAATCTGATCTGATGAATAACCTAGATCCGCGAAGATAGCATCAATTCGAGTCAATCCTCTATCTTCCGCAACATTACTAATATCAGCGAAATTAGCATGGACAGGAAGAAGGCACTCTCTCTCCAAAGCAGATACCAAGTCGTTCTCATTCTTCAATCGCAGAAGAAACCGACAAATAGCTACCTGATCCATATCAAGCGATACTACCTTTCCGGTCTTTCCAACCGCAGAGTGAAACAGGAGCGTGTGACCACCGCCTCCGAGAGTCGCGTCAACGACGGTATCACCGCGCGAAAGGTGAAGTCCGTCAAGAGCCTCTTGCCAAAGAACTGGCTTGTGTTTCGTCTCATCCATATACACATCTTTCCTTTCCAGTTTTCAGCTTACAATTTCCATCCTATCTTTGTCTGAAAATTGTAAGCTCAAAATTAAAATGGGCTAGTACACACCAAGCTTTCCAAGCTCCTCCGCGATCTTCCCTGTATTCTTCTCTGCATTTTGCTTATACTTCTTCCAAGCGTCCTCATCCCAAATTTCAAGACGATTGTAAACACCGACTATAGCCACATCCTTTTTCAGTCCAGCATCATTTTTCAGATACTCCGGGAGCAATACTCGTCCCTGACTATCTAGCTCCGTATCTACAGCGCCTGAGAGCATCAATCGAATGAAGCTTCTTGTCCCACTCTCTCCAACTGGAAGATTTCCCAGTTTACTTGCGATTTCTTCCCATACCTTCATCGGGTACACAAAGAGGCACCCATCAAGTCCGCGCGTCACTACGACCCGATTCCCTAACTCTCCACGAAACTTTGAAGGAAGCGCGAGGCGCTTCTTTAGATCAACACTATGTGAGTATTCACCGATAAACATACACGCAACTTCTCATGACTCATTTTCCCCACTTCTCACCACTTTCATGGTGGGTATCCCCATTCTACTCCACACTTCTCTACACCGTCAATAAAGAAACATAAAAAGGCTTATAATGAGCATTTTTATGAAAAACAGGATGGTTATTCCGTAAGAAAGTCGGGATACGCACGATTCTTCCTTTCTTCCGGCATGCCCCGAGATACCTCGCTCTATCCATGATATAATCACCGTACAGGTCGATAGCTTCTCTCATAATAAAAATATAAAAACCTCCATAAATATATGCGTATTACTTTTTTCTCATTCTTCGCTCTCCTTATCTGTGCGGGTGTCGGGATACAAATTTCATTGGCAGCAAGTAATAAGGTTTCAATTTGTCATAAAACAAGTTCTGCAAAAAATCCATTTGTGATGATCTTGGTCAATGAAAGTGCTCAAGCGACGCACATGGATCATGGAGATATACTCCCGGACTCAGATGGTGAATGCCACGATGTACCAACTTTCCATTGTATTGGAACACTTCCGACCAATGCCGTACTGTACCCAGGCGATAATGTCACGCTTACGGAAGACACTCCTATCGTCTTTTCAGAAGAGGACACTGCCGCGAAGTGCGAATACGGTATCGCTACTCAAGGGTAGTCTCATTGATGAATTGCGAGAAATAAAAAAGAACTTTGCAAAAAGTTCTTTTTTATTCTTTCAGATTCTTTACTCTGGATGGCACACAATGAAAACCTTTCGACTCTCTTTAGCACCTGATTTGAGCTGTATCAGATTCCGAGGAATATCCAGATGCTTGGAAAGAAAACGAATGACCGCTTCATTGGCTTTCCCCTCGATTGGAGCTGCTTTCACCGATACGACGAAATGAGTACTATCAAGAACCTTCACCTGTTCATCTCTGGCTTTTGTTTTCACAACGACAAAAAAACGACTCTCTTTCATACTCAGGTATTTTTATGCGTTTGATGTTTCATCTTCACCATCGTCAAGCAATACGTCACCAAAAGATGATGTTTGTCGATTCCAAAAACCAGCATAAATTCCACCTTGGGTAATAAGCTCATCATGGGATCCTTCTTCAGCGAGTTTTCCATCTTCGAGTACGACGATACGATCCATCTCACGCACCGTACTCAGACGATGCGCAATAACAAGTGTCGTTCGGCCCTGCATCAATTGATGTAACGCTTGTTGGATGTGGTGTTCGCTTGTGGTATCAAGCGCGCTGGTGGCTTCATCAAGAACAAGTATCGGAGCATCCTTCAAGATGGCTCTAGCGATAGCAATTCGCTGTCGTTCACCACCCGAGAGTTTTACACCACGCTCACCTACCAATGTCTCATACCCATCAGGTAACGCCAAAATAAACTCATGGGCATGAGCTTGCTTGGCTGCCTCTTCAATCGCTTCTCGTGAGCTTTCTGGTCGGCCATAAGCGATATTGTCAGCAATACTCCGGTGGAATAAAGCGGTGTCCTGAGGAACATATGCAATAAAACGCCGAAGATGCCGTAGAGACAGTTCACCAATATCTTGTCCCCCCACCCGGATGGTTCCTTGATCTGGTTGCATAAATTTCAAGAGAAGTTTGGTGAGCGTACTCTTACCAGAACCAGAACTCCCAACCAATCCCACTTTCTCTCCCTCGCGAAGAGCCAGTGAAAAATCCCGAAAGACTTGTCCACCCTTCGGATACCGAAATCCAATTTTTTCAAAAGCAATAGTTCCTGAAAGAGATATTTCTGGTGTTGCTTGACTGAGAGATTCGGTATCGCTCCGAAGAAGAATTTCCGTCATTTCACTCGCATCTGCGGTGCTCTTCATCAGCCTTCCAAAAGCTCTCCCAAGCCCAAACAATTCTCCAAACAGCGCTCCCGCATACATCTGCACCAAAACGACGGTTCCCGTGCTCACGCTCCCTGCCAGCCAGAGCTGAATCACAGTGTACATAGCGACAACCTCAAGAGTGCTAAACATCACAGTCTGAATGGCAATCAAAATATTCCCAAAGTACCAACTCCGTAAACGAGCAGTGCCATCCCGCTCAGCAGCCAAGCCAAAGGCGGCATCTTCTTCCTTTTCAGAAGCAAAAGTTTTAACCGCAAACATATTCGAAAGAGCATCTGAAAGACGAGCCGTCAAGGCAGAGTCCTGCGTCGCACTCTCAGTATCATAGGGAAGTTTTTTCTTAGTCATCCAAAAGGCAACGATAAGGTAGGCTGGTATCCAAAACAGAAAAATCGCTGCCATAATTGGCTTAATGAGAAACAGCGAAACCACGATGCCCGTGATTCGCACTGTCGGCATCCAAAAATTGAAAATAAAAACATCAGAAATGTCTTCAAACGATCGTATATACCTTCTCGACTGGGCAACGAGACTCCCGGTAAAACGATCAGCGAAAAAAGTATAGTTCTGCCGCATAAACGACCCAAAGGCACGGCGATTCAAGTCTTCCATTGTCTTGCTCTCAGCAGCGCTGATGGTAAAGTCGCCGGTTCGATAAAAGAGCTGGTAACACAAGATCACGCCAACGAGCATCCAGAGACTCTCAGTAAGCACGGGAGCAAGATCAAGCCGATTCGTCGCACCTTCAATGCTGTCAACAATACGTCGGTAGACTAAAGGAGTGATGACTCCCGAAAAGAATGATGCCAAACCATATGATATGAACACAGCCAAAAACCACCATGCCTGCTTACGAGCTGACACGAGATATGATTTCAGGACACAGATAAACATGGATGGAGACGACATAATTCAAGCATTTATTCACTCAAAAACCCCAAGGGAATACTCATCACTCTAACAATGTCTCTGGAAAAAGTCACGATAGCTGTTTCCTAATTCCGAAAAAGCAAGCGCTGCGCGGAAAAGAAGAAGAGATAAAATCCCAGCGTAACCAGAACTATTGCCCCGCCACTTGCCAAATTGAATTGGTATGAAAGTAAAAGTCCAATCACGACAGAAAGGAGAGAGACGGCTTCAGCAACCAGAAGAGTCGCAAAAAAACCACGTCTCAATTCGAGTGCTGCCAAGACGGGGATCACCATAAGTGCTCCGATAAGAAGAGCCCCTACAATCTGGAGAGACGCCGCCACGACACCGGCCGCGAGAGAAGCAAAGGCAGCATTCAAGGCCAAAACGGGTACTCCAGATACCCGAGCCAGATCTTCATCCAACGCCGCAAGAAACAGTTGATGGTAGCGAAATATGACGAACGTCAACACAAGCACGACGATAATACCGAGCGTCAGCAAATCAAAACTCGTCACCGTTGACAGGCTCCCAAAGAGATAATTCATGATATTCACATTGAGTCCACGCAGCGAGGAAAGGAGAACAACTGCCAGCGCCAAGCTCCCCGAGAGAACCAAAGCTACTACTGATTCCCCTAAAATCTTTCCACTTGAACGTAAACGTTCCATGCCCAGTGCCGCTGCAACAGAAAGAAAAAGGACTCCAAAAAAAATCGGAATCTTGAGAATCAGCGCCAAAGCAACTCCAAGAAAAGACACGTGTGATAAAGCGTCCGAAAGAAGCGAGTAACGTCGTACCACCAAAAAAATACCCAGAAGCGGTGCTGCCACCCCAATTAATAAGCCTGCTTCTAAGGCTCGGCGGAGAAAATCAAATTGCCAAAATGCTGCAATATCCATATCTCACAAAAGATTTAATGCTCATGTCCATGAAAAAGCACCTGCTTCCCGTCACCATACATTGTTTCAAGCGTCTTCGGATGACGGAGTCCTTCTGGGGCTCCGAAGTATACCAGAGTCTGATTCAGACACATGACTTGTTTGACCTCACGCGCTATCGCATCTAAATCATGAGAGATAAGAAGAATCGTCATACCAGCGTCATTCAGTTTTTTGAGCAATGCATAAAATTCCTGTTCGGATGTCCGATCAATACCGGTAGTTGGCTCATCAAGAATCAACAGTTGTGGCCGAGTGGCAAGCGCCCGAGCAATAAAAGCTCTTTGCTGCTCTCCGCCTGAAAGTTCTCCAATACGCCGATGCCGCACATGTGCCACACGAGCCGACTCCAGCGCCTGTTCCAAACAGCTATGTCGTTCAAGAGTCGAAAGGTGTCGTTCGTCTTGGCCAAAACCACTCGCTACAATTTCTTCTACCGTCGCAGGGAAATTCTGGTCATTCTTGAAAACATGCTGCGGTACATATCCTACCTGATCCCAACCTCGAAATACGCGAGGATTATCACCGAACAACTGAATGTCACCCTGTGTCGGCTCTAGTAAACCGACAATCAACTTGATCAGCGTGGTCTTACCGCTCCCATTGGCTCCAAGTACACCCACGTAATCCCCAGAAAAGATCTGAAAGGATATTCCAGACAATACCGAATCATCTCCATGCCGAAAATGGATGTCATGCGCAGAAATCAGCGGTGTATCAGCTAGAGACATTCCAGTGCTCTTCGTAAATGATCTAAATTCTCACGCATAATAGTGAAATATGTTTCTGGTACCCCGTTTACCCCGATCATTCCTCCCTCAATGGGATTAAATACCAGCGTCTCAACTCCCGTCTCCCGAGCCAATGTTTGAGAAAGTTTCGGGCTCGAAAGTGTTTCAAAAAATATATATCGTATATTCTGCTCTCGAACAATGCGAGCGATCTCTACCAGACGCTTTGGTGATGGCTCAGAATTCGGAGAAAGTCCGGCAATGGAGATTACTTCTAGTGTGTACCTTTTTGCCAGATAGGTAAAGGCATCATGTGCAGTAACGACACTTCGCAAACGACACTGACGCAATCCAGATGCATATTCTTGATCCAGAGAACGAAGCTCCTGGGTAGTCGCTGCCCAATGAGATTCGTACTGCGCCTGATTCGCTGGGTCAACTTCAATAAATGCCTCTTTGATTCTATTTACTTGCATTTCTGCCAACACAGGATCCAACCAAAAATGCGGATCAAAAGCCGATGACTCATGATTATCCTCTTCGACTCCCTCAAGCGATTCGTCATGGTGTCCATCCTGACCGGGCAATAAGTCTACTGTATCGGCCATACGTACAACGTGAACCCCTCGCCTGGTGAGCTCTGGCGCAAGTTTTTCAGCCCAAGCATCAATACCTGCCCCATTGATAATGACTACATCAGCTTGATACAATTTTTCTATATCACGAGGAGAAGGCTCGAAATCATGCGGCTCCACTCCAGCAGGAACAAGAGTCGTAATAGAAGTATTATCCCCAGCAACTCCCCTCGCAAACTCAGCATATGGGAAGAAGGATGCTACAACCCGAAGTGGCTCTCGTTGTGTCCCTTCCGTATAAGATGTATCCGTCTGCCAGAAAGAAAAGATAAAAAAAATCAAACAAACTAAAACGATTCCCAAACCTCCAAACCACCAAAAAATCTTTTTCGGCATATATTTTTCTCTTATATTTTACACGTATGACAAAGTCCAAAAAATTCTAATGAATGTTCAAGTACCTGAAAACCGTTCTCCCGAGCAAGAGATTGCTCAATCTTCAATAAATTCTCATGAAAGACAACATCGTGAATGTCTCCGCAGTTCAGACATATGGTGTGATGATGATGGTCTCCGACAAGCTCATAATAACGTTTTTCCCCTGATACCATCACTTCTTTCACGATTCCTTCACTAATAAGAAACTCGAGTTCTCGATACAAAGTTGTTTTATGAAAAATAATTCCCGCCTGCTGAAAAGATGTTTGTATTTCTGGGATCGCCCGTGGCGCATTCGCATCAATCAAAAAACTGATCAAGGCCTTTCGAGAACGAGTTAGGCGGATTCCTTTTCTTTTCAACTCCTCTAAAAATGTTTCTCGAGTATGCATACTTTTTTATTGAATATCTCTCTTGCTTCGATTCGCTCCATACGTATCCAGAAATCACTACGGTTACTTTAACGCAACTCAGTTGCATTTGTCAAATCTGCTATACTACAAGAAGATATTAATACCTTCTTGTATGATAATGCCTACTCTCAAAGATATTCTCACCACTGGCAGTACTCCATTCTCAAGCGAGGACGAAAAACTCATCACAGAGGCCTACACCTTTGCAGAAACAGCTCACAAGAATCAAAAGCGTCGTTCAGGTGAACCATATGTCACCCACTGCCTCTCTGTCGGACTCACTCTCCGTGAAATCGGGATGGACGCACGCACCATCGCGGCTGGCCTTCTGCATGATGTCCCAGAGGATACCGAAGTCACGCTCACCCAAATCGAAAAAAAATTCGGAAATGAAATCGCCTATCTCGTCGACGGTATTACGAAGTTAGGAAAAATTAAATTACGCGGGACCAAAGAAGAATTATACCTAGAAAATCTTCGTAAAATGTTTCTCGCCATGGCCCGTGATATTCGGGTCGTCATCATCAAGCTGGCTGATCGCCTCCACAACATGCGTACACTGGAGCATGTTCCTCGAGAAAAACAGGAGCGTATCGCCCGTGAAACCATAGAGGTGTACGCACAAATAGCGAATCGGCTCGGCATCGGTGAACTCAAAGGTGAACTCGAAGATCTTTGTTTCCGCTACCTTGATCCTGAAAACTACGCTCTCACAAAAAAACTTCAGGAAACCTATCTCCGAGAAGGAGATCGCTACATCACCAGAATTGTAGCACTCTTCAAAACTGAACTTGATAAAGAGGGTGTTCGCACTCTCAATATTCACGGACGAACTAAACACCTCTATCGTCTCTTTCATAAACTCAAAAAGCATGACATGGATATCGCTCGTGTCTATGACCTTGTGGCAATTCGTATCATTGTCCCTGAGATTGCTGACTGCTATGAGTCTCTCGGCATCGTCCATAAACTCTATCGTCCAATGGTTGGACGTATCAAAGACTACATCTCTCTTCCCAAGCCAAACGGATATCAATCACTTCACACAACCATTTTTGGCCCAGAAGGCCGTATTCTTGAGGTACAGATTCGCACCCAAAAAATGCATGACGAATCAGAATATGGCATTGCAGCACACTGGATATACACCGAGAAAGAACGTCGTGGTTGGAGAAACCTGTTTTTCAAAAATCGCACTGCCCCCGATCAAGCTCCACCGAAAGAACTTGCCTGGGTCAATCAACTCAAGGAATGGCAAAGAGAGATTGGTCGCAATGACGAAGAATTCATGCAAGGGTTGAAGATTGAGTTTTTTAAAAACCATATTTTCGCTTTTACACCAAAAGGAGACATCATTGAGCTTCCCGAAGACGCCACTCCTATTGATTTTGCCTACGCTATCCACAGTGAAATCGGGCATCGAGCTGTCGGTGCAAAGGTTGATCGTAAGATGGTCCCTCTTGACTCGCGGATCGAAAACGGTCAAGTGGTTGACATTCTTACCGTTAAAGAAAAAAAGCGCCCTTCGAGAGACTGGCTCAACTTTGTGAAAACTTCCAACGCAAAATCCCATATTCGTCGTGAATTTCGCAATGAATTTCGGACAAAAGAATAGACCATTCGGGTTAACTTGCTCTCTTTGCGTGAGAAAATACTTCGAAAAAACTCTTCTCTGAATAGAGGAGAGTTTTTTAAAGAAATACAATATGACTTTATCCCCTTATTCTTTCGTTACACGCATGATCTCTTCAAGCGTCGTCACCCCCTGTACCGCTTTCAAAAATCCATCTTCTACCATAGTGTACATGCCATTTTCCTTACGAGCCGTCATTTCAATTTCCTCACTTGTAGCTGCATGAGTCACTAACTTTCGAATATTTGTCTCCATTTCTAACGCCTCATAGATACCCAATCGACCACGATAACCCTCTCCCCCACACTGGTCGCACCCTCCAATTGAATAAAAAGTTGCGTCCTTCAAACTCTTTGCGCTTCCAATAATTTTGGCAATCTCCGGATTCTTCTGCATAGTCACAAACAGCGCATCAATATCATAGCTTTTCGCCAATAAAGACAATTGTATATCATCTAGCTGGTATGATTTCCGACAATCTACGCAGAGCTTCCGAACAAGTCGCTGCGCCACAATAACATTGGCTGTTGAAGCAATCAGAAATGGCTCGGCACCCATATCCAGCATACGAGGTAGAGCTGCAGCCGCAGAATTCGTATGGAGCGTTGACAGAACGAGATGGCCTGTCATCGCTGCATTCAAAGCAATCTCGAGTGTTTCAGAATCACGGATTTCACCAACCATAATGATATCCGGGTCCTGACGCAAAAGCGAACGCAGACCCGCCGCAAAAGTCATTCCTACCTTTGGATTAATTTGAGTTTGATTGACGCGTGGCATTCGATATTCAACTGGATCTTCAACAGTACTGATATTCACTTCAGTTGTATTGAGGATATCCATAATAGTATACAACGTCGTCGTTTTCCCGGAACCCGTTGGCCCAGTTACCAAAATCATACCATTCGGTTTTTTAATTTCTCTGTGAACACTTTCTAGTGCCTTTCCTGATAGACCCATCTTCTCAAGCGTAAGTCCCTTAGCGCCTTCATCCAACAAGCGCATCACAACTTTCTCTCCATCGAAAACAGGGAGGAGACTGACACGAAAAGAAATTTTATAATCGTCCTTCTCGATTTTAAAACGACCATCCTGCGGAATACGGTGCTCATCGAGTTTTAAATTAGACAAAACCTTAATACGAGCAACAATACCGGCCGCCGTATCCTTTGGGAGTGTCATTGTTTCGTGCAAGACACCATCAATACGATATCGAACATGAACCTCTTTATCATCCGGTTCGATATGAATATCCGAAGCAGACTGCAGAATCGCGTGTTTCAACAGGGTATCAACGATACGGATAATTGGGAGTCCGGCAGCCAATGTCTCAGCGTTTTCCTCACTCTGTTTTTCATTTCCTGGTTGCACTTCTCCGGTCAAAATATCTCCAAACTCCGCTTTCAAACTCTTCTCATACTGATGTAAAGCAGCTTGCACGCTTTCTTGAGTTGCCAGACAGGGAGTAATCTTCAGACCTGTTTTCTTTTTAATAAAATCAATCGTTTGAAGATCCTCGGGGTTCAACATAGCGACCTTCAGAATATTCCCTTCTTTTTGAAATGAAACAATATTTGATTTTTTCGCAATTGGTTCTGGAATAATCTGGAGTACCTCAAAAGGTATTGTTTCTTTCGAAAGATCCACAAATGGAATGCCAAGAACGTATGCATACACCTTCTGTAATTCTGCTGGCTGCAAAAAACCTTGCTCAAGCAAATATGGCCCAAGTTCTTGATTCTTCTCATTGGCCTGAGCAACTGCCTCATCGAGCTTCTCTTTTGAAATGAGTCCGGAATCAAGTAAAAAATCCCTCAATTGTTGGATAGCAATATGCATATATTTTATCTTTCATTTTTCATCCGTGCTTTCATTATAGCATTTTTTTGAATTTCTTGAACGATTGAAATAAAAAGATACTTCCTATAATACTAGAGGCCAACATCGCCCCAAATATATCAATGCTCACATCGAATAAGCGACTCCCTCGACCAAACACGAACGCCTGATGCAATTCATCGAGTGCTGCCCACATAAACACGAAGACAAAGGAAACAGCCAGAATATTCCTCCATGATTCACGCGTCGGAAACCAAACACGAAAAAACCGAAAAGCAAGTATCATCAAAAGAGCAAATTCCAATACATGCGCACCCTTTCTTTCAAGAATATACCAAATGGGGGGAGCAGAGGTATTTCCTGATCCCGGAAGAGACGAAAACAAAAAAATAATGCCCATCCACAAAAGAAGTGTCCATCCACGAAAAATAATCGCTCGCTGCCGTTTTTGTTTTTTCATGCTTCGCGCTTTAACCTAACGTTTGGATTTCTCGCGCATGTCCTTTACCAGCGAAACCAAAGCGTAAAATGGAAGCCAGAGCCAAAGCGTTCGCTTAAGAAACTTATCAAGTTCAATATTGATGTTCATATTTGAGGCGTTACTATTTCAGATTCGAAGTCGTCATTTCCTGCGTGATTTCATAAATAACATCTTTCTTCTCCACCACAATGCGCCAGTGCGCTTGCTCCGCCTGTTCCTTAAGATTCTGGTTTGGATTAAAAGCGATAGGGTACTTTACTAATCGCAAAAAACTTCCATCTGATTCAGTATCACCGATCCCATAGGAGTCTTCAAGAGAAAGACCATGCTCATATACATATTGCTTCACTACTTCTCCCTTATTCTTTGATGGTTCAAAAGCAGCGATTCCCGTGTAAACATCCTGGTCATTAAGTTCATAAATACTCCCAAACGCAGCATCGAACTTAAGGTAATGCGCATTGTACTCCTCAACTACCTCGCTTGGTGATCCAGAAACAGCAATCAGATGATACCCCTCAGCACGCAAATTCTTAATAAGGGTTTCGGCAAACACATATGTACGCTTTGCGTGAAACGGAACGACAATTTTGCTGGCCCGAAGGACATCACTCTTTCGACAACCTGTGATATGTTCAGAATAGAGATCGACAAGAGCCCTGCGGTATTGTTCGTATGTACCATCGTGTTCGACCCAATTCGTGTAAATCTCAATTAATTGTCTGCGAACATCCAACGGAAAAATCTTCATCCATGCAAGCTCATTGATAAGTTCGAAGTGAAGATTTTTCCGAAAAATAGTCCCATCAATATCAAATACTGCCAATTTAGATGCCTTTCCCTTCATAAAATACCTCGATACCAAATAACCTCTGATTATTCTTCCTTCTCCTCATCAAAAAACAACGCACGAATTCTGTGTTCAGATACTATGCTATCAAGGTTTTGTTTCTCCGGTAAAATGTCCTTCTCTTCCAAGCTTACACCCGCGCATTTCTTTTCACCAAGTAATAAGCCATAATTCCTCCAAGGGAGAGTACAGTCAGCAGTGATATTGTAGTGACAAGAAACATGCTCATTTCTGACAACCCCTCTTCTTCTGGTGACTGCACTTGTTGTTCTGCTGCCACACTTTTTGGTGCGGGCATAATCGCTTCTGCTGTTTTCACGAATGTCAGCGGCTCACTCTGAACCAGAATGCGACCCTCATTATCTGTCGCTGTTACATAAGCCTCATGATTGCCATTCTCCAGCTCACTATCAAAACCATACGTCCAATTCCCTGATGCGTCTGTTTCTACAATAGCAATGATAGGATCACTATACAGATACACGGTGACCCACGAATTCGGCGTCGCTATCCCTGAAAGCTGTACCATCGGCTTGCGACCTTCATAACTTATTCTTTCAGCCTTATTCACGACATACCCCGGTGTTGATGCAGTAGGCAATCTGGAAAGAGTTCCTGTTTGCGTCCCATTTGTCAGAGGAGCCGCTTTTGGTGACTGGAAGGTTATTCTATCCCCTTTATCATCAATCGAATATTTCAGTGGATCATACCCGCTCTTCACTTCATCTCCGTCAGAAAAACCATCCCCATCCGTATCCCCTTTTTTCACATCAGTGCCGCGATAAACTTCTTCCGCGTCCGACAGGCCGTCATTGTCCTGATCTGCCGCGCTATTGATAGATGCGGCTGGCGACAGTGTTGGAGAATCTGATTTTTGCACAATACTTTCTTTTTCATTTCCCATTTTTTGTTCCACCCAAGAGCCACGTGTACCGTTTTTCGTCACAACTGATCCCAATAATGTTGCTGAGACATTTGGATACCCGTGAGAAACTATGGCTACGCTCTTTTTTGCATCATCACCGTACATGTTTCTACTCGTTCCTGATGCTGTTTCTTTGGTTGGAGAAATAACGCCGCTACCATCGATTCGCGTTCCCGTTCCCTGTGTCTGGCCACCACTCCGATCAAGATTACTTCCGGAAATCGGGGGCGTGACTCCTGATGTTCCGCCCGAATTCACATTTGCCCCACCAGAAGTAGTTGTTGGTACTGTATTTCTTATTCCAGATACAGTTCCTGGAGTTGTTTTAGTTACAATCGGAAAAGAAATAGCTGATACTTTACTTCGCCCGGACACGTTTCCAGCTGCGTCTTGAGCAACGATGAAATAGGTATACCGGCCGCCAATGACAACTGATTTATCAAGATATTTCGTCATCGTTGTTTCAGCAAGCTTGACGCTATCGCGATACACAATGTATTTTTGTACCCCAAAAGTATCTCTCGAGGCACTCCACCAAAGCAATACGGCATTTTGCCCATCCGCTTGTCCAACAAGAAGATTCGTAGGAGCAGTCGGTGGTATTCTATCTGCTCCCTGTACATTGCCAGTTCCGTATGGAATCGTGGTGCCTGTCCGTGAAGTTTGCGTCCCTGTGACTGTGCCACTGGTTCCGGTTCTTCCTGTGTATTCCCCTGAGGCGTTCGTTGTTTCTGTACCTCTTAATTCTCTACTGTCTCTTGTATAGGGATAGTCGTATTGACCCGAATTATTTATCACAGGTGACGGTTGATACATGACAGACGGAGATGACGTGCCTGGCTCCTGTACATATGCACGCGCATGGGACAAAAACACCGACAAAGAAAAGACACTCATGCCTAAAAAAACTCCTGTAACCATTCTCATTTTTTTCATATTTTTTTACTTTTCTTCATTATACTCTGAAGAGCATAGAGCGCAATGCCACATGCCACCGATACATTCAGTGAATTTTTCTTTCCAAGCATCGGTAATTCCACAATAACGTCGCACTGTCTCAAGATACGACGGTCGAGGCCTCGCACTTCATTACCTAGAATCAAAGCAAACGATGTATTTCCGTCGAGGGATGCCGGAGGTATAGATTGCTCATCCTGCTCAAGTCCGATAATACAATGACCTGTTGAACGGAGCTCTGTAATCACAGTTGTGACCGAGGAACTCTTCCTCCAGGGTACAAAATACTCGGCACCAAGGGCTGACTTTGCAAGAGACTTTTCTGCCTTTGTCAGATATTTCTGATTGGGCTTTGCTGGCGATGGTGTGTATCCAGTAAGCCAAATTTCCCGTACCCCAGCACCATCAGCTGTTCGAAACATAGATCCAACATTTGCCGCGCTCCGTACATTATGGATGATCAGTACTTTGTTTTGGACACCACCTTCAATCATGTTCGTGAAATAATTCTTTTGCTGTTTCCCATACTGCTGGATAATCTTTCTTTTCTTTCAACCAATACCACCATTCTGCTCCCCAAAGATAAATTTCTGGAAATCCTACTTTTTGAGCATAGAGAACATTCTCTCGGAGCTTCTGCTCATCCATGGTTCGGAACTGCTCTTTTAATGGAGCATCGGCCACCCAACCATTCGCCCACGGTTCAGCCTGCAGTTCAATAACTGAGAAGTGCTCCTGTTTCGTCAACAATCGGACAAACCACTCCTTCGCGATAAAAAAACTTGGACCGAGCGGGTAGGTAAAGTATCCATAACCAGGTTTGTGAATATGTCGATACAATGTTGTCCCAAAACGGTCTCCTCGATGTGCTGCCTGATACCAGAGTGAAAGCTCTCCACTATCCGTGGTCAATATTGGTCGCGACACATCAAGGGATTTTACAAGGGAAATTTCCCGATCGAGCATCTCTCGACGAAATGGCGGGCACTGGCCAAAAAACACCAGGAATGGTTCATTCTCAACCTGCCATATCTTAATCGCTTCTGTATCCTTGTATCGATGAATAACTTCTCGGAGAAACTGCTCCAATACTGCCTCGCGTTGATCGACATCATCACCGACCCAGTACGGAATGTGACATTCTGGCCAACGAGGAACTCTTTGCCCAACAGAAAGAATAATTTCTCCTCCCCGAGTTGCAGTTTCCTGAATCTGCCAATCAAGATCCTCAAAATGGTACTCGCCGTTTTGTGGTTCAGTCAGATCCCAATAAACTGGTATGCGTACTTTTCGCACGCCCATATCATCAAGCAGGGCAAGATATGTTTCTTTCCAATCCAAACCGAGATCGGTTGCATAACGCGCAGAAAAGGTAATACCCAGTGTTACATCTTCACGAGGATGCAATCCGGGTACGTTGAACAGTCCGAAAAGAAGCGTCACTAAAAATGCAATCCACCATATGAACCAGAAAAATATCTTTAGAAAATAATACATGCCCGCTCGCATAAAAAAATATCTAATAAATCAAAAGTCGTGCTCCGCTCATCACTGAAAGCCACATGCCGCATACAATCAAAGCGACTGCCACTCCTTTTTGTATCCACTGAAGCATACCGAATCGCTCTTCAAAAATATGCGGATATTGTGTCGATGTAATCCAAGCAAATATAAGGAGAAAGATAAACTGTATTCCCGAAAATGCCTGAATAAATGTGACTGGACCAAGAAACGTAGCGTAGTTCATGAGAAATGCCGCCGTACCACCGCTCACCTTATTCGCAAGAAATAATATACCTGTCTTGGTATTCTTTTTACTCGTCACACCATGATGCTGCAAACCAAAAAGAATCTCCTTTCGAAAGCGAGGAATCAGAAAAAGGGTCATTCCACCAAAGAACATTCCGATACGAGACCACACGAAACCGCTCTCAAAATTGACGTCATATTGGTAATATCCATATTTAAGGAGTAAAAGCGATATCGACATGCAAATACCAGCTACAACAGCCAACGGAGAAATGTTCTCTGTTTTTCTGAGTGGAAAATCAATCGTAATCAGTACTCCTCCACCAACTAAAAGAGCAAATGCTAAAAATTGTCCCCAGGTAAAGGTCATGATCCGACCCATATCACCGCTGACAGGAAAAAAGTAAACAAACAATGCGGTGAGCGCCATGATAGTCCCAACCAAAGGTGCCACTCGGGAAATTTCACTCTTCTGCACCGCAGAATACAGTGCCAAAAGTCCATACAAAAAAAGGAGGCCGGAAACAAGAAAGATGAATGTAGGAATATACCCGTACCACTGAAATCCAAACGGAATGAACAAGAGAGCGAATAGACTGAACAACGAAACAAAGAACGCGTATACGGACGGATGACTAATACGACCAGAAAGAAGCACTTTATCTAAAAGCGCCGCTACAGCTCCAAAGAAATATGAAATAATTGAAACAATGATCCAAGTCATATTTCATAGTATACCGTGACCTGATAAAAATGTCTCGTGAAAAACCCACCGGGCATAAATCACTGCCTGCGATACATGATCCTCATATAGAAAGAAAAAAGTCCTCCCTCGCAAATGGGCGGACTTTTTTTCGTGTGTGCGATCACAATAGAATGACTATTCTGATACTCCCGCGAATTGTTGGTAATACAACTTCACATCACTAATCCATTTCTGAACACTTACGGGACTATGTGTCGCGCAACTTGAACCACACTTCCATACAATCATCCGCTCTGGATCAGTCGACCCTCGTGCGTCAGAAAGCTCAATCAATCGATTTCCAATAGTGTTCACAGCATCTACCGATTTCTCGAAGCAACCATAGCCGTCTTCTGTGATTCCACGATTTCCGTGCCCACGATAACCCCAATAGTTAAAACATTCTTCTCCATGCAGTTTTGGTGTCCGCTTCCCCCAATTACTCTCCTTCTTCGCGATGCCAACAATCAGCCCTGCGATGGAAGCATCGTACGTAGAAATACTCCCTGCCATCTCTGCAATAGGATACTCATCTGACGCGAGCAAAATCACTTTTTCCCGCACTTCTCTATTTTCCTCACGCGCAATTACCTGCCGTTCATTTGTTTCCGTACATTCATGAGGAGGAATTCCGTTGATCGACTTTTGTTGCCCAAGAGAAGAAATCATGACCCGATCTATCTGCCAACGACACCGAATACGCTGAATATCATGTTCTGAGTCCACTTGAGACGATAGCAGAATCTCCTCAGATGGAAGGTCAACAACTTGCTCAACTATGGATACCTTTGGTAAATTAGCCAACTCCGAAAATGTCCCTCCTCTTTCAAGAGGAGAAATACCACTTCCGACCACAACAAAAATAGGAACAAGGACTCGAAAGCCTCTCAGATAAATCTCGGCTCTTATTTCTAATCGTTTCGCTAGCTTCTTCCAAATACTGAAATACAAACTCATAGGAAACACTGCGTTCTCTTATCTAAACCCTCCAAAAACGCAAAAATAAGGATACCATACTTTTCTGTCTCTGTAAATGAACTGCGGTCCCCTCAAAGATAAAGAAGAATAACCCTCCTTCCTTCAGTATTCCGTCTCTTCTCAAGATGTCTCAATAGAAAATCTATTTCTCAGCAAGATGTTGCTTCATAGCTACCACGCAAGAGACTCTCCATAATCACGCAAAGAAACTGCTGACTGGAGAAGGATGGGGCTCACCGGAGAACCACCTCCGCCAACCAAGAAAGACATACTAACCAGTCCCGCCCGAGAAGCTAGTGATGAGTTTCGAATCGACAGATTCATCGTAACCTCACCCGCAGTGACGCGAGTTGCGGCGCCAAAACCAGGCGTTGTATCACATAAAGCAGACGTTGTAGCTGTTCCGACTTTTTTTTCAATATAATTTGGAGCTGTATGTTGTTGATACATAACACATTGAGACCGCGAATGATCGAAAAACTTAATGCTCACTGGATTCGTATTCGTCGCAGGATTGCCTGTAGGTGCAATTACTGAGCTGGTACGCAGCTGTTTTACGAGATCATTCATAATGTACTGAGCATTTTCAAGATACTTTTGAGAATTCATTGTATTCTTATTGGATGCGAATCCTTGACTAAAAACAACGGAGACGATAGCCATGGTAAGAGAAAAAACTCCCATTGCGACCACAACTTCAATCAAAGTAAATCCAAAAATGTTTTTTCCTTGCAAGAGTTCATGTTGTCTTTTATTTTGGTGCATAGAATATTCAGTTATTACTTCCAGTTTGTCAGAATAGTTCGAACGTATGCACAACGTTTGGCTCGCGTGCATTTAGAAATATCGACATCATCAGCGTCTACTCCCGTAAAAACACCACTCGGACGCGTATCGCTCCCCCCCCACCACACGACACTCGTTATTTCAGCGCTTTTTGGATCGGAGATGTTATCCAGATTAACTGAAACAACTCGAGCAAAATGCGTCACTCCATTTTGAAAATCATAGAAGCCTCCTGCTTGATCGAGTGAGTACCGTTGTTCTGATTGTTTTGCATTAGCAAAACAATTTTTATTACCCCCGGTCAAAATAAACTTTGGACTGGTGTTATTTGGTGCACAAAAGTCTCGCTTGGTTGTTCCTGGGAACTTATAATCTCCTGACGTCGGGAAAGCAGGTCTGCCATTCACAAGATTGTTGTCACGAACATTATAAGCATATTCTATACCTTCTTGGGCAAGTTCTATCGCAACAATTGCGTCAGCATTATCGAAAGAACTCTTCAGTGATGATGAGAGGAGTTGTAGTATCGCTGTCAAACCAATAGCCAGAATTGCAGAAGCAAGCATGACCTCTACTATCGAAAACGCCCGTACTTGTGAGTGGCTCACCTTCTTCATTTGTCTTGCAATGGAGGCAAATAACATACGCCATTCTTTATTTCGACTCATTATGTTTGATATTCTCATATAATCAAAATTTA
Source organism: uncultured Bdellovibrionales bacterium (assembly GCA_964508015.1). GTDB lineage: Bacteria > Patescibacteriota > Minisyncoccia > Moranbacterales > UBA1568 > JAGOSP01. The sequence continues at coordinate 22,769 of CAZDRG010000004.1, forward strand.
TGGACAAATTGCCCCCGTTGTCTCCTCAATCCGTCCCTCGGGATACACACAGACGGACCAGATTATTCCTGATTTTTCAAGAGTATACCGAACAGGAGCACCCAATACATTGCCTGCCGCATCTAAAGCCTGTCCCCAAGGAACAACAAAACGCACGCCTACATTCGCATTCGAAAAAACTACACCCGGAGAAAATACAACCAATGGGAGATTATCGCCTAGATTAGTCGCGCATGTCGTGCCGTCCTTATACCTATACATCGGCGCAATAGACCCCGCACCGATGATTGCCGATGGCAAAGAAAACCAACAAGAGATTCTTGTTTCGGTCTGACGCTTTCCTGTTAAGGCATTATTTTGTAACTCACGCAATGTACCAGCGAGTCGACGAGCATCACCCTTCACTTGCGTTTGATTCCGTACATTGCTCATTCCTACAAGAACGATTGCGGTGGCCACCGCAATAATGGAAACAACTATCATCACCTCAATTAGGGTGAATCCTTTCTTCATCCTCATAACTGATTATTTAACATTCAATAATCTCAAAATACCAACCACCTTTTAGAAAGTATACAATACAACAACATATTCGGCAAAAAAATTCTCACTTGAAACGTCGACAACTCGATAGCAATCAAACAACTTAAGAGAAGATATCAACAATCCACATGCTCCTGCCAAACCAAATCACATCCAGCCGGGAAAAGAGAAGGTACACCAGAGTCCCAACCACCAAAAATGGTCCAAAAGGAACTTGTGTTGTCATACCGGCTTTTTTGCGCAGCAAAAGAACGCAGGAAAAAAGCGCTCCAATACCAAAAGAAAAAGTCAGGGCAAAAAATACTCCCTCGATACCAACCGCAAGCCCAATAATAGCTGCCAACCATGAATCCCCCCAGCCCATCCATGTTTCTTTTGAGAAAAAAGAAAGTGAAGCAAAAAATATCCAGGCTCCCAAGGCGCCAAGAAGACCAGATGCCGTGCGTCCATCAACAGACCACAGCATACTTGTTGACACACTCCAATCAAGGAAGAGGAGAGCCCCGATCGTCCAGAGAGCACTCATCTGAAGAAGTGATACGGGTATTTCCATTGTTTTCCCATCATAGAGGGCAATAACAATCAAAAAAGAGAAGAGTCCGAGTAGCCAGACTGTTTCGATCCAAGAGCTAATTTCTACCGGATTGAAGTAAAGCCACCATGTACTCGCATATATCACACCAGTCCCCAACTCAATGAGCGGATAGCGCCATGAGATAGATGTCATGCATGCACGACATCTCCCACTCAAGAAAAGAAAAGAAAAGAGAGGAATATTATCATACCAAGCAATGAGCGCATGGCAATGAGGACAAGCTGAACGCCCACGCACGAAGTCAGCTCCTGCTTCCAGTCGAAGCGCGACAACATTAAGGAAACTTCCCACAATTAAACCCAGACAAAAGAAAAGAAAAATATCCATACGATATAAAATATAATTACGCAGTAACTATTCTTCTTTTTTAAGATACCATGTCTTGCCCTCCTTCCCAAGTAAAATTTCTCTCATACTCGAGAAGAGGCACGCAGTTTTTTTTCTCCTTTGGTTTCTGTAGAAACTTAGATTTCCTTCAGAGCCAGTTTTTTTATCCGTGAACGCACTCCTCCAATCTGACGACCGAGGGTCACCGCAATTTCTTTAACGGGTATCCCTCGATGAAAAAGCCTCTTCAACTGCGCCTCCTCTTCATCCGTCCAAGGTCGATAGGCATTAGTATACGTCTTTCTCGTTTTTTCAAGCGTTGTTTCTAATGTTGGTATTTTCTCTTGCGTTCTCACTTCTTCACGTCGCTTACCACCAGAAATGAGAATGAAATTCTGTTCCAACTTTTCTTGCTCTTCGAGAGAAAAAGCAGTAAACCATATCAAAGTCTCTTGCGACACCTGACGAAAAACCTGATCCTCCTGAAATACTCTCGGATGAACCTCAAGAGCTCGCTTATTTACCCCGATAAGATACACACCAGAAAGGCGTCTCACTCGTGAGAGAGCAACATATCCCTGTCCAAACTCAAAAGCCTGCGAAAGATCCATAACTGCTGCATCAAGACTGACTCCCTGACTTTTATGTATCGTCATTGCCCAAGCGAGTCGTAACGGAAGCTGGGTGATTTTAGCAAGTATGGAATCGCCCTCCATCATCACCCACTCCATTGGTTCAACTACAATACGGTCTCCCGAATGTGTTCGCACAATCGGCCAGTGCTTCGTCCCCTCAAAACCGGTAACCACTCCCAATGTTCCGTTGACGAATCCCTCACTTTGATTATTTTTTGTAAACATCACTGAGGCACCTTCCTTCAATTCGAGTTGCTCAGGCGAAAGACATCCGCGTTTGAGGGCACTCACAAGCTTATCCGGTCCACGCTCTGCCATCACAAAACGATAAGTCTTCGCACCGAGCTTTTGTAGCTCTCCCTGATTGATACGATCGACATCCGCGTTATGTGAGAACAAGCGAGTCATTTCGTCTGGCAATTCATCTCCTGAATCAATGAGCCGCGTCTCCAAACGTCGCTGATGCAGAGCACTCCATGTCTGAGAACGTACAGCTGACAAAAGTTCAAGAAACATATCATCTTCTTGTCGATGCTGCTCCGTCAAATAACAGACCTTGAAATCAAGCCATTGCCAAGTCTCTGACTCAAAAGCAAAACGCGCAAACTCACCTTCCTTGGATACCGGTGGCAATTGAAAAAAATCTCCCACGACTACGACTTGCAATCCACCGAATGGCAATTGTCCTTTTTTTATCTTTCGACATATCCGCTCTACCGTATCAAAAACCGCCGCGTCCAACATGGAAATCTCATCGATGATAAGAACTCGCGCCTTTTTAATCCGTTTTGATATGTATCGATTGAGAGCCAGATCCGCCAAATCATCCTCACTCAAAGAACGAGCTACCCCGATTCCACTCCAGGCATGAATCGTCATCCCATGGATATGTGTCGCTGCGATACCTGTCGAAGCTGTCACGGCAAAATCAATCCCTTGTTCACGGAGATAATCAGTATATGCGTTAATGGTGTGCGTCTTCCCTGACCCTGCTTCACCTGTCAGAAACACATGGGCGCCAGAACGAAGGATGGCAAGTGCCTCAGCTTGAGTCATATTTCCCCTTTCAGAATTGCCCTCCCAGTATACACGTTTTCCCTAATACGTGTTTTCATTCATCGAAAAGCATTCAGTTATCATCCCTCGCGAATACCAATTTCACCCACCACTGGGGCGAAATACGCTGCCAGAGATTCCATCTCTCCCTCCGAAAATGCACTCAGTGTTTCGAATTTTGGGTCCAACACAATTTCATTCCGAAATGGCTGAAGAAAGTATCGCGACACACCTTCGAGTGACAGTTTCATCGCGGCAAGAACTTCTTCGGTATGAATTTCACGCACCAATGTCGTACGAAATTCATAGGGCAAAGTCCCGCCTTTCAAAATATGGAAGCTCTCTTCAACTGCCGCAGCACTCGCGCCTAATCCCGAAAGTGTCTGATAGCGATCAAAACTCGTCTTAAAATCCATAGCGACATACTGCACCAACCCTTTCTCGATAAGTCGTCGCAATACATCTGGCCGATTGCCATTTGTATCTAATTTCACTTCATACCCCATCGCTCGTATTTTCACGATGAACTCCTCCAAATCAGGGTGCAGCGTCGGTTCACCGCCAGTAATCACCACTCCCTGCAGGAGACTTTTTCGACGCTCAAGAAAACGAAAGAAGACATCCTCAGGGATAAACCCTTTCTCAATTTCTTTGAGACGTTCAGGTAAAACAAATTCGGGATTATGACAATATCCACAACGGAAATTGCACCCCGCAGTAAAGACGATGCAAGCTGTCTTTTCGGGAAAATCTAGAAGTGTCAATTTGGTAATACCGCTCAAAAGCATATATCTGATCGCAAACTAGCACGCGCTTTCCGTATATTGCTGGCAGAAAGCATTATTTGCGGCTACGGTTTCCGTAAAGTGCTTTCGTGAATAGTGCTCGGACTTCTTTCCAACATTAAAATGTGAAACAGGGCGATGATACCCCATCACTCGCGTCCACACCTCACAACGAGTTCGTTCTACCAACTGTGTTTCCTCGGTCATACTCTTTGTTTTTAGACGATTATTTCTCTTGAAAGACCTCAATAAAGATATTATACTCCTTTTTTCTTCTGGCTACTTTTCTGAACCGTTTCCGCCCGCTGACTCTCATATTTTTTACGTGCCTCCCCGTCAAAACGTTCCCCGTTCTCGATACCAAGCTCTCGGTCACACTTGGGACAATAGTCCCATTCTCCCTCCAAATAACCATGCCTCGGACAAATGGAAAAAGTCGGCGTGATAGTAATATAGGGCAGACGGTAATTGGAAAGAATCGAGCGAACGAGACTCCGGCAGGCTTCTCCAGAGCTTACTTTCTCGTGCATATAACAGTGCAACACCGTACCACCAGTGTACTTACGCTGCAACTCATCTTGCAGCTCCAGGACTTCAAAAATATCATCACTGTATTCCACCGGCACCTGAGAAGAGTTCGTGTAATACGGAGCCTCCACCGTCCCAGCCTGAATAATATCCGGAAAACGCTTCTGATCTTCCTTCGAGAATCGCGCAGTGACTCCTTCAGCCGGTGTCGCTTCAAGATTATAATAATTATTCGTTTCTTCCTGATAATCCTTAATACGCTCCCGCATAAAATCTAAGATTTCCTTCGCAAATATCTGACCACCAGGGGTAGTGATATTTTCCGTATCCCCTGTAAAATTACGAATAGCTTCATTAATCCCATTCACCCCGATAGTTGAAAAATGATTTCGGAGATACCCAAGATAGCGCTTCGTGTATGGGAAAAGCCCCCGATCAATCCACTTTTGTATCTCCTCACGCTTAATCTCGAGTGATGTTCGAGCAAGATCCATCAGGTATGCAAGACGCTTATAAAACTTCTCCCGATCCCCCCGATACATATACCCGAGTCGTGCCGCATTGATGGTCACAACGCCAATCGATCCAGTCATTTCCGCTGAGCCGAACAACCCGCCTCCGCGTTTCCGAAGCTCACGAAGATCCAGCTGCAATCGACAGCACATCGAACGAACATCGCTTGGGTTCAATTCAGAATTTACGAAATTTTGAAAATACGGTGTCCCATATTTGGCAGTCATCTCAAAAAGAGGGAGGTTTTTGGGATTTTCCCACTCAAACTCCTTGGTCACATTGTAAGTCGGTATAGGAAAAGTAAACGTCCGACCCTTGGAGTCTCCTCGGGACATCACTTCGATGAAAGCGCGATTTATAACATCCATTTCCGGTTGCAATTCCCCGAAAGTAAACGCGAATGGCTCCCCTCCTAATAACAGCCTCTTTTCACGCATATCCTCAGGAACGTCCCAGTCAAGCGTGATATTGGTAAACGGCGTTTGTGTCCCCCAACGTGAAGGAATATTGAGATTAAACACAAAAGACTGAATATTCTGGTGTACATACTCATATACTGTGTCTGCGACGTATTGTTCTTGTTTGGCTTTGGCAGGAAAGGTCATGTGATACTTTTTGATGTCCTCCCGTAATTCAAGCTCATACTTCTTCACAAAAGGTGCCAAATACGTATCAAAGCTTGAAAAAGCCTGTGCACCAGCCCACTCATTCTGCAATGTCCCAAGGAAGTTCACCATTTGAGACACTGCCGAGGAGAGATGTTTTGGTGGCGCCGATTCAGTCTTATCCGGTACCCCATTAAATCCTTCCTCAAGAAGCACTCGCAGACTCCACCCGGCACAATACCCCGAAAACATACTCAGGTCATGAATATGATAGTCACCATTCCGGTGCGCGTCTCCTACAGCTTTTGGATAGATATGTGAGAGCCAATAATTAGCAATCACCTTTCCTGAGGTGTTCAGGATCATCCCACCCAGTGAATACCCCTGATTCGCATTCTCGTTCACTCTCCAGTCAAGCTTGTCGAGATACTCCTGAATAGTTTTTTCCACTTCGACTACCACGTTTCGATCCTCTCTTGCTTCTCGCCGCTTCTCACGATACAAGATATATGCTTTCGCAGTCTCGGCATAACCGTATTGAATCAACATATCCTCAACAATATCCTGTACTTCCTCAACCGTCGGAATCTTATCGAGAAATTCTTCTTCCAATCGGGCATACACGTCTTCTGCCAACACCTGTGCAATAATTTCATCGTGTTTCCCAGTTGCTTTAGCCGCCTGATTCAGGGCATCCTCAATTTTTTCCAGCTTAAAATCAACAATAGAACCGTTGCGCTTCTGTATCTTATAAACTGGCATACCTTTATTTTTACCTATTTACACCACAAACCAACCTCAAGGTACCTTGTTGCACCCCGTGTCCTCTTGCTCACCTGTTCTCACACATCAAAACAAAGTAGTTTTCTCTCGACTATACATACTCTATAAACACTCGAGATACAAAAAGGTGTCATGGCCCCATGAACGCTTTTCAAAGTATGGCCCGCAAATGCTTTCTGGCTCGGGAAAGACGTAATTTAGTGGCATTTTCAGATATGCCAAGAAGAGCCGCTATTTCATGTATTGAATACCCCTCCTGATATTTCATTGAAAGAATTTCTCGCTCCGATGGTCGTAAAGCGGGAGAATCAAACACGCGTTCCGCCACAGAAGATACAGGAGCAGCAAAACTCGCTGCTTCTTCACTCGCCCGATCATCAAAAAGCGCTACCGCCTGTTTCTTGCGATAATGATTCACCAGAAGATTATGGGCCACACGGAGGAGATATGTCCCATATGAGGCATTCGTCGCTGTAAAACCAGGAAGATACACCAGCGCCCGGTAAAATGTCTCCTGAGTAAAGTCTTCAGACATATCCCGATCACAACTCAAGTGACGGAGAAAATACCGTTGTACGAGAGTTTCATATTTGACATAGAGACGACGAAACTCCCGAGCATCTGCCTGGGCCGCCTCAACCAGTATGCGGTCTTCTTCACGGGCAGCGAAGCGCTCACAGAGAGGATGTATCAATTCACTGGTAATAAAATTTCCCAAATCCCCTTTTTGCTTCTGAAACTCAATTTTGGATTCTGTTCCCGACTGAGTCGCAAACCAACGTTTCACCCACGCAAAAAAACGAGCCTCCGAAACCCGCATCCCTGTCCCAAAAATTTGTTGAAAATCGGCTCCAAATCGTTCCATTGCTCCATCTCCCTCGAGATGAAAAGGCTGGGCGGCAATAAAAAAGCGTGTTTCTTTATTCCCCTCAACGAGTGGAGCAATGTGCACACGCTCTCGATACTGCTGTCCATTTTTTCGTTGATTATCTATGTCTGCAATCACAGAATGTCGATGTCGCAGTTCTTCCCAGAGGGAATCATAGAAAACACGCGGCATATGCCCGCCCCAGAGTCGACCGGGTTTCTTGCCAATCGTTTCAGCGATGGAATACCCTGTTCGGCGCTCTGCTCCTTCATTTGCATATACTGCGGTACCAGTCGCATCGGTAATCACAAACATCCCGAGTGAATGCTCAAGTGCCTGTGCTACTCCGTGTCTCGTGAGAACAGATTGCATACCAATGCCAATGAAAAAATTCCTTCTTCATGATAGCGCAGAATCCCAAGGTCAACACGATTGACAAAACACACAAAAAAAGTCATGAAACCACCCAAAGAAAAATGCTGCAGGAACCAATGGCTCCAGCAGCAGATCTTGTCGAAAGACCGACTCCTCATGGCATCTTCAGCACCGCAAAGGCGAGTACTACAAGGGCAATCAAACATGCCCCAGCAGTCACCACGATATCCTTTCGGTGGTATCGGCGCTGCCGACGACCGTCATTTCTTATCACACGTGCGCGCCAACAAACGACGGCTGCCACGATGACAAGAATCATGAGCCCGACAACAAAGCCCAAGGCAACTGAAACACTCAACATCTCCACGCCTCCTCTCACAAAATACCAGACACAACGAACTAGAACTCCTCAACAAAAGTTAAGGCATTCCCCGTTTTTCCTGCCCGTCCCGTACGACCAATACGGTGGATATAATCCTCGTAAGTCTCCGGTACATCATAGTTGATGACATGGGTAATATCGTTGATGTCTAATCCTCGAGCCGCGACATCGGTGGCTACCAACACTTTCAGCTCGTCTTTCTCGAATTGGCGAAGAGCGCGCTCACGCTGGCTCTGGGATTTGTCTCCATGCAAAGCATCCACCTTAAACCCGCGTTCACGCAAAGTCTTCGACAGGCGATCCGCACCATGCTTGGTCCGACAAAACACCAAAATTTTCTCAAAACCTTCCTTGAGGAACAGCTCGTGCAAGGTTTCTACTTTTTGTTCACGATTCTTTACGACGATAATGTCCTGTTCAACATTCTCTGAGGTCGCTCGAGATTCGATACGAATAGTAATCGGGTCTTTGAGAAATTTCTTTGCTAAGTCAGCAATTTCCCGTGGGAGTGTCGCGGAGAAGAACAGTGTCTGTCGAGGTTCTTTCAAAAGCGAAAGGAGATACTTCATATCGTGAATAAATCCCATATCCAGCATCCGATCCACTTCATCCAACACGACGGTATTGAATGGCGAAAGATCAAGATTTTTCCGCTCAACCAAATCCTTCAAGCGACCAGGAGTCCCAATGACAAAATTTGGGTTCTGCTGCAAACGTTTGATTTGAGGATAAATATGCGAACCACCAATACAAACCGCTGACTGAATCCCAAGTCCCCGAGAGAAGTCACGGAATTCCACATCAATCTGATTTGCTAATTCGCGAGTAGGAACAATAATCAAGGCTTTTGAAGTGCGATTGTGCAACACCTTGTGCAAAAGCGGAATCAAAAACGCAGCTGTCTTTCCGGTACCAGTACTGGCCATACCAATCACGTCGCGATTTTCGAGTACCACAGGGATAGCCCCGTCTTGAATGGGGGTTGGATGAACGTATCCGCGGCGCTCAATATTCGCCTTCAATTTCGGATCAATACGAAAATCCACAAAGCGATGCTTCGGGTCAAACGATTCCGCCTGAGTAGTCACAATAGCCTTCCGAACAAAGAGCTCCGGATCAATCGAGGAAGACTTCTTCCGATTACTCCCAGCTCGAACACCACTCTGATTCCTCCGACCCACATAATTTCTTCCTGATATCTGGCGCAATTCGCTTGAATGGCGCTTCTCAAAAGTCTTTCGAAACATAATTCTTCTTCTTTAGTGCTTGGGCAAAGTCCCTTGGTTATGGGACAAATACCAGAAATTACTCCTACCCAAGCCCTTTTCGCATCCCCACACCACACAGGAAAGAAATCAGATAAGATAACCATTATAGCAGAAAACAAAAAACAAGTCAACTACGCAATGGACACCGAGTAACTGCGTCCACTCACACGCGCCCCCTTGACCGCCTTCAAAAAAACCTGTACAATTTTTGTTTATGCGCTCTCACGCATATTTTGCTGTCCTTTCACAACCGCAGGTTCCACCAAGAAGGAGAAATCACCCATGCATCAACCGGCACTCAACGACACCCGCCAACACCACGGGGCATTCCAAAAACGAGTACCCCGTGTTACCATCCCCCACCAGAGCATCGATGCTCGACAGTACTGGAAAACGCTCGAGCGCCAGCTCTCGGTTCTCATGCCGACTGATGCCAGTTTTGAAGAGGCATGGAATCAGTGGGTATCCAGAAACTCCTTCCATGCGGATCTCAATCGGTTAATCGTCAAAAATGAAGAAACTGCTGATTTCCAGTTGCGAGCGGCCGTGCTCCTCCTCGTCCCCAACATCACCCATTTCCGTCTGTACGAGCGGCCGGTCAACTACATCTATCGGAATCTCCTCCACATCGTGCGGGTATGGTTCCCGTTGGTCGCTTCTTTCCCCGAGAAACAGCGGGTGTTTCTGTGTAAGCTCCTTCTCCTGAACGCGCATACCCACCTCGCTGAGAAGCAGGATCTGCTCCACTACGCCTGGTGCGCCACTGTGGCACTCGACTGGTCACTACCAGCGTCCCTCCGGCGAAAATTGATTGCCTTTCTCGAAAGCATGCTCTTGTTGGCAGAGCGCGAAGACGGAATGCTTCGTACGCGAATACTCACTGCCATCGGGAAAGCAAAGGTGCAGCAGTAGTCAGCAATATCGGCGAGAGGCAATGCCTCATCACTGCCACAAACCCCCCGGAATCTCGGGGGGTTTTAAAATTTCTTTTCAATACGCTCATCAAGTCGTTTCAGGTTCCGAAGAATACTGGGCATGAGACGTTCGCGATACATTTCAAAACTGATAAGTGGCTCAATATTTCCTTTTTCAAGTAAAAAGAGTGTATCTAAACGCATGTGATCTATAAATCTCCGATCATGTGTGACGAGCACAACCGTGCCAGAAAAATCCTCAAGCGCTTCTTCCAGAGCCTCAATCGTCTCGAGATCAAGGTGATTCGTCGGTTCATCAAAAAAGAGAGTATTGGCTCCAGATGCGACCAAGATTGCCAAAGCAACGCGTACTCGTTCGCCAGGACTCAAGTGTTTCACCCGTGTTTCCGCGAGATCTATCGAAAAGTGAAATTGATGAAGGAGAATACGCAATTTTTCTTCTGCCTCCTCGCCAAAATGACGCTCAAAAATTTGCACGGGGGTCTTTGCTCGATTGATATCCTCATGCTCCTGCATCAGATTCCCAATAACCATATCTTCACTCCGCTCCACCAGTCCAGAAATCGGTGCTAATTCCCCTGATAAAGTCCGAAGCAAAGTTGATTTCCCTGCACCGTTCAAACCAAAGAAACCGACTCTCTGACCAGTGGACACCAAGAAAGTGGCTGGTTCTGAACGGAAGCCAACCGGATACCCAAAAACAAGATCTGTCACCAATAAGGCCGGTGCCGGCACTTCTGTTTCAGGGAAGGAAAAGAGTATCGGATCATGTACGGCTGGTCGATCGAGTTTACTCAGTCGTTTTGCCCGACTGGTCAGTGTTTTGGCCTGTGTGCCAAGCTTCCGTTCTGAACGATCGCGATGATACCCCTGAGACATGTGATCATTATCCGGCATCACCATTTTGGCTCCAATATCCGCCCACTCACGCTTCTCATCGGAAGACGCGAGCACGCGAGTTTTTTCTCTCTCCTGGGCACGATAGGCTTCGAGGTACTGCCTCACCTGATGAGCTTTCATGGCAGCGTAATCCGTCCAACCACCCGCATACAAAGTGGCTTTTTTGGTCAAGATATCTATTTCGATAACCCGATTCACAACCGTATCGAGAAATTGCCGGTCGTGTGACGCCACCAAACACGCGGCTTTTGTCTTAGTCAGGTAACGTTCAAGCCACAACAGAGCTGGCAAATCAAGATTATTGGTCGGTTCATCCAGAAGCAGAAGATCAACACCTCGGAGCAATACTCCCGCCAATGCTGCTTTGCGCCGCTCCCCTCCTGACAGTTGATCAAGTGGAAAATCCTCTGGAATATGCGACAAAGCCAATCCTTCGAGAATACCTCGCGCACGCTGACGGAACTGATACCCTCCGAGA
>CAZDRG010000005.1:0-31331 GCA_964508015.1 uncultured Bdellovibrionales bacterium
AGAGCGCGACACTGATAATGTCGAGGTCCCAAGTTCGAATCTTGGATCGCCCACACAGCCACTTCAGCTACGGGACTGAAAAGTCACGAGTCTGAGAGACAGAAAGAAATGAGGAAAACAGAGAGACAATATATAGCGGGGTAGAGCAGTCTGGCAGCTCGCTTGGCTCATAACCAAGAGGTCGGTGGTTCAAATCCACCCCCCGCAACAAAAAGGATGAGAGGCAGGGTAGCTCAGCCGGTTAGAGCACAGCACTCATAACGCTGAGGTCATGGGTTCGATTCCCATCCCTGCTACATCAGTTGAGGTCTTTCGCTGGCGAAATCCAATCTCCGTACTGCAAACTATGGGGATTGGATTTTGGAAGAGAGGGATTCCAAAATGGGGGGGGCGTAGCTCAGCTGGTTAGAGCGCCACACTGTCACTGTGGAGGTCGCGGGTCCGAGTCCCGTCGCTCCCGCCAAGTCAAAAATCCTGGTCAAAAGACCAGGATTTTTGTATCTCTCGGGAGATGAAGAAAACCAACAGCTTGGATCCCGTAGGAGAGAAAAGGGGTCAAGTACATTTTCTCATCGAAACTGCTATACTTGAGGCCTGTCCGGGCGGGACTTACAGAAGAGATGGGGGATTGGTAACGGATTGCGCGCATTTCGGAGACGCTTGAACTCGAATCGACCCTTCGAAAGAGAGAGAGGCCAAGAAAAGGTACTTGACCCCTTTTCTTCTTTTCTCTTTTCTTCTTCCATAAGAATACCAGTATTTCTCTCACGAGTTACGAAAGAAAAAAGGTCGAGACTCTGGAGTCTCGACCCAAATACTGCACATTTTCAGTCACATGACGGCAGTTGAATGTAATGCCCGTTCGCTCCTTCGTGAATGAAGGAGACGCCGGCATCCTTGTTCCACTGCGGGTTTGTTTCATTTGCAGGGATCGAAACCCATGCAAAACCAAACCCATCCATCCCTGTGTCCCAATCCACGGGCTCTCCTTTTATTGGTACCGTCTTCTTGGGCTTGTACACAGTTATACTTCCCTTATCCCCACACGCCAGCCGGTTGAATACGACCCGATATGCTTCATCGGGTTCGTTCCATTCCAAGAACGCCCACTTGGCTGACGGTGACGGTTGAGCTGAGTTTATTCCCCACCCCGCTTGATCTGAGTTCCATACAAAGAGAAGCGGTGTTCTTGAATCAAGCGGCTGGGAAAAACCACCCAGACAATTCGATCCAAAATCGATGGAGAGCGGCACTCCATCAGAAGTTCCTTCTGATTGGGATGACACACGTGCCGGCCGATACCCCCGACGGCCGTACTCTATCCATCCTTTCTCCAGATTTGACGCAAGGCCAGTCCTTATCCATGCCCCTGCAGATTGGGATGTGAGGTCGAACCACAATACACGATTGTCAGCCAACCGCACGGACAATGTCCCTTGGTCATTACTACACAACGGGACAATGGCCACATGCTCCCTGATAGGAGCACAGGCATGCGATTGAAGCCCCCAACCTACCCGATTGGAGTTGAAACAGACCACCGTGGTCTGTTTCGGATCAACTTCGAAACTTCCTTGTTCATCCGCCAATCCGATGTATTTACCGCGTTCATTTAGGCGGAATGTGACAATGGCCGCCGACGCAGTAATTTCTATAGCACCGGCTGCTTCCAGATCGGGTTGTCGCGGAATAGTGTAGACCATTTTGTACTTCCGATGGTCCAACATGTCCGCTTGACCACCTATTCCGTATCCAATCCACACTTGTGCCCCTGCCTCATCTGAGACATTTGCACCGGCAACAAGTGGAATTACTGTAGTATCTGTAAGCGTACCAGCATAATATGCTGGTAACACTGACGAGCCATCCCACGGTACCCACCGTGTTCCGTTGTTTGCGATGAAACTTCCATCGCGCCTCACGACTACTACGTACAGCTCGCCGACCTTTCGTACGTCAGCTTCAGCCGTTTCCGCAGTGACTGCGAGTGTCAGATTGTTACTCCCCCCGCTCGCCGTCGCAAAAAATGCTGGCGCTTCAGCAGCCCGCGCCGAAGTCATCCAACCGATACAGCAAAATACTAACACTGTCAAGATTTTCATCTTGTGCTCCTATAAGATTGCAAATTGGAAAAAAAGAGGGAACAACAGGGACCACTCTTCTTACTTATCTGCAAAACTCTCGCTTTGCAGAGTTTAATTCTACCATACCAACGAAATTTTGTCAATACATCTCGGTAATGTGTACACACATATGGCGGGTTAGTTAATCGGTATTCTTCCTGATATTCATTTGGTGTCTTGGGGGTATCATAGCGTTTCACGATCTTGGCCCGCGCACTTCTCTTGTCTACTAGCTTCTTGTCGGGGATGAAGAAGCTCTTGTATCTCGGTTCTAATAGCGTCTACGATGTGGAGCACTGAAGGATGATGTGCATATTCAAGCATCATCCCAAAGGGAGAACGTAGCTCAAATTCGATGTTTTTCCCCGAAAGACGGCAGTTCTGAAGTCAGAAATTCAGCAACTGTCGTTTTTTTTGGTTAACTTCCGAACTTTCGAAAATGCCCAAGACACGATTAGCGAGGGAAAGTACCGTATTTGCAACAATATGGAAGTTCTCGTCAGCTTGCGTGTGCTCTTCAATTCTGATATTAATATCGAATTGTTCTTGCAGGTTGAGTTGTTATTGCATTTTGTCGTGAAATGTGCTAACATAGAGGTAAGTAAGTTTTCTTTCGAGTCCCGCAGTAGAGGGTGGGATAGCGTTCGCAAGCGTCTCTCGGTGGTGAAGTTGTTGCTTCTCCCAGTCAAGTGCCAAGAAGGAAGGTCGTCTTACGGTGTAATCAGTTCGAAGCAACAAAGTATGTCAACAAAGTTGTATGTCGGCGGTATCTCATATCGCTCGACTGAAGATTCGCTCGCTGAAGCTTTCGCACAGGCCGGTTCGGTCGTATCTGCGAAAATCATCACTGATCGTATGACTGGTCGCTCTCGTGGATTTGGGTTTGTCGAAATGGGATCCCCAGAAGAAGGGCAGCGTGCCATTGATATGTGGAACGGTAAAGAACTTGATGGTCGCACATTGACTGTCAACGAAGCCCGTCCTCTCGAAGATCGCCCACGAAACTAGTTTTCGTTACAGCGTACAGAAAGACCTGAGTAGTGATGCTCGGGTTTTTTTGTTTTTCGGAATTGGCAACGAGACTCACACTGAATAATCCAGTACAAATGGTGTATACTTAGAGAAGCATTCAATTCAGAGGAATACATCTATGCAAAAAATACTGCTCTTAGCTCTCGGTTTTGGCTTCATCGGGGTTGGTTTGTTCGGTTTTACTTGTGGATCACTCCCGGACTCTTTTGATATTGATCCGCTGCATAATATCATTCATATACTATCCGGACTCCTTGCTTTTGCGGCGGTGATGCTGGGAATGAGAATGACTCGCTTCTACGCACGTTCTTTTGGAATGATATATCTTGTTGTTTCTGTGATCGGGTTTTTTTCCCCGACCCGTTTTGTCTGCGGGCTTTTCGTGTTGAATACATCGGATTATTGGCTGCATATAGGCGTAGCTCTCCTACTACTTTGGATTGGTTTTTCTCGCTACACAGAAAAAGAGCCTTCTGTTTAGTTGATGTGTGAGAGTGAATCAAACAGAGGTGTGTTATAATGTGAGCAATTTTATGAAAGAAGAAGGAATTTTTGAGCGGATAATTAATTGAAGTGGGAGACATTTCTTTATGTTTGAAAGAAATAGGCCGTCAAGTGAACAATCTCGTGAAGATAAGCCAGGAATGCGCATACCGGATGCTTACAGCGTCGTTGTCGATGTAAATACAAGAGGAGCAGCAAATGACGAAAAAATAGAACAACCAAGACCGGATATTGCTCAACTGAGTGATGATGATATCAGATCGAGCTTTCCACCAGTCAGTCCTGAGATACGCGAAGCGGGAGAACGTTTACGTGAACGGGTTCGTGTTGCTAAGAGTAAAAATGGATTCATTCAAGAAGAGCAGACCGTTGTTGGAGAATCAGGAATTCCGCAAGAGAAGGTAACGTCGCTTGCGAGACATACGGGGGACACATCGCGAGTGGCTTCCCAAGAACAACAATCGGAATCCCACCAGGCTGTTCCACTGAGCAGTCAGGCTTTACGTTTTGAAATCCAGACGCGCGAAGAGCAACTCAGAGTCCTCCAAGACCAAGACGAAAGAAAACGAATTCTGAGTCAATTGCAGGCCTATCGGGGATTACTTCTCGAGAGTGAGCAACAGAACGCTGCTGGTAGTGCTGAGCTGGCTTCCCAGCGTGTATCTCTTAGGGCTGTTTCTTCGAAGTTCTGGAAAAAAGTAACAGGATGGTTTTCGTGGTAGTTTTTTGAGTGACAGGTATTCTTTGCTTATTTCTAAAGAGATTTTTTAAAAGAGAGTTTGAATAATTTATGATGTATCGAATAAATCACGTAAGTCTGTTGTTACTCATGATAATGGGACTGAGTACAGCGCATTTGACGTATGCGGCAGCGTGTTCTGGTGGTGGTCGCTCGGGTTCCTGTCTCGCAGCATGTACTGCGCCCGCTGATCTGATTTCTCCTGCTACTGGATGTGGGCCTGGCGAATCTTGCTGTGCTGGAGCAGCAGCTGGTAGTGGCGTTGGGGTAGGAGGCGGCGCGGGCGGAATGGTAACTATCACTATTGATAATCCAGTCGCATTTAATACCGTAGAAACTTTTCTTTCGGGCGGCATACTTCCATGGCTACAGGGTATTGTCGCTACTCTTGCTCTCCTCTGTTTTGTAATTGGCGCGCTTATCTACATGGCTGGTGGAGCTGATGAAAGCAATCTTAAACAAGGAAAATCTGCCATGACAGCCTCTCTGATTGGCTTTGCTCTCGCTCTCGCTGTACCAACTTTTCTCAAAGAAATCTATGGTATTTTCGGAGTATCTGCTCCAAGTGCCGGACCAGCTTTAGTAAGCATAGCGCTCAATATTTTGAAATTCCTCCTCTCTATTGTCGGCATTTTGGGTACTATTATGCTTGTGGTGAGCGGTTTGAGCTATATGGGTTCAGCTGGAGCGGATGATAAAGCAAAAGCGGCTAAGAAAATGGCCACTTCCGCGATTATTGGTATTGCACTTGCTCTTGCATCGCTGATTATCATTCGGCAAATCACGAAGTTTTTTTCGTAGTGATTTTCACGAAGATGGGTGTTTCTCTATTTGAGAAGAGAATTTTCGTATTCTTTTCGTATGCGGAATGAAAGTATTTTGAGCAAAGACAACGCCAAATACTTTGCGGGCTCCGGCTTGCTTAAGAACGCGTGCGCAGGCATCAAGCGTGCTGGAAGTGGTAGTAATATCGTCAATAATCCAGACAAATTTTCCTTGCACGGAAGACGTATCGTGTCTGATGAATGAGAAGGCATTTTTGATATTGTGTTTTCTCGATTCAATATCTGGCATTTTTTGTTGTGGAAGAGTAAAGCGGTGGCGCACGAGACTTGAAGCGTCGAAAGGAATGACGACTCCAGGCAACAGTGTCCTCGCAAGCGAACGACCCAGGAGTTCAGATTGATTGAATCCGCGGAACCGTTGTTTCCAAGGATGAAGCGGAACGGGAAGCACGCAATCGGGAAGAGGTAATCCAGATGAAATAATCGCTCGGGTGAAGAGTCCCGAAAGAGGATGGGCGAGTGATTCAAGAGAGTGATACTTGAAGGCATGGAGGGAGGTGTTGACGAGGTGTTGGCTATACTCGTAGGCAACGAAAACACCATCAAGAGCATTCTTTGGGGAACAAGCGAAACATGTTTCACCGTGCGGAGTGACGTGCCGACGACAGTAGGGGCAAGATTGTTCGTATCGGGGTTTGATTTTTGTACAACAAGTCCGACAAAGAAGGGTATCGTTTTGCGCGCAGCCTAAACAAGAAAGTGGAAAAAAAATATCAAGGATATACTTTCCCGCGATGCGAGTATGCCGGAAGAGAGGATTAGACCAGATTTTTAGTGCGGGCGACACACGATAGTATTACGATGGAGTACAAGATCGACATGTGCAGTTCGATGTTTGATGAGAGTCTCTGCTAGCGGATATTCAACAAGCATCTCAATATTTTTTCGGATCAAGCGGGCTCCATGTTGTGGAGAGAAGCTTTTTTGAGCGAGGAGGTGGACGATTTTCTTGGAAAAGGTGAGAAGAACACCCTTTTTTTTGAGTCGTTTTTTGAGGTCATCGAGTTCAAGAAGCGTAATGGTTTCAAGAGCTTTTTGGTCGAGCGGCTGAAAAACAAGGGTATCTCCGATGCGCGCGAGAAGTTCCGGGCGGAGTGCTTTTTTAAGATCAGCGAGCACTGTGTGTCGAATGCTTTCAAATCGAGTCGCTACATCTTCTACGCTGAGGTGTTTTTTGAATCCGATGGCAGAAGTCTCCGTAAAGGCAGCGGTACCAATATTGGAAGTGATCAAGATAAGCGTATTTTTGAAACTGACTTGCCGACCTTCAGCATCAGTCAGAACACCTTCATCGAGAATCTGAAGAAGTATATTGAGTACATCTGGATGTGCTTTCTCTATTTCATCAAAGAGAACCACAGAGGATGGGTTGCGTCGGACACGCTCGGTAAGCTTCCCTCCCTCGCCATAGCCAACATAGCCAGCAGGAGAGCCAATCATCTGGGCGATACTGTGTTTTTCCATGAACTCACTCATATCGATACGGATAAGACTTTGTTCATTTCCGAAATATTCTCGAGCGAGTATTTTGGCGAGATGTGTTTTACCTACTCCGGTAGGACCGAGGAGGAGAAAAGATCCGATAGGTCGCCCAGGAGAGTGGATTCCAGAGAGTGCTCGCGTTAGTGAACGCGTGATGGACTTCGCCACATCAGATTGACCGATGAGTTCTTTGGAAAGTGTTTGTTTGAGTGAAGTCAGTTTGTGATTTGGGGCCTGTTCGGAAAGTTTTTCTATTGGGATGCCAGTCATGCGTGATACAGCCATAAAGACATGCATTTCAGTGACAGATACTGATGTTAGGGGATGCTGATTCACTGCCGCCGTAATTGTCTGGATACGTTCTTTGATTTCTTGTTCCTCCTTATGCCACACAAAAGCTTCGTCGAAATTTCCTTCTTTAACGAGACGTTCTTTGGTGAGACTAGTATCTTGATACTGCTGTGAGAGAATTGACAGTTCTGTTTTCTGCCTGAGATGGTTTTTTGAGGTGATTGAAGCTCGAGCGGCTGCTTCATCGAGAATATCAAATGCTTTATCGGGGAAAAATCGATCTGGTACCGATCGAGAAGCGAGATCGACTGAGAGTGCAACGATTTTGGAAGAAAGCACGACCCGATGGTGATTTTCATAAAGAGTTTTTGAAGCCTCGAGAATATCAAGTGTTTCCTCTGCAGTTGGCTCTCGAATAATAAGTGGCTGAAACCGTCTTTCTAGGGCAGCATCCTTCTCGATATGTTTCTTGTATTCAGTGAAGGTGGTGGCTCCGATACAGCGGATTTCTCCACGTGCGAGTGCTGGTTTGAGGATGTTGGCAGCATCGAGGCTCCCATTGGCATTGCCGGCACCAACGAGAGTATGAACTTCATCAATGAAGAGGATGATGTCGGTGTGAGTTTTCGTTTCCGCCATGATATCTTTGAGTCGGGTTTCAAATTCACCGCGAAAGTTGGTTCCTGCCACAACAAGTGCCAGGTCTAGTGAGAGAATACGTTTTCCAATCAGAGATGGTGGAACAGTACCTTTTGCGATGCGATCGGCGAGTGCGGCTACCAGGGCCGTCTTGCCAACACCTGGTTCGCCGATAAGAAGCGGATTATTTTTCGTACGACGAGAGAGAATAGTAATGAGACGATCGATTTCCATCTCCCGTCCAATCAAAACACTCGAATCATTCTCATTTTTTACATTGGTGGTAAATTGATCAAGACTTGGGGTCTTGGATTTCTTTTTTGTCGATGACTTTGATAGAGGGTTTTCCGCTGTTTCGAAGAGGCCAGGAAGTTCGGGAAAGTTTTCAAAATGGAGATGATGTTCGAGCGAAGAAGACGCTTTGAGTAAATTGATACTCAAGTTCGTCGCAACAAGTTGGATATCCTCAGTATCTGAATTGATAAGTGCCGAGACAATATGCTCGGTGCCAACATAGGGAAACGAGCGATTGTGTGCGAGTTGATATGCGTTGCGAAGGATCTCCGACGTAGTGGGTGAAAGAAGAGGAATAAAGCGGACAGGCAAGCGCGCTGATTTTTTCTGTTTGAGGCAAAGCTTTCCAAGCCGCTCTTTTTCAAAACCGATATTTTCGAGTAAAAAGCTTCCAAGGCTGCCATTTTCAAGAAAAAGTGCCAAAAGTAGATGTCGCGGTTCAATTGTTTTGCTTTTGGCATAAGAAGCAATATCACGAGATTCTTTGAGAGCGTGACGTGCGTGAAGGGAGAATTTTTCGAGAAAAGAGGTATCTGACATAGCTGGAAAAGAAATTGAAAAGAGTCTAATTTGGTAGGCGTATTCTATTTTTTTGTGGCGACTCTGTCAATGGAGAGAGAGCGCAGAGTTCTCAGAAACTAAATGGCAGTTATTCGTGTATTTCCTGAATGCGTGTTGCCGATCACAAAAAAATAGAGGTTGTATTTTACTCTTTGATAGAGTGTGTTAAAATACAATCGTGAAATACAAATAAAGAAACACATGCCTTTTTTTGGGAATCCACGTTTTTTGGGTATCGATTTTGGAACCGCTGCTTTGAAAGTGGTTGAGTTAGAGCTCGTTGAGGGAAAGCCGATTCTCGTGAACTACGGAGTCGCCGATTTTTCGCATCTTGAAGAAGAACTCAAGAATGCTACGTATACATATGATGAAGCAGTGGGTTTGTATCTGCATGCTCTTTTGACAAAAATGAATCCAAAGACGGATAAAGCTCACATCGCGATGCCAGCATATACCGGGCTTGTAGCGCTGGTTGATTTTCCTTCGTTGGATGAATCACAAATGAATGACGCGGTGCAATTTGAAGCACATAAATATGTACCCACAGCATCACTTGATGACGTCGCTCTTTCCTGGGAAATTGTGGAAAGACGCAAAGATAGCGAGGGCAATATTGTGATGGAGGTGCTTTTGGTGGCTGCTTTGAGAAAAGAGGTAAATCGATATCAAGCATACATACAGAATGAGGCCTTGGAGATGAGTCTTCTCGAGATAGAGACATTTGCAATAGTACGAGCCTTGCTTGAAAAAAAATCTGGGTCAGGCATGAGAATCCTTATTGATATCGGTTCTCGTGCGACAAATATTATCTTGACACATGATGGCTCCGTGAAACTAAGTCGGAATATAGATACGGGAGGGAAGGATATGACGAGAACTTTATCGGATACCATTGAAGTGGCTCGGCCTCGGGCGGAAGAACTCAAAAAGAGTGGGAAGGATTTCTTAAATCAACGCGAGTCGGCGGTGGTCTTCCCCACCTTGCAGGTAATTATTACAGAAACAAAACGAATCATAGCTGCTCACGAAGAAAAACATCCCGAATCAAAAGTGGCAGAGATTATCTTGTCCGGCGGGTCATCTCGAGTAGCGGGCATCATTGAATATTTTTCCTTGATATTTGAACTTCCTGTGAGTATTGGTCATCCATGGTCAAAGATTGAAGCGACCGAGAAACAACAAGCGATGATTCATGAGACGGATGCTTCGTTTGCAGTTGCAATTGGGTTGGCATTGGGTGGTGTAGAAAATTTCACTAACTCTTCGAAAAACAAAAAAAGTTTTTTGAGAGGACTCGAAATTATGTTTCAGAACAAAACAGGAGTATAATTAACATGAATAACAAATCATAAAATAAAATAGACGCATATGCCAGGAGTGAACTTATCACAATCTACCGAAGGGGGATCAGTATACCAGGCAAAGAGTGGCAGCGAAAAAGGACGACTGGTTGTTTTTTTGGTGTTTTTTATGACGTTAGTGTTTTGGGGAGGGGCTCGGGTCGCTTCATCTGTGTATGATAAAAAAAATGCAACACGACAACAGCAAATACAAGAGAAAAAAGTATCATTTGCTGATAGTACGGTAAATAATATTGCCGATGTGGATGCTCGACTGAGTCTTATAACTCAAAAAAAGGAGGGTCAAGTGTATCCAAACGATATTTTGGCTGCTATTGAGGGGGGTATTTTGCCGACGAATTATTTGGTTCTTTTTCATTACGATTTTCAAACAAATGTTATAACAATAGAAGGGGGAGCTCCTGGATATAAAGAGCTTTCACAGCAATTGATGGCATACAAGACATCGCCACGTTTTTCAAACGTTTTTATCTCGAGTGTTTCGAAAGATAAAGGTAAAACGACTGATATTGCTTCAAATGCAGTTGAATTTGAAATTACTCTGAATTGGATTGCGCAGTAATTATAATTTTTTTATTGTAGAGCTATGAGTCTTAAAATTTTTTTTATACCGTTCTTTGTTATCTGTACGCTGGTGGTTGCAATTGGCTATGTCAAACCAAGCGTTGTAACTTTGATGACTAAGTATCATGATTTAGAACGTCTTGACAGTGAAATGATTTCTTTGGAAACGGTCGAATCGAATATTGCATCAATGGCATCTCAGATTGCGACTTCACAATCTGATAGCCGATCAACACTGACGGATGTTGATTTTTTACGTGAGGTCTATTTTCCAGTAAGTTCGGATATTGAAAGAGGTATTGATCAGTTAAATTTTCTTGCTACTCAAAGTGGCTTAATCGTGACTAGTATAGAGGTACAGGACATTGTGAAAGCAAAACCAGTCGTGGTTACAGCAGAAGATTCCACGAAAGCCAGCGCGGATATTTTGATCGCCAATCCTGCTACAGATGTAAATAGTGCATCACCCGTTGTAGCGGTTCATCGAACATATACCCCAGATATGGCTACTGTGAAAGTCGAAACTCAGGGTTCTTATGAAGCGACAAAGAGTTTTTACTCCCGCGTGGTTCACGCACAACGCTTCTCTCTATTTCAAGACATATTGCTTTCCATCGATGAAAGCAATGATGGTGTCGTGCCATCTGGAGTCGCAAAGAAAGGAATTTCAGATCTACTCGTGTCGAAAGCAGAAGTACGATTCTTTGTTCTTCCAGCTGTGGAGGGGGTGACCGCAGTTGGGGATGATGTTTTCCTTAAAACTAAGCTTGACTTTGAGATGTTTGCAATGATTCGCCAGGATGATAAGGCAGAGTTAACGAGATTGCCAGCAGCGAATTCTCTTGGAAAAGTAAATCCGTTCATTAAATAGAAAGTTCAGTGAATTTCGAGGGATTTTATGGAGGAAACAAAAACACAAGTGACTGCGCCAATAATTTCTGATACATCTTCTGTCGGATCAATACCGATTCTTTCTGAATATCCAAAAAAGCTTGAAAAAAGAGCATTAGAAATAATTCCTGAAGCATCTGCTCGAAAGTATCGTTTATTTTGCTTTGAGAAAAATGATACGACCCTTCGTATAGCGATGATAAATCCGTCGGATTTCGACGCCATGAACATGCTCCGATTTCTTGCGGAAAAGGAATCGCTTAGTGTAGAAATTTACCAGACAAATGAGGATATCTTCGGTCAAGTGATGAAGATTTACAGTGGAACAGATCAGGCATTACAAAATGCCATTCTTTCCCTCAAGCAAGGTGCTGAGTCTGGAATTGATCTTGAGGTTGAACGAAAGAAATCTGTCCAGGGAGAAGTCTTCCAAGATGCGCCTATCGCGAAGTTGGTGGAGGTCATCGTGAAACATTCGATTGATGGAAGAGCAAGTGACATCCATATTGAGCCGATAGAAGGAAATTATCGTGTACGATTTCGTATTGATGGTATTTTGAAATCGCAGTTGGTCTTTCCGTTTGACGTTGGTCGAGCGGTGGTATCGCGTATTAAGATATTGGCAAATCTGAAAATTGACGAGAAACGAAAGCCACAAGATGGACGTATTCATTTGGAGAGTAACGGGGTAGGGATCGATCTGCGTGTTTCTTCTTTGCCAGTCATGGAAGGGGAAAAAATTGTGATGCGCGTTCTCGACCGAGCTAACAATGTGAGCGATTTCGATGTACTGGGGCTCTTCGGGCGAAACCGGAATGTTCTTTTGGGAAAAATTCGAGAACCATTTGGCATTGTTCTTATAACAGGTCCGACTGGTTCTGGGAAATCAACTACTCTGTATGCCTTTCTTCAGCTCTTGAATCAAGAAGAGCGGAATATCGTGACCCTTGAAGATCCTGTGGAATATTTTATCGAAGGAGTGAATCAGAGTCAGATTCGACCGGAAATCGGATATACTTTTTCTGCCGGCCTTCGTTCGATTCTTCGACAAGATCCAAATATTATTATGGTGGGGGAAATTCGTGATAATGAGACCGCTGAATTAGCAATTCATGCCGCATTGACCGGACACCTTGTTCTTTCTACGCTACACACGAATGATTCGATAGGAGCGGTGCCGAGATTAGTAGATATGGGTATAGAACCTTTCCTTTTGGCATCTTCATTGCAAACGGTTGCCGCTCAACGACTGGTACGAAAAATTTGCGAAAAATGTAGAGAAAAAATGGAAATTACGGATTTTCAGAAGAGTCGTTTAGCTCAAATGTACCAAGAAATACCACTTGAGGAAAAAAAAGCATATAAGCTGAAGGACAATCAAGAGATCGAGGTATTCCAGGGTGCGGGGTGTGAAGATTGCGGAATGACTGGATATAAGGGCCGCATCGGTATATATGAGGTATTTGAGATTACCGACCCTGTAAAAGCAATTATTACTGACCATAAGGCAAACGAGCACCAATTACGAAGTGAATCTTTGGACCAGAACATGATGAGCATGAAAGAAGACGGTTTACTCAAGGTGCTTTTGGGAATAACGACACTTGCTGAGGTTGAACGAGCAACTGAGGGGAAGTTGTTAATTGATGAAGGATAGGAATCTTGGTTTTATTCGTTTTTTTAGATATACTATCAAAGAGAAGTCTGCGTGATTCAATATAAAAAATGTGTCCTATGGAAACGAATTTACATGCAGATCAGCGAATAAAAAATCTTTTGTTTCTGGTTGGACAGCAGAAAGCTTCAGATTTGCATCTCGTAGTCGGACGCCATCCGACGCTCCGTATTGATGGAAAATTGGTGCCAATTGTTCAGGAAAAAATGTTGACTCCTGATGACACGAAGGCATTATCGCAGTCTATTCTTACCGATGAAAAACAAGAAGAATTATTAGCTAAGGGGCATGTAGATTTTTCGTATGCTTTTGAGGAGAGAGCACGTTTTCGAGTAAATATTTTTTTTCAGAAAGGATATGTTAGCATTACCATGCGTTTTGTCATGGATCGACTTCGAAGTCTCGAAGAGCTCAATGTACCTACGAGTTTGTATAATTATGCAAAGTATTCCCAAGGGCTTGTTCTGGTGACTGGGCCAGTGGGACACGGAAAATCAACTACCCTGGCGGCTATTATTGATTTTATTAATCACAATTATGATAAGCACATCCTAACTATCGAGGATCCAATTGAATTTGTGTACAACCAGGATCGCTGTATCGTCAATCAGCGTGAAATTGGTCGTGATGCGAAAAATTTTCCGGAAGCACTTCGGGCGGTCTTTCGTGAGGATGCTAATGTCGTGCTTCTGGGTGAATTACGCGATCTTGAAACTATCGGCACCGCTATGACAGCTGCAGAAACTGGGCACCTCATCTTTGCAACACTGCATACCAATGATAGCTCTCAAACTATTGATCGTATCATAGATGTTTTTCCTGCTTACCAACAGAATCAAATTCGGTCTCAACTCGCGAGCGTATTGCTTGGTGTGATTTCTCAGCGGCTTTTGCCGCGGGTTGGTGGGGGTCGGGTTGCGGCGGTTGAAATGATGTTTAAAAATCACGCGGTAGAAAATCTTATTCGTGAGAATAAAGTACATCAAATCGATGGCGTCATAGAAACGAGTTTGAAGGAGGGTATGGTCTCACTCGATCGCTCGCTCGCTGAATTGGTTCGACAAGGGCTCATTTCCGTTGAGGATGCTTTTTCTTATGCCAAGAATCAAGATTACCTGCAAATGATTATTGCAAAAATGGCTGAAAAAGGTTAGTGCGCTAAAATAAAAAATTATTATTTTTGTGATATGAAATTTGTATTTAAAGCAAAAAATGAGACAGGGCAAGAGCGGTCAGGCATTGTCGACGCCTTAGACAGAGACGCAGCCATTCAAATACTTCAGAACAATGGTCTTATACCATTTTCAATCAAAGAAGAGCCACAAGACATGCCATTTTTTCGGGATCTAGCTCGACTTTGGGAGGGAGTGTCTCAGAAGGAACTTATGACGATGTTTCGACAGTTAGCGACATTAGTTGGTGCCCGCGTGTCTATGGTCTCGGCTCTGCAAACAATTGCTGGACAAACGCCGAATAAATATCTGCGAATAGTTCTCAAAGAAATTGGGGACGATGTTGAAGACGGAGCCTCTTTCTCAGAGAGTCTTGAGAAGCACCCATCTGTTTTTGAGCCGCTAGTTACCAATATGTTGCGGGCAGGAGAGGTCTCCGGAACGCTCCATCGGTCAATCGAAGTAGTCGCGGAGAACATTGAGAAAAATTATCAACTCTCAAGTAAGATTAAGGGGGCATTGTTTTATCCAGCCTTCGTTATGATAGCAGCACTGATTATTGGGTTTCTCGTACTGACATTTATTCTTCCAAAA
Organism: uncultured Bdellovibrionales bacterium; assembly: GCA_964508015.1. Taxonomy (GTDB): domain Bacteria; phylum Patescibacteriota; class Minisyncoccia; order Moranbacterales; family UBA1568; genus JAGOSP01. Next base: position 14,768 of record CAZDRG010000005.1, read on the forward strand.
TTATCTGGTTTAATTCGCGATATGGGCGTAGTAGTTCCGTGGTATACGAAGGCTCTGATGTGGATTGGTGATTTCATGCAGATGTATTGGTGGGCGGTTATACTTGCCATAATTGCGGGTGGTATTTCATTCTACTATTATGTCAATACTTCAGCAGGACAGGCCGATTGGAATAGCATAGTATTGAACATTCCAGTCTTCGGTACTTTGATGAAATATGTCTATATTACCCGATTTGCGGAGAATATGAGTTCACTTTTGAATGGGGGAATCCCAATAGTCAAGGCATTGATTATTGTGAGCGATGTAACGGGAAATCTCGTATTTCGAGAGGTTATTTTGCGTTCCGCTGAGGAAGTGAAGGCCGGTGGAGCGATGAGTAAAGTTTTGCTTTTTTCTCCAATTATACCGCCCATCGTGGCGCAAATGATTAAGATCGGAGAAGAGTCGGGTTCAATTGCGAAAGTGCTTGATGGGGTAGCAGAGTTTTATCGATCAGAAGTGGAAAATATAACCCGCAACTTGACCTCTTTGATTGAACCGATTCTCATTGTGGTTCTTGGCATTGGTGTTGGCATTATGGTGGTAGGTATTCTCATGCCGATTTATGACATCGCAGGGAAAATGTAGGAGGGTATTCTTCAGTAAAACAGAATGGAAAGTTGGTTGTTTTGGTAGGGACGGTGTATAATAGAAACAATTGAAATGAGACCGAAGAGGTTTCACAAGAAAATAAAAATCATAAAAGGAAAGGAGGTGAGGATATGAAAACAAACCTGAGGGGCTTTACACTTATCGAGTTGCTTATCGTAATTGCCATCATTGGTATTCTCGCTTCTATAGTCTTAGTCTCACTCTCGAACGCGAGAGAGAAGGCTCAGGTCGCGGCGTATAAGGCTCAGACACATTCGCTTCAAACAGCTTTGTTGAATGAGTGTGATACGGCAGATTTTGACGAGACGGTGGTCAATTCGATGATGCCTGCTTCAGGTAATAGGATTAACGCAGTAATAGCCGGAGATATCACTACGGACTGTGGTTTTTCTGGCTCTGGAACCTTTCAGGTTCTTACTGAATCGATTGACCTCGGCGTTTCAGCAGCAGCAACTGCCTGCGAGACAGATGGTGGTACAGCTCTAGAAGAAACAGGAGTGTCATATCCAGCAGGGTGTTAATTATCGGAACGCAGAGACATCGTTGATTTAAGTATTTTTTATTCATTTTAGTATGAACAATAGGTATCAAAAAGGTTTCACTCTTATCGAACTCTTAATTGTTATCGCGATTATCGGTATTCTCGCTTCTATCGTGTTGGTCTCGCTCTCGAACGCGAGAGAGAAGGCTAATATAGCAGCGTATAAGGCGCAGCTGCATTCATTTCAGGCAAACATGGTGCTCCAGTGTGATTCGAATCTTTTGACGGCTGCTATATTGAACGGCAATCTTCCAGCGACTAATAACCGAATCAATAACGGTGCATTCCTTGTAGGCGATATTACACTTGGAGCGGCTGCGGGTAGTTGTGGAGTTGATGGAAGTGGAAGATTTACCATTCTAACCGAATCCACCGTTGCTGGTACCTCTACTGCGGCTCAAGCGTGTCGAGCTGCCAACGGTACTACCGTTACCGAGACGGGAATTGCTTTTCCAGCAGGATGTTAATAGCTGGAACGCAGAGGCATTGTTGATTTAAGTATTATTTATTCATTTAGTATGAACAACAGGTATCAGAAAGGTTTCACTCTTATCGAACTCTTAATTGTTATCGCGATTATCGGTATTCTCGCTTCTATCGTGTTGGTCTCGCTCTCGAACGCGAGAGAGAAGGCTAATATAGCAGCGTATAAGGCGCAGCTGCATTCATTTCAGGCAAACATGGTGCTCCAGTGTGATTCGAATCTTTTGACGGCTGCTATATTGAACGGCAATCTTCCAGCGACTAATAACCGAATCAATAACGGTGCATTCCTTGTAGGCGATATTACACTTGGAGCGGCTGCGGGTAGTTGTGGAGTTGATGGAAGTGGAAGATTTACCATTCTAACCGAATCCACCGTTGCTGGTACCTCTACTGCGGCTCAAGCGTGTCGAACTGCCAACGGTACTACCGTTGCCGAGACGGGAATTGCTTTTCCAGCAGGATGTTAATGTAAGTTCGAAAAAAATCAATTTTTTCCATCCAATCGACTCTTGTCGATTGGATGTTTTTTTATTAGGTATGCCTAGGGATAACCTTATCTACTTGCCAAATGGAAAAAAGAGTGTTAGGGTGGAAATAATACATGGTGACGTAAACGATTAAACGGACTATTCCTATGGCCCTTCCAAAGCAGAGACATACTCATTATCGTCGCGATCGAGCCCGTAAGGAGCTCGAATTGACTCCTATTCAGACGAAAAAGTGCGCGCAGTGCAGCTCACCAACTCTTTCTCATCGGGTGTGCCCAACGTGCGGTACCTACAAGGGGCGCGTCGTGATTGATACGACTCCGAAGCGTAAAACCGCTCTCGCGAAAGCATAACTTGCAAAAATTCAGTCTCAAGTCCTTCAAAATCAAAACCATGGCCAACAGACATCTTCAGCGTTCAGTCGCAATGCAATCCCTTTTTGAATGGGATTTCCAGGGTCAACACGATGACCAGTCGATGAATATCCTGAACCGAAATATCGCCGAATTTGCCCCAGGAATCGACGAAACGATTTTTGCGAAACATTTGATAGAAGGCATACTGCGGGAACGAAAAACCATTGATTCACTGATTGAAAAATGTGCTCCGGAGTGGCCGCTTGAACAAGTGACAGTGGTGGATCGCAATATCCTCCGATTGGGTATTTATGAACTCATGTTCGGGAATTACGACGAAGTGCCACCCAAAGTAGCTATTAACGAATCTATCGAGCTCGCGAAGTCATTTGGGAGTGACGCGAGTCCTCGTTTTGTGAATGGTGTATTGGGCACGATTTATCGTGAGATGGGTGAGCCACTCAAGAATGATGTGTCTGAAAATCACGCTCACTTCAAACAGCGCAAAGAAGAGAAAGCCCTTAACGGTGATGCATCCGTTATGTCAGGAGAAGAGGGTGATATGATTGACGAAGAAGCACAGATAGAGGAAGCTGAAAAGCAAGCATAAGAATAAGAGAGATATAATTTTTCGTTCGGCATACGGACACGAAGTGGTAAGAGAGATTTATGTTTGATGTAGCAACTTTTGAGAAGCGGCTGAATATTTTCGTGAAAAATAAAGCTTTTTTTCAAGAAGCCTTGATTCATCGTTCTTATTTGAATGAACATCGAGGGTGTACTTCCGCGCACAATGAACGCCTCGAGTTTCTTGGGGATGCGGTATTGGAATTGGTGGTGACAGAAAATCTTTTTCATGGTTATGATCGCCCAGAGGGAGAGATGACTGCTTGGCGAGCAGCACTGGTGAACGGTGATATGCTCGCCACTATCGGAAAAGAGCTCGGGATTGAGGATTTTTTGTTGATGAGTCGTGGTGAAGCCAAAGATACGGGACGAGCACGACAGTATATTGTTGCCAATGCCATGGAGGCTATTATCGGTGCGCTCTATCTGGATCAGGGCTATACGGCCGCTCAGGAATTTATTTTGGCGCATATCCTTTCGCACCTGCCAGAAGTACTCGATCAGAAGTTGTACGCCGATGCCAAGAGCTTTTTTCAGGAAAAAGCCCAAGAACACTTTGGAGTCACCCCAACCTATCGTGTGATCAAAGAATGGGGACCAGATCATGATCGGCATTTTATCGCGGGAGTCTTTGTAGGAGAGGAGTTGATTGCAGAAGGTGAGGGCGTTTCAAAGCAAGAGGCCCAGCGTGCCGCTGCCAAGCAGGCCTTGCAAAATAAGGGCTGGTAGTGTATAATATAAAGAGTACTTGATGTTTTTTAGTTGGCCTTTTGAATAAAAAGGTCTTTTTAAGCCCTAAGTGGCTTTTTCTTGAAGAGGAGAATTACCGTGGCAACGATTTTGGGTGGTGCTGTAACACTAACGATGTTGGCGGTGGGCTTGGGATGGCCGATTTTGGTCATGTTGATTGTCCGCTGGGCCGACCGGCGCGATTCTCTAGCAGGAGGTAGACATGCTGCGTGATTAGACCCTCGCTCAGCTGTTGGAGAATGCCTGCACGGCTGGCTTTCTACTCATCGCCATTGGTTTCGCGCTGTATTTTTTGCTGGAAGTGGCCGGGGATATGGGAAGTACTCTCTCTCGGCCTTGGGGGGCATGGCGCAGCAAATAGTCTCGTTGCCAGTGGGTGACGAGTAGTGGAGGGTGGTACCAATGGTGCTGCCCTCTATTTCTTTTCTCAACCAAAATCGGATATACTAAAAGTGTATCGATCTCGCATGGCGAGTATTTTGGGGTTATTCTGATTTGTATTGTGAGAGAGGTTGTTGTGGTCTGCCTCGAAAAGAGGCTGACTGTGGGTTGTGGCCGATTGAAGAGTAGTGTGTTTTTCTTTTGAAATATGAGCGGAGTGTATGTATCTGAAGCGTCTCGAAATTTCTGGTTTCAAATCCTTTGCCAATAAGACGGTACTGGATTTTTCATCTTCGTCGGAGGCTACTTTGGGGCGTGGTATCACGGCTATCGTGGGACCGAACGGTTCGGGTAAATCCAATATTGCTGATGCTATTCGTTTTGCTATCGGTGAGCAGTCTTCCAAAAACTTGCGGGGAAAAAAATCTGAAGATGTAATTTTCGCTGGTACTGAAGGGAAGTCACGAATGGGAAGCGCGTCCGTTACTCTGCATTTTGATAATAGCGATCAGCGTATCCCGATTGAGTTTTCTGAAGTTTCCATTACTCGAAAAATACACCGGAGTGGTGAAGGAGAATATTTTCTCAATGGCAACAAGGTGAGATTGTTGGATGTAGTTGACGTACTAGCGAAGGCTGGCATTGGTAAGGAAAGCTACTGTGTCATTACACAGGGAATGTCAGATGCGGTACTTCTGGCCTCACCGCTTGAACGGAGAGCTATTTTTGAAGATGCAGCCGGTGTGAAACCATACCAGATTGAAAAAGAGCGAGCCATACGGAAATTAGAGAGTACTCGGGAAAATATTGTGCGAGTGGATGCCCTGCTAGTTGAAATTGAGCCGCATCTTCGGAATCTGAAACGTCAGGCAGAGAAAGCGTCACAAGGGAAAGATATAGCCTTACGACTCAAAGAAAAACAATTTCTCTTGTATGGTTTTTTGTGGCATCAGTTTCAGGCAGAACGAGGGACACTGGTGCGCGATCGGAAGACCGCGGAGCAAGTAATCGGGGAACTTGAGGAGCGTTCGGTTCGTCTGCGCGAGGAGGTCGTTACTGTGAGCGCAGCACTTGAGGATCAAAAGGAAGAAGATGCTTGGCAGAATGAGGTTCGCGCCTTACATGCTGAATTGAATACCCTCTCACGAACGCGGAGTATTATTGAAGGCAAGAGAGAGATTGAAATGGAACGGCGGAAAGAAAAGGAAGTCGTGAAGACGATACCGGTCGATTTGGCGTTCGTGAAACGTTCGGTTGAGAAAATCGGTTCGGATCAGGAGCAGCTTATCTCAAGGATTCAGTCGGTAGAGCAATTGGCTGATCTTCAGGATATTCGTGAGTTTGCGCAAGTGATTAAGCAAGAGCTTTTTGAGCTATCAGAAAAGGCAGGGGTGGGGAGTATCCGTGAGACACAGATTATTGGTTTGAACGCGGAAGAAAAAGCGGCGAGCGATATACGACTGCAGTCTTTTGAGAGCGAGCTGGCAGCTACACAAAAACGAATTGCGGAAGTGGAAGCTCTTATCGTAGAAAAAGAGCAGTTGATTACTTCTCATCGTGAGGCAAATCGGGTGCAGCGGGAAACTTTTTTCGCGAAAGAAAAGGAGTCTCGTGAATGTGAACGAGCATTGCAACAACTCAAGGATAACTTTAATGAGTTGAAGGTACGCTTGGCACGAGTCGAGGTACGAGAAGAAGATTTGGTCACGCTTGTTCGTGAAGAATTGTCTATGCGACCAGAAGAAGTCGCGTATGATGGAGTCACCGAAATTGATCGTGAACGACTCGAGCGCGAAATCAGCCGGCTCAAAGTCGAGGTGGAGCACATTGGCACCATTGATCCCCTCATTGTTGATGAGTATGAAGAAACAGCGAAACGCTTTGAATTTTTGACTCATGAATCAGTGGATCTCAAACAGGCGCTTCTCTCACTCCGTTCGGTAGTCAAAGAGATGGATAGTAAAATTGATCAGGCATTCGAGGCGACATTCAAAGAAATTAAACAGCGGTTTGCACAGTATTTCACGTTGATTTTTGGTGGGGGGAAGGCAGATATTACTCAGGTGCGTATTGCGCTACGGCGTCGTGGTGAAGAAGAAGGGGTGGATGACGAGCCTACCAACGAAGAGGAACGTGATGGAGTTGGGATTGAAATTTTCGCCTGTCCTCCTGGAAAGAAAATCACCAATCTTTCTATGCTTTCAGGAGGTGAGCGTTCATTGACCTCACTCGCGCTTCTCTTTGCCATTATTTCGCATAACCCACCGCCTTTTGCAGTACTCGATGAAGTAGAGGCGGCACTGGACGAAGCCAATTCACGTCGTTTTAGCACGATGCTTCAAGAGCTTTCTGACCACACGCAGTTTATCGCTATTACTCATAATCGTGAGACTATGGCGCGGGCCGGTCTTCTGTATGGGGTGACAATGCAGCGTGATGGTATTTCACAATTGCTTTCGATTCGTCTGGATCAAGTCGAAAAAGGGGAGTAATTTACTTCAGGTTGACAGCTTCTTTTAATTGCGCTACAGTAAAGGCTGTATTTTGGGATAAGTCATGTTTGTACTGATGATATGTTGACCATTCGTTTTAATCGAGTAGGAAAGAAGAACCAGGCGAGTTTTCGTATTGCCTTGCAGGAGAAGACAAAGGCTCCAGGTAAGCGCCATATTGAGATGCTTGGGAGCTATGATCCACATAAGAAGGGGTCAGTTTTGAAGAAGGATCGAATCTTGCACTGGATAGGTTTGGGCGCCCAGCTTTCAGACTCAGTACACAATCTTCTCGTTCGCGAGGGAGTCGTGACCGTAGATAAGAAACGGGCTATCAAAATGAAGCGTCCTGTCGCAAAAACAGAAGAAGTAGTCGCAGCTGAAGAAGTTGCGGCGGCTCCAGTAGCAGAAGGATCGGTTGAGGCTCAGGCGTAGTTTTGTACGCTGGTACTCTCTGTTGATTGAGACTTGAGGAGTTTGACAGCGATAGAGCTGGTGAGTAGAATAGGAAGCACAATTGAAGAAGCCATCCGTAGACCTGAGGCGATGTTCCGAATCTTCTTTCTAAAGTGGAAGTGAGAAAGAACTGATAAGTCCTCAAGAGGAAGTGCGAAATTGAAAAAAGAGAGATACTTTTTTCAATAGCGACGTCTGCGGTGTTCCCGCAGATTATTTTTTTATCGATAGCTGATATATAAAGCTTATGCAGACACGACAGAAGAAAGAAGCGGTAGTCGCGATTTTGGTAGACAAAATCCGTGCTTCCAAAGCAGTGGTGTACGCACAGTACCAGGGGGTGACCGTGAAGAGTTTGACCAGCATGCGCAAGGAGCTCGCGAAGAGCGGTTCTTCTTGGCAGGTTATGAAAAAGACACTCTTGGGAATCGCTCTCAAGGAGGCAGGAATCGAAGGAAATGTTCGTGAGTTGCCGGGTCAGGTTGGGGTTGCTTTTTCATCTGATGAAGTAGCGGCTGCCAAGGCGTTGGCTGAGTTTATCAAAGCCAATAAAGGTACGAAGTTTTCTATCGAAGGTGGCGCGCTCGGAGCTAAGCATCTTTCCGCTGATGAGGCGAAAGCGCTGGCCAAGTTGCCATCACGTGATGAACTTCGTGGCATGTTGGTAGGAACTCTCCAGGCTCCAATTAGCGGATTTGTCCGAACATTGTCAGGGAATTTAAGCGGGTTGGTTCGAGTACTTAAGGCAGTAGAAGAGAAAAAGGCAGTATAAAAGCAGGGTCTCAGCGGAACGAAGAGAGGCGTTTAGAAAAGCACTTCTTCGTTCTGCTGAGAGCAAAAGAGTGAGTGGGAAAAATGTTATTCTAATTCATCCATAAGGATAAATGTATGTCAGAAGAGAAGAAAGAAGAAGTAGTGGTCCCAGCGAAATTTGAGAAATTGGTCGCAGAAATCGAAAAGATGAGCGTCCTTGATCTCTCAGAGCTGGTCAAGGTTCTTGAGGAGAAGTTTGGTGTTTCAGCCGCTGCCCCGATGATGATGGGTGCCATGCCAGCCGCAGGTGCTGCTGAAGTTGTGGAAGAAAAGACTGAATTTGATGTTGAATTGACCGCCGCTGGTGGACAGAAGATCAATGTCATCAAGGTCGTGCGTGAAGTCACCAGCCTTGGACTGAAGGAAGCCAAGGATCTTGTTGATGCCGCTCCGAAAGTTATCAAAGAGAAGATTTCTAAGGCTGATGCCGAAGCTATCTTGAAGAAACTCGAAGAAGCAGGTGCTACCGCAGTCATCAAATAGTCTTTTGATCTGATAGTGTCTGGGAAAAATACTCCGGAAATGGTCCGGGGTATTTTTTTGTGTCGCTGAAAAGAGGGAAATGTTATATCATAGAGCGAGAGACATAGGATGAAGAAAGGAAGGGAAAATAACGAAAGAGAGATATGCTTATTGAAGCAAGACAACTTGAAAAAATTTATCAAAACGAAGGTGTTGAAACACCAGCGCTTTTAGACGCGACTTTTGAGATTGAGCAGGGGGAGTTCGTATCGATTATGGGACCGAGTGGCTCAGGGAAGTCGACACTGATGCATATTCTCGGTTTACTTGATCGTTCGACGGGCGGGGAATATTTGCTCGACGGGAAAGACGTTGTGTCTCTTTCGGATGATGAGCTTGCCCGACTCCGGAATGAAGAAATCGGATTTGTTTTTCAGGCATTCAATTTGTTGCCACGGACGAGTGTTTTTGAAAATGTTGAGTTGCCACTTCTGTATGACCGGAATAGTACGGAGAATACAAATGAGCGTGTCCTCGCGGCACTCAAAGCGGTTAATATGGAACATCGGGCAACCTTTTTCTCCAGTCAGCTGTCAGGAGGAGAGAAACAGCGCGTAGCTATTGCCCGGGCGCTCGTGAATAATCCAAAAATTATTTTTGCCGACGAGCCGACGGGGAATCTTGATTCCAAGTCAGGACTCCAAGTGATGCGTATTTTTCAGAGACTGAGTGAGGAAGGGAAGACGATTATTTTGGTGACTCACGAAACCTTCACGGCCGAACATGCGAGGCGGATTTTGCGCATGGTGGATGGACGTATTGTCTCGGATGAATCGGTTACCAATCGTCGTTTTGCTGATCAAGAAGATACTTTATTGAAATGAAATTTTCAGATCCCTACAAAATTGCTTATCAGGCTTTGTCATCATCGCGCTTGCGATTTTTTTTGACGGTACTCGGTATCGTGATTGGGGTTGCTTCGGTTATTTTGGTGATGAGCGCTGGGGCGAGCGCACAACAATTGATTCTCGGGCAAGTAGAAGCAGTGGGTTCAAATCTTTTAGCTGTATTGCCAGGTGCTTCGGAAGAAGATGGTCCTCCCGCTATGGCGTTTGGTATTGTCACGAAGACACTCGTGAATAGTGACCTTGAAGCACTCAGAGATGGGAAAAACATTCCTGAAATCACGGATGCTGTTGGATATGTAACCGGAACGGCGATTGCCGAATCTGATTCCGAGGATATTGTGGCGAGTTATCAGGGAGTGAGCGCGAGTTTACCGAATGTCGAATCAGTAAAAGTGGAGAACGGACGTTTTTTCTTTCCGGACGAAGACACTCGGTTGGCACGTGTTGCGGTCCTTGGGGCGGGGGTGGCGGAAAAATTGTTTCCGAATGGAGATGTCTTGGGGAAAACAGTGACCATTAAACGTATTCCATTTACCGTGGTTGGTGTACTCAAAAAACGTGGTTCTGGAGCCTTCTCAAATACGGACGATACTATTCATATCCCACTTGATACGGCTCAGAAAGAATTGCTTGGTATCAAGCATCTCAATTACATGCGAGCAAAAGTGAGCCAGACGGGAGATATAGATCAGGTGAAGGCAGATGTGTATCGATTGCTCAATCAGCGGCACGATATTGATGATGGACAGGAATCAGATTTTTCGGTACGGAGTCTCGAATCAGCACTTGATACTCTGCGTTCGCTTACGAATGTGCTGAAATTTTTTCTGGTTTCCATCGCGGCTATCTCGCTCTTGGTCGGCGGAATCGGTATTATGAATTCTATGCTGATCGCGGTCAATGCGCGCGTGCGAGAAATAGGACTGCGTAAGGCAGTAGGAGCTCGTCCGGATGAAATCCTTTTTCAGTTTCTTTTGGAATCGGTTATTATTACTTTATTGGGGGGACTGATTGGAATTGCGATTGGTGTTTCACTCGCCTACGTTGCGTCACTTGTTATTCCGAAGCTGGGGTATGATTGGCAATTTCTGGTACCGCTTTCTTCGATTGGGGTCTCATTTGGCGTGTGCTTTATAATAGGAATGGTATTTGGTCTCTATCCAGCACAGAAGGCCTCAAAAGTAAGCCCGATGGAGGCGCTGCGTTATGAATAAGAATCATCGAGGAATTTCCTCTTTGTTGATTTTTATGTTATAATAAAATCGATTTTGAAGAAAATTATGGGAAAAGGAAAACTCAGATTTATTGTACTACTTATTGCTTTGATTTCATTTTCAGGGGCTTTATTCGGGGTGCTGTATCATGAACAAGAGAAGCGTATTGCAAAAGCAGAGCGGAATCGGCAGGTATTTCTTGAAGAGCAACAGGCCATTGAACAAGATCGGAGACAGTATTTTGAGAGTGTCGCTGCCAAAAAAGCCGAATTGCGTTCAGGCATGACGGAAAGCAAAAAACAATATGAGGAGCTCCTCAGAAATCAGCCAGACACCGTTGCAAAAAATCAGACAACTACCACCCAGAAAGTGACTGTACCTGTGCAAACAGCAGTAAAAACGCCAGTAGCCGTTGCCAAGCCAAAGGCAACCCGAAAGTCAAAATCATCCTGATGATACATCATATCTTCTCTTTTCGATTCCTTTTTCTTTCCTGCTTCTCTCTCGCTTTGTTGGGAGTGGGAGGGAGTATTTTTTGGTACCCAGAGGCACAGAATGTTGCAGACGTTTTGTCTCCAGGAGTTGTGTTGGCTGATGACGAAGATGAGGATGACGAAGACGAAGAGGAAAGCGATGAAAACGAGGATGACGAAAATGACGATGATGAGAAAGAGGGTACCAAAATAAGTTTTCAGGAATCTGTGGTCACGACCTATCGGACGACCTATCAGCTCGTTGAAAAAACAGTGACGACACTAGATGAAAAATTCAAGATTGATACGGATGGGGACCTTTTGGTAGATGGTCTTGACCCTCATCCAACCACTCCAGAGTCGGCCTATTTTACTGATGATGATGAGGATGCGGTGCCGAATGCATGGGATGCGTATCCAGGGAAGGATGATTTTTTTGTCTTTGACGATGAGGCTGATCAGGACCATGATGGTTTGATAGATGCTTTACTGATGGAAACGAGAGAATAGAGATGAAGAGTCTTCTGTATGGCATGGAAACAACGAGAGCAAGAGGTGAAGGGGGAGATTATGCGGACGGATATTTTCGTACAGGTCTTTTCGGAAACACGCGATGAGATACTCATGGAAGGTGATATCGATCGGGCGTTTGAGATGTTTCGTGATTTCGAATCTCGTTTCAGTCGTTTTCGAGAGGAGAGCGAACTTTCGGCGCTGAATCGGTCAGTGACTTGTCAGGTGTCTGATGATTTGTTGGCTCTGCTGTTGTTATGCCAGGAGTACTGCCAAGAGACAGATAGTATTTTTGATCCGACGATACTTCCGATCCTGGAGCAAGAGGGGTATCAGAAGAGCTTTGGAACAACGCATTTTGGGCGGCCAATTCCTTCACCGAAGAACATGAGACGGTATACTTGGGCGGATATTCATATTGATGCTGCTTCTCGGATGATTTCCAAGCCACTCGATTGCCGTATTGACTTGGGGGGGATAGGGAAAGGATATATTGTCGATTGTGTTGCTCGCATGTTGTCGACGTACTACCAGGATTTTCTCGTGGACGCTGGTGGTGATATGTATGTGGCTGGAAGTAATCGTAGTGCTCATCTCCCGTATTTTGCAATTGATATCGAGAATGCTCTTGAGACAGAAACGAGTGCAGGGCTCTTGCTTTTATCTCATCAGGCAGTAGCGACTTCGGGTGTGAATCGTCGTCGTTGGCAGATAGGAGAAAAAGAAAAGTCACACCTCATCGATGTGAAAAAAAATGAGAGTGTGGAGGGTGATATTTTGACGGCCACAGTACTTGCTTCTTCGGTTGTTCGGGCTGATGTTTTTGCAAAAACACTCTGTATTCTTGGAGCACAACAAGCGATGCTCTTGGCAGAGAGAAAACAACTACCAGCTTTTTTGCTTTTAAAAGATGGTACAATACAGAGTAATGAATATATGAAACCTTTCTTATGGGAAAAGTAAACGTGTGGGTCATGATGGTACTGGTAATGGTACTCATCTGGAGCGGGATGTTTGTATGGTCTCAACCAAGTCTGGCTGCTCTCACTGATTCTGATATGGATAGCCTGACTGATGAGAGTGAGACAACGACATACCGTACTCATCCAGATGTTTTTGATACGGATGGTGATGGAGTGGGAGATGGCGAAGAGGTGGTCAATGGCACCAACCCACTTGATCCACAAAGCTCCCGTTTAATTGAGCTGTCTCAATCAGACATTGGTATCCTGGGGAATAAAGCGCAGTGGGCGTGGTATATTGGTCGAGCAACTGGGCTACTCGCATTTATTTTACTGACTTTAGGCGTAGTATACGGGCTGGTTATGAGTTCTCGCGCATTTCAAAAAATGATTTCTGGGGCAGTATCGTATGAATTGCATCGAACACTCTCTTGGGTGGCACTTGGCGCTGTCTTGCTGCATGTGGGCAGTTTCTTTTTCGATGATTTTTTGAATATCACTTTTATTGAGGCGTTGATTCCGGGAGCTTTGACGCGAAGTTTTCCGTCGGCGCTCGGGTATGATATGGGACTCGCGGTTTCTTTTGGTATTGCGGCTTTGTACTTCATGATTATTTTACTTCTGACGTCTGAGTTTCGTGCGAGAATCTCACAACAGGTATGGAGAAGCACACACTATGTTAGTTTCTTAGCATATATTGCGTTTGTCGTGCATGGTTTTCTGGCTGGTTCCGATTCAGGGGAATTATGGGTACGTTTGATGTATATCGGATCACTGGTACTCATTTTATCGCTTGTGATTATACGCATTGTTACTCGGACTATTGTGCCGAAATGGCGATCTTGGAGGGCAACGCCAGACAGTCAGGTATCTCCCAACGTTCCGTCTTCTGATTCCTGAGTTTTACGTATCCGTATGCAATTTCGCTTTTTTTCCCGCCATACTCAGTCATTTTTGTTCGCACTTCGGACAATTTTGTCTCATAAGGCACGCACATTTCTCGCCTTACTCGGAGTAGTGATCGGGGTTCTTTCGATTATCGTGATTACGTCTTTTGGCGATGGAGTTCGTGGTTTTATTTTGGGTCAAGTCGCTAGTTTTGGTTCGGACTTTATTCAGGTGGAAACACAAATGCCAGGGGCTGGTAAATCTCCCTCGGGTCAGGCTATGGGTAAGCTGACTATTACGACTCTGAAAATAGACGATGCTCTGGCGGTACGACGATTACCGAATGTCGCTGAGGTGTACGCTGGCAGTATTGGTCAGGAACGAGCAAGTTATCGAGGGACACATAAACGTATTCTCTTGTTCGGCGCTTCAGCCACTGCGCCGATTGTGGACCCAAACCTGAAGTTAGAATCCGGTCGTTTTTATTCAGAAAATGAAGATAACGGATTGACACAAGTGGTGGTACTCGGTGCTGATATCAAAGAGGCTTTGTTTGGGAGAGAGAGCGAAGCAGTAGGGGAAACGATTCGTATTAAAGGTCAGGGGTACAAAGTGGTTGGAGTATTAGCTCGACGTGGATCCGTGGCCTTTTTGAACTTTGATGAAATGACGTATGTACCAGTACAGACTCTCCAAAAAAAGATTCTTGGTGTCAATCATATCGCTTTTTTTACTTCAAAAATGAGCGACGTGTCACGTGAGGCAGAAACCGTCGCATTGATCCGCGAGACACTGCGGAGAAGACATGATATTACGAATCCAGATCGGGATGATTTTGTGGTGACATCTGCTCGCGAAGCCCAAGAAACGGTATCATCTATTCTTGGTGCCATGAGCCTGCTTCTTATGTTTTTAACGTCGATTTCTTTGGTCGTCGGGGGGGTGGGTATTATGAATGTCATGTATGTGTCTGTCGCTGAGCGGACCAGTGAGATTGGACTACGTAAAGCAGTAGGTGCTTCTTCAAAAAGTGTGTTGTGGCAATTTTTATTTGAAGCGCTCATTATCACTATACTCGGGGGACTGATTGGAGTCTTCCTCGGTGTGGTAATTACTTGGGGGCTGACTTTTCTCTCTGGTCAGCTCGGGTATGGTCTCAAGCTTGCTTTTACGCTGAATTCCTTCCTTCTTGGGGTTGGATTCGCCGGTTTGGTGGGTGTGGTTTTTGGACTCGCGCCCGCGTATCGAGCCTCGCGTCTTTCACCGCTGGAGGCTCTGCGGAAGGAATAGAGCGTATTATATTTTGAGAAAATGAAAACGTCAGGGATGATTTCGCGGGTTTTGATGAGAGTTGCGGAGCCTTTCGCTTCATGGGGGTGGCACACATCCTAACAGCAAAAATTGATTCCAATCTCGATTTATTCGCATGTTTGTTTGGAGCATAAACATTGCCTTATGGACGAAGTTATAGAAAAGTGTTATCTTTTCATGTCCGTTCAGTTTACGGCAATCGTGTTTCTTCCGACGTAACAGGAGAGTTCTTTATGAAGAAAGGTGCCTGATCATGGAACTGTATTTGTCGCAAACTGATCCGTGGGTGATTTTAACACGGGAGTTGCCGAGCTGTGCCAGGGTATGGTCTGGTGATCAAGGAATACTTGAAGGCATTGAGTATCCATTCGTTGACAAGGCACTCTTTGCCTGTTTCTACGAGAAGTATCGGGAAATCGTGATTTCTGCGGGTATCCCGCGCAATGATTACGGTCAGACGGTATCTCTCTACGGGCCAGGGCAATTCGCTGAGCCGAACGTGTGTGCTCTTTCCGACATCATTCAGGTTCTTCCGAATCATGTCATGAGCGAGAACCTCCTGTTTAAGCCGTCGGCTATGACAGACAGCTTTCGCTATCAACTCGATCACGACAATCGATGTGCTGATTTGTCTCGAGTAGTGGAACAATTCTTTTTCGCCTATCAGTCGGGCTGCTATCTGAAACGCTTTGCGAATCTTGGCGACCCCTTGAGCGTTCTCCGATACATGTCGACTATCACGCACGAGCTCAGAGAGTTTCGGGTTGTGTTACTGGAGATGGGGATCTACATCAGGATCGAGGCCTATCTTGCTGATAACACGAAGCCGCCCTTTCGGATGGGTTCGTAGGCGCATAAGTGAAGCGCCACTTATGAGATCGAGGCAGTTGCCTGGATCTCTCTTTTTTATACTCAAACCATCCTCAAAGAAGTGATTGCCAGTAGAGCGATGAAAGACAGTATTACGGATTTTCAGGAGTGAATGGATCTGATTCGATTTTTTGGTAGCGTTTTTTCTTCATTTTTTGTGCTTGTTCTGGTGAAATTTCTCGGCCAGTTTTTTTGTCGAGGTAGCGTGTATTGTTTTGAATGGCTGCAAGCGCGAGACCGGGAGGGCGGACAGGGATAGGACTGACAGATGATGACTGTTGGTAGGCAGTAAAAACTGTATCTGGTGTATCAAAACCAGCCGTGTCGATGAATGATCGCCAGAGAGGAGCGGCGACAAAAATACCATCTGAGCCAGCCGTCATCGGGGAATGATCATTATTCCCAACCCAGACTGCTGCGGCGATAAATGGGGTATATCCGACCGTCCAGGCATCATTGAAATCCTGTGAGGTTCCCGTTTTGGCCGCAACCGCTACACCGGGTGGGAAGGCAATGGGACTGCGCGGACCAAAAATCGGAGTGCGAGCCATATTATCTGAGAGTATGGAGTTAATTTTACGCGCGACTTCTGTATCGAGCACGCGTCTCCCTTCTGAGAGGGGGGATTCAAAAAGAGCCTGACCTTGAGTATTAGATATTGATCGGATGGGAAGCATATCATGAACAATTCCTTCTTGTCCGAAGGCACCAAACGCGCGCGCCATGTCGAGTGGTCGTACTTCAGCTCCACCAAGGGTGAGAGAAAGTCCGTAGCGCTTCGGTTCGGTGAGTGTGGTGATGCCGAGCTTCGTGGCGGTGTCGATAGTCGCATCGATACCAGCCAGCGCGAGGGTTTCGACGGCTGGGACATTAAGGGACATCGCGAGTGCTTGGCGCATGGTGATAAGACCATGAAATT
>CAZDRG010000006.1:0-31011 GCA_964508015.1 uncultured Bdellovibrionales bacterium
CAAACGCCGCCAATCCTTCGGGACTGGCGGCGCGTTTTTTTTATACTTTTTTTTCTTCGCTCTTCCCTGTCTCTCCGAGAATATTAGAGGTCATTCCCTGAATAGGAAAGATCGAAGCTTTTGTTGATGAGAGGGAAATCAGGCACGATATCACGCGTCAAAGCATGCGGTACCACTTGCCAGTTAATAAATGACGGGTCGCGTACTTTGACACGAGAAAATGTACCATCTGCACCCGTCGCGACAAAAGTCACGATATCGCCACGCCAACCCTCGACCATACCAAGCGCCATGTGATTGGCTGGGAGTGTCCCAATAGGGGTCTTACAGGCTGAATGTTCAAAAGGCAACAGTGCTAAGACCTGATTCAAAATGCGAAATGACTGATAGACTTCTTTGATACGTACCCAGAAACGAGCATGCACATCACCGTATTCTTCCGTGACCACCGAAAACTGCACCGCCTCATACGCTGCATAAGGAAAATCCGCGCGTGCATCCATACTCTTCCCCAGTGCTCGAGCTGGGACACCAACCACGCCATAATCATGTGCGATCTGCCGATCGAGTCGCCCTGTTTCCTTCAACCGGTTGTACACTGAATCAGAATCTTTCGCAATCGTCACCACTTCTTTGAAATCAGTCTCCAGAAGTTCAAGATCATCGGCTAGAGCATCAGCGAGCTTCTCATCAATATCTTGACTCACGCCGCCGAATACGATCATGCCTCGAAGAAAACGATTCCCCGCGATACGTTCATTCCACTGCATAATCCGCTCACGCAAACGCGCTCCATGACTTCCTCCGAAAGAAAATCCTGTGTCCAACATGATAAATCCAATATCGTTGAAGTGATTGGCTAATCGCTCAAGCTCAGCACACACCACGCGAATCAGCTTGGCCCGTTCGGAGAGAGTCACTCCTGCCAGCGTTTCAACCGCCTGGGCAAGAGCCAGCGCGTGATGCACCGAGCTATCTCCAGAAATATGCTCTGCCAAAGACAATGATTTTTCAAGCGGTACGGTCTCAAAAAGCTTCTCCGTTCCTTTGTGTACATATCCAAGCTCCGCTTCAAACTTGATGATTTCTTCCCCTAAAGCACTGAAACGAAAATGTCCCGGTTCGATAATACCAGCATGCACCGGTCCAACCGGAATCTGATAAATCCCCTCCCCCTCAACTCCTTGCACTTCTGTAATCGTATCCTCCGTCTGCAATGGAAATGAAGTATTCCATGCAAACTCTTTCCGCAGCGGGTACATATCTTTTGGATAATGCCGATGAAGAATAATACGGGATGGATCCGGATGTCCAATTGGTTCAAGTCCAAAAAAACTCTTAATTTCTTGTTCGTACAAGGCGAAAGATTGGCTCACAGATACAAGCGAAGGAAAAGATGCAGCTGATGGATCGACTGCTAATTCCACTGCCAAAAAAATTGCTTCTTTCGGAACTGAAAAAATATATCTGATGATAAAACTTTTCTTGGTACTTCGCTCATCGGTCGCCACCACTGTTTTGAGATCGAGATGTTGTTCTGCTAGTAAGCTGTTCACAACTGGGAGGAGGTCTGCTTCTGGAATGGAGACGATAAGCATGTTTGATTCTTGTCGAGACGAAAACCGTTCGAATCCAAAACGAGAGAGAAGTGAGTGTGTATCATGCATAAAACCAGTACGAAGAAATTATTTTGAGCTGATCATATCGGCTGCGTCATGAAGCATAGCCAGTATTGGTTCAGGAAAAAAGAAGCTACTCACTAAATACATACCCATTAAGATACACAGCGGAACAAGGGTCGACAATGATGCCTCACCACGCTCGACACCCTCAGTCAATGGACCGAAAAGCATCGGAGATACATGCCGGAAAAAACCATAGAAGGCTACTGCAAGAGCAATGAGCGCGATAAGCATCACTCCAATATGTGACTCTGCTCCCGCTGAAAGAATCAGGAATTTAGAAAAGAACATACCGAATGGCGGCAATCCGGAAATCGCCAAAAAGCCAGCAAGAAAAAGCCCGCCCGTAATCGGCAAAGCCTTCATCACTCCTGAGACGTTTTCAAATTTCGTCGATCCGAAACGAAGCAAGATATTGCCCGATGCGAGGAAAAGCAGTACTTTTGACAGCGAATGATAGAGCATATGAAACAAAGCTGCCAAAGTACCGACGCCACCCAAACCTATGCCGAGTGCGATAACGCCCATGTGTTCGATGCTTGAATAAGCTAACAGTCGTTTGTAGCTCCGCTGGGTGAAGATAATCAGAGCGGCCACGATAATCGAAGCCAGTCCAAAATACATCAACAACATGGAAGAAAATTCTCGCCCGATAGAGAGATCAACCAAACCCTTGAACCGGAGAACGGATATGAGAGCAACATTCAAGAGCACTCCTGAGAGCAAAGCGGAAATCGGTGATGGTGCCTTACCGTGAGCGTCTGGAAGCCAGGTATGCATCGGTACCAACCCGACTTTCGTACCATATCCGACCAAAACAAATAGGAATGCAACCTTCACTACCACTGGATGAAACTCTGATGCCGCCGCACGAAGATCAGCCCAGGTCATTATGTCTCCGCCGATGACTCCTTGTGGCAAAGTAAGAAAAAGCAAAGTTCCCAAAAAACCAATCAGCAAACCAAGTGAATTGATAATCAGATATTTCCAAGCGGCTTCCGTTGCTGTCGGCTTATTATAAAAACTAATGAGAAACGCAGTCGACAGAGTCGTAGCTTCAATGGCGATCCACATCAACACAGGGTTAGCCGCATTGGCTGCCACCAACATAGCGAACAAAAAAAGTTCAAACAAAATAAAGAATTGCTTGACCCGACGTGGACCAATGATATTTTTCTTCACCTCCTGCCGTAAATACCCAACTGCGTAGAAAGCAACCACACATCCAACACTCGATATAATAGTCGTCAAGAGCAAAGAGAGCGCGTCCAATGCAAGATACTTCCCAACAATTTGTATTGACCCAGACTCAAATGTCATGAGGATATTCACGCATAAGACTGCGCCAATAAGTGCGGCTACTTGTACGGCGCGTTCAATTGAACGACTTTGGGAGGGTTTCAGCAATACCACAAAAATTGCAGCGAGAAACGGTGTGGCAATAAGGTAAGCGAGTAGCATAAGAAAAACCATTATTCAGTAAGACGCTTCATATCTTCAGTCGATAGAGTTCCGAATTGACGATAAATCATCCCCAAGAAAAAAGAGGCAATTACCATCCAAATGACGATATCAAAAATCATTCCTATTTCAAGCGGGAGCGGATGGCGAAGGCCAAAAAAAGCCGCGAAGAGAATGATGCTATTTTCGAGCGACAGCATCCCAACCATTTGCGCAAAAACTCCTCTCCGGTTAATCAAGAGAAAAATAGAAATCAGCACCAGCGCGATATTCAAGGCGACTGAAACGAAGGCTTGCGGATACAGAGCCGAAAGCGGCAAGAAAACCTTCGAGTAGGCGAACAAAACGAGTCCGGTAAGTACCAAGAGAGTGAGAGGCGTATTGAGATAATTACTTGAACTCGAGGAACCACTCAATTTGTGAAGGATTCTCCCAAAAAAGACCGGCGCCACCAACACTTTCACAAAGAAAATAATCGAAGCGACAATCATCAGGCTCCGATCATCGCCGATGAAACCAAGGAGGAAAAAAGTCATTGATACCGCAAAAGACTGGAGCGCATACAGCCGAACCAGCGTACGAGAACGCTTCACGAGATGCATAAAGACCGCCGCAAGAAATGCGACAATATCCAACAAGAAAAATATTCCCAAAAGATTTTCAGACATAGGCGCCAACATAAATACCAATAGCAATCACTGAGAGAATAAATGAGGTAAATAAAACATCTGGTAAACGAAAGATACGGAATTTTGCCATCAGTGATTCAATCAAGGCAATCACCAGTGCAAAAATCATCACCTTCACAGCAAAAATCGGAAGCGCCAGCGTCCACCCTTCCCCGAAGCCAGCTGTCATCGACACTCCGAAAGGAAAGAAGAGATTTGCACCCAGGGCAACAAAAATCATTAACTTATTCGCGGCAGCCCACTCCATCAAAGCCAAACGTTTTCCGGAAAGATCAAGAATCATTGCCTCGTGAATCATCGTGAGTTCGAGATGAGTGGCAGGATTATCAAAAGGGAAACGAGCATTCTCCGCAAGCAATACGAGAAAAAATCCGATAAAAGCAATCAGCAGAGGGAGAAAAGTCATCAGCGGTAAATTAGTCATACCAGAAGAGACCATATCCATCACATTCCCCGTCTGAGTGGCAATAGAAACTGTAAAGAGAGCAAAGAAAAAACCGCCTTCAGCAAGCGCTGATACCGTCATTTCCCGGCTTGATCCGAAACCGCCAAAGGCACTCCCTTGATCCATCCCAATCAAGACCAGCAAAAACGTAGTGAGAGCAAAAAGATACACAATGACGATAAAATCTGATAGCGGAGCGAGTGAGAAAACCCCCCATCCCCCCAGACCAAGCTCTGGACTGACAGAGGTCACCAGTGGTACCGCGGCTCCCAAAAGAACAGTGATGGCAAAAATCAGATACGGAAAGTATCGCGTCACCCACGAAGCCTCTTTCGAAATAATTTCATCTTTCTGAAAGAGCTTGCGGAGGTCTCTGTAGGGCTGCCAAATATCAGCTCCCACGCGATTCTGCATCAAAGCCTTGATCTTTCTAATCACACCAATCAAAAGAGGTGAGATGACAGGAACGGCAATAATTTGTATGAGAAAGAAAAGTATATCCATACGGTTATCGTATCGTGAAAATAAGGAGAAAGATGAGGGTAATGAAAACGTAAAGCATATAAACATTCACATTGCCGCTTTGAATCTTTTTTACCCGATCAGAGAAATACTCGATAGCCTGCGCGATAGGGTGAAACACGTAGTTTTGGTAAACATCAAAGAAATCCGTCTTCACACTCTGAACTGACGTAAAGTAGCGCGTGTCTGCATCTCGATACTCCACATCCGTTTGCTTTGTCGGACGAAGAATACCTCGAAAAATAATCACAAGCGAACGAGAAAAACTCGTCGCAGTAATCTGCATTTTTGGAGAAAGCGGCATCCCGCAATCCCAAGTCGGAGCCAGGGTTACTTTGCGCTTTCGGGTCAACCAACCAATCGAAGCACCGATAACCGCGACAAATACCACTAGAGCAATAGCCGTGCCATGCACCGGAAGGATACTCGTAAAATTTTCACTCATACCCATAAATTGCAGATATGGAAAAGCGAGCGTTTCTCCACCGGTACCAAAAACAAGACTCGCGACAATTCCCACCAGGAATGAAACCACGAAAGGCGCTCCGATACCTAACACGAGAGTAAGTGCGGCCAAGATAATCATGGGAAGATGCACGAGCCAACTTAACTTCTCCTTTTGAGGAGCATGCTCCGACGCAAACTGCTCTCTCTTGCGACCAAGAAAAGTAATACCAAAAGCTTTTGCAAAACACGCCATGGCCAATCCGCCAGTAAACGAGAGGCTCGCGATACTCGCGAGAAAGGTCATCTTGACCAAAAGACTCGATGCAGCTACCCCAACAAAAAGTGATTGAAATATGAGCCACTCGCTCGCAAATCCATTGAATGGTGGAAAGGCAGATATAGCCATCGATCCAATCAAAAAGAAAAATGCCGAGTACGGAAGCACGCGAATCAGTCCGCCATAGGCTTCCATGTTGCGCGTTCCAGTTACGCCAACCACTACACCGGAAGCCATGAAGAGCAACGATTTGAAAATAGCATGATTGGCCGTGTGGAAGAGAGCGGCAACCAGTGCGAAAACAAAGAAGTCTTGCAAACCATACCCAAAAAATACGAGTGCCGCGCCAACACCAAGCAAAATAATGCCAATGTTTTCCACACTATGATATGCAAGGAGCCTTTTAATATCATGCTCCGATAAAGCGTACAAAACACCCAGGAGAGATGAGATAGCCCCAAGTATCAAAATGACTAACCCCCATTCGAGTGGTGCCCCAGGGAAGAAATCAAAGAAAAAACGAATAATCATGAAAAGAGCTATTTTGATCATCACGCCAGACATCAGTGCCGAAACATGTGATGGAGCAGCCGGATGTGCCAGAGGGAGCCAGATATGAAGCGGGATAATGCCTGCCTTTGTCCCAAAACCGATAAGAACTGAACCAAAAAGTATCCCCTGCCACACCGGCGAAAGCGAAGCAAGCCCCACTGATCGCCACACATCAAAATCAAATGACCCTGTCGCTTTGTATGCCAAGAAAAGCGCGCAAGCAATGAAAACCGTTCCCAATTGTGTCATGAGCAAATAGAGAAACCCGGCCCGAATATTTCGAGTATCATCCCGATCAAAAATAACCAGGAAATAAGAGGCGAGAGACATAAGCTCCCATGCAAACAGAAAAAAGAGTGCCTGATTGGCTGATACCGCAAGGACCATCCCCAAAAGAAACGCGTTATAAAAGAACCCAAAAAATCCGAGATTATATTTTCCTATAAAATGCTTCTGATAACTCACGCCAAACCAAGATGCAAGTGCAGCGATACTTCCAATCAATCCCAAGAAAAACGCCGCGAGACCATCAATGCGAAAAGCGAAAGTAATACCTGGAAAGGGAGACGCAAATGAAAGCGCTTTCCCTTCGCCACCCAAGAACACTCCTACTGAGAAAGTCAGCAACAGGAGGGATGCCAGACAGGCACCAAAATGCGCCACCCAGTTGGCTGTTTTCCCTCTATCGTGTACTTGCCAGAAAGCAAACAACGAAAGAATAGCTGTTCCAGCGTACAAAGCAAGCACTACGATAAATGTCTGCGTATGAAAAAATATGTCCATAGAAGGGCTCAATGATGAGAAGTAGAATCAGCCGAACCATTATTTTCTCCTTCTTGTTCCAAATCATGAAACACTGTCAGAAGTGATATCAAAATTTGTCGTGGCGAAGGAGGGTCACCCGGAATACAAAAATCAACCGGGATAATATCAGCAACTCGATTCACAACGGCGTAAGAGTCTTTAAAAACACACCCGTCAATTGCGCCATCACCCAGTGCAACCACCAGTCGCGGTGTTGGCATGGCCTCATACGTATGTCGCAAACCCTGAATCATATTCCGCGAGACAGGACCAGAAACGAAAAGCGCATCCGTATGACGTGGGGACGCAACAAAACGAATACCAAAACGCTCAATATCGTAGTACACATTTCCGAGCGCCGTCAACTCTTGTTCTTCAGCATTCGATGAACCAGCAGCCACACTTCGAATTGCGAATGACCCACCAAAAAGTTTTTTGACGGAATCTGATACTTCCTGACCAAGAACCTCAAGCGGTGTATCACTCAATTCCTCAAGAGAAAGCGCCAAACGAGGAATCTTTCGAATTTTATTCAGCATCTGAAACATACCGTAAATATCTATCGCTCAATCTGGATACAAAAAAAGAAAAAGGCTCCCTTCACAGAACACTAAATATAGTACACCTCTCCTTTATTTTGTCAAAGTATAATCGCATTGCAAAATCACAGTATTCACAATCAAAGACTGAGTCACAACCTCAATTCTCGCTACACAGATAAGACGCAAAACATTACTAGACGACTCAAATCCAAAATTTCGGCCGTGAACTCCTCATGTCTCGTCGGGGGTACGAAAGAATCCCTTTCATGTCCATGATAGATTAACTCTCTCTTCAGTATTATTGCTTGAATTTTTCAGGTTTTTCATCGACATGATAATGTGACTTATTATTACTAAAACAATTCAAACAATCTTTTACGCTCTCAGCTGTTTGAGACCATGAAAACCGCGAAGCCTGAATTGGTCCTGCGAGACACGAAACCTCACGTAGCTCTTTCGAAAGAAGTAATTGGCGCAGCGCCTGCAAAATTTCCTCGGGTCGGTAAGGGTCAATCAGGAGAGCGCTCGTACCCATTACCTCCGGAAGTGATGACGTATGCGATACGATAACCGGTACACCACAAGCGATTGCTTCCAAGGGAGGAAATCCGAATCCTTCATACAGTGATGGGTATACAAAGACGCTCGCCAATGAATAGAGTCCCGGTTTATCTTGATCAGCTACGAAACCAGTCAAAATAATTTTTTCTTTCACAGGAGACTTTTGAACACTCTCAAAAAAACCCCGTGAATTCCAGCCCTCCTCTCCTGCAATAACCAAGGAGTACTTCGTAAGCTCCAGATGTCCACTTGCGTGCATTGCCTCGAAGGCACGAAGCAGAGCGGTCAAATTCTTTCTTGGCTCTATCGTTCCCAAAGAAAGAATGAACTTATAAGGGAGATGGTACCTCTTTTGTATGCTGAGAAGCGACGGATCGTTATGGCTCACTGGGCGAAAAATTTCCCTCACGCCACTTGGAATAACTACAAT
Source organism: uncultured Bdellovibrionales bacterium (assembly GCA_964508015.1). Taxonomy (GTDB): domain Bacteria; phylum Patescibacteriota; class Minisyncoccia; order Moranbacterales; family UBA1568; genus JAGOSP01. The sequence goes on from CAZDRG010000006.1 coordinate 8,413, forward strand.
CTTTTTTTTCGGTGTTTTATAAACCGCTCGGAGATCGTCAGCTGTTGACTGTGAAATTGCGATCACCAGATTAGCTCGTCGGACAATATCTCGAAAATGAACAAAAAGATGCCAAAACCTTCGTTTCCAAGAGAATGTTTCTGGAAACATTTCAAATGATAAGTCATGTGCTGTCACGACAAGTTTTGTCTTCTTTGAAAGTGCGATAAAATTAAGATTGGGGAGGAAAAAGACATTCACTCCGCCAAGCATCCGATCTACTTTCGGCCACCCAAGATACCAGAAACAAAAATTCAGCAATTTATTTGGCCAATGAAAAACTTTCACTGAGACATGTGAATATTTTTCTGCCCATGAAAAATCAAGCGAAGATGTATCCCAGGCATTCACAAATAATACGTATGTATTTTTCGCATCTTGCTCAAACAATTTTTCCAACAGAGTCCGCGCATATTCCTCAACACCGGATCGCACTCTCCCCTGTAGGCATCGCGCATCAATTCCAATCTTCATACCAGTGTCCCTTTCAAGACTTATGAGTTTCCGTTTTCCGTTTTACCGCTGATTGATTAAATGACCAGAGGAGTGTCACTGTCCAAAATGCGACGAAACAGCCAAATAGCCCACCAATCCCGACTGATTTGAGCAAAGATATCCGGGCATCCAATAAGACTGGATTGCTCCCCACAATAACAAACCAGCCATTTTTGGCGCCATCCTGATTCAGTTGAGTGGCATAGGTATTCAATACCTTCACAATAACAGATGCCTCTCTCTCAAGGACTGATTTTTCTCGGGCAGAGAATGAGAGCTCGATCACCTGAGAAGAAAGTCGTTTCGCGCCAATCAGATTCTTGAGTTCATGTTCTGAATACGACGAGACGTCCAGTCCTGACTCTCGAAAGATATCTGATACCACACGCGGTGACTGAAGCCAACGGACAACCGTATCGGCAAAACGTTCATCTGCCTGCAAACGATAGAAATTGTCGAAAGCATATTCATCTGTTTCTTGAACTCCTTCACGACCAATATTCAAAAGTAGTGCTGCCTGATATTTGATTGGCTGAGTCACTTGCCACACCAGAGCAATAAAAAGAGATGCGACAACAATCAGTACAAACAGTCTTCGCTCACCCCAGTATATCTTGATAATATCGTATAATTCCATACAGGTATTTTCTTACAGAAAATCAGCCATCACAACTCTTCTTCAATCTATCTATTGATCTGAGTAGTCAGATGTGTGACAACCTCAGTCTCAACATAGTCCTTTATTTTAGCCTTAAATATTTCTTTGTCAAAGCGAAGAACCTGAGAACGAATATATTCAGAGTCAAAATTCATACCCCGGAAACGATCTACTGCTTTCGCAATTGCCTCGCTTGTCTGTTCTTCAAAGAAAACTCCCATCTTCTCTTCCTGCATATGCTCGGGGATATCACCACCTCGGTAGGCAATCAGCGGTCGCCCTGAAGCTAAGGCTTCGATTGCCACAATACCAAAATCTTCTTCCTGAGGAAAAATGAATCCGCGACACTCGGCATAATACTTCGGCAGCTTCCCTTCGTCTACTCGGCCAAGAAACTGAACCGTTGGACCGGCTAGCTTCTTCAGTCGTTTTAACTCAGGACCACGTCCAATAATCTTGAGTGGCAATTGAAGCCGGTTGAAGGCTTCGATGGCGATATCATGGCGCTTGTATGCAATGAGTCGACCAACCATGAGATAATAATCCTGTTGAGCTGACGAGATACCAAATCGATTAATTTCCACTGGTGGATGAATAACAATTGCCTCCTTACGGTAATATTTCTTAATACGGGCCGCCACAAAATTGGAATTGGCAATAATACGATCCACACGATCTACGCTCACTCGATCCCACAACCGAATTGGGTTCATAAAAAACGGCACGAGTTTCTTCACAAGACGAGGAAACCCGAAGTCCTCAGTATATTTCTGACAATCATCCCAGGCATAGCGCATCGGTGTGTGCATATACGAAATATGCAGCGTTTCCGGCCGAGTAATCACACCTTTGGCATAACTGGAAGAATCTGACAGGACAACATCGTATTTCGAAAAATCAAACTGCTCGATGGCCGGTGGCATGAGCGGAGGAAAGAGCCGATGATGTTTCCGAACGAAACGATATTTTTGCAAAAATGACGTATAGATTCTTTTGTCAGCAAACACACCGTGCATTGCTTCAGGATCATGAATCAATGTATAGATTGGCGCGTATGGGTACAATTCCGCAAAGGCTTCGAGCACTCGTTCGGCCCCACCATACTGCACCAAATAATCATGTACCAAGGCAATCTTCATACTTCCTTAATCAATATGTTCATACTGCGAGTATTTCCAAGCTGGGGTACAACTGATAAAGATGTCCATATTTCCTTCCCAATAGAACTTTTCACCCGGCTCAAGCAGTACGACATCACCCACTCCGATTTTTTCTTCGCCACGCTCATATATCAATCTCCCTTGACCGCTTATGACAAACGCGATCTCCTTTGATATTCGATTCATCACCCAACCCTCATCTGGATATCGACCGTTGATTTGTGCGATGGCGGCATCCATAACCTCATCCCCAAGTGAATACTCTGAAATCAGACAAGTCTCGCCATTTTGAAACTTTTCCGCCTCTCCTCGTGTCATCTTTTTCATACATCACACTTTATAGTATCCCCGATACCATTCAATGAAATTCTTGATACCAACATCAATACGAGTAGTTGGCTGCCAGCCAAGACCACGAAGCTTATCAATATTCGCCACCGTACTCACTACATCACCAGGCTGCATCGGCAGAAGATTTTTCTTGGCAGTCTTGCCTATACAGGTCTCAATAGTCTCGATAAAAGCCAATAAGGTCTCTTCTCGATCACCACCGATATTCATCACATCACAAGGCAAGTTGGCATCAAGCACCGTGAGTGTTCCTGAAACGATATCGTCAACGTATGTAAAGTTTCGGCTCATTTTGCCGAAATTATACACTTCTATCTCTTCGTCCGAAAATATATTTTTTGTGAAATTAAACAGAGCCATATCTGGACGCCCCCATGGTCCATACACCGTAAAAAAACGAAGTCCGGTTGTTGGAAGTTGATAAATATGGCTGAAAGTATGTGCCATGAGTTCAGTCGCTTTCTTAGTCGCGGCGTAAGGAGATGTCGGCGTATCTACATTGTCTGTCTCTGAAAATGGTGGCGTATTTTTTCCATAAATCGAAGATGAGGAAGCATAGACAAAATTTTTCACACCATGCTTAACAGACAGATCTAACAGATTGGTCGTACCCAGCACATTCACATCCGCATACAAAAGTGGGTCCTTCAAGGAATTACGGACACCTGCCATAGCAGCCAAATGAATCACTTTCTCAGGCTGATCTTCTTTGAAGACACGCTCAGTAAAAGCGATGTCCCTAATATCACCCTCACGCAGAATATATTTCCCTTCGTATTCTCCTAGAAACTGCGCCACTCGGTCACGCTTCAGTTGCGGATTATAATAATCATTAAAATTATCCAGAAGAATAGGAGTATCACCTCGATTCATTAATGCCTTGGCACATGCACTTCCAATGAAACCGGCTCCGCCAGTAATGAGAACTTTCATATTTTTCTATCTTCTAAAAAATTATGCTCCTCTTTGACCACTTCATGAGATTTCGACATACATTAAAATTTTCCTTTCATACCTCTTTAGTCTCATTATACCAAAACAATCCGCTACTGCTCTCAAAATGCCAGCGATTATTTTGCAGCAAGAATGTTTTGATAAAGAATCTCTAGAGAACGGGCTGAATTTCCCCACGTAAAATTTTCTGCACGGTCACGATTTATCTTTCCATGTTTCTCCAATATTGATCCATCCTCGAGAAGCGAAGCTATCGCATTCGCTAAACCGGCGGCTGATACATCATGAGCATATGTCCCTCCTTCTCCAAGATATTCATGGTTATTCTTTGTATCAAAGCACACAATCGGTAATCCTGCTCCCATATATTGAAGGAGTTTTCCGCTTGCCTGCTTTACGTCGGCTTGTTTCGGATCAACGCCAATATCTGCCAATGCTAAAATTTCTGGTAACAGGAAATAAGAGAGGGGAGAAATGAGAGTGACTCGAGTTCGAAAAATATCAGTTTCAAGATATGATGCAATCTTATCTATCGGAAATCCAGCAATCACGAAGTGAGCCTGCGTGTTCTTCTCGGCAACCAATGGTATCGCATCAAGAAAAAATGAAATTCCTTTATTGGGGATCAAGGCTCCAGTATAAAGAATCACTGTTTTATCTCTTGGTATCCCATAACGATCTCTTAGTATATTCCGCTTTGGCAAAGAACGGAACATCTCAAGGCGTACGCCATCAAGCAACGTTTCTGTTGATTTGCCCTTCCGGACACGACGTACTTCTTCTGTATTATCCCATGAACTTGTAACTGCAGCATCACCAAGATTATCAATGATATTTTCAATCCAGCGAAAAAGCAGTTTCAAAATCCCCTGCCCAAGATACCGATGAGAAACCATCTCCTTCACCAAGCTCCCGTGAAAATCAGCAACGAGCTTGATGTCACGCCAAAACAGTAATTTTTGCACTACCCAACCGATCAGTACCCCCTCATGTAAGTGTCCATGAATAATATCGGGACGCTTGGTGCGAGCAAGAAAAAGCGTTTTTTTAATCAGAAGTAAATCAAGGACAATTTTTTGCCAATCTGGACCTGCTTCGAGTTTTTTGTACCAGAAGAGCAAGCGACGAATACGACGAACATCAATTCTTGATTCGAGCGATGAAGGAAGATTCTTCCCGATATGGTAAGTGGCAATCGTTACGTCGTGTCCAAGTTTTTCAAAAGCAAGCGCTTCCTCAAGAATACGGATATGCGTCCCTCTGTCAGAGAAAAAGGGTGTCGGAGCAACCACGAGGATATTCAATTTTTTATTCGTATCAAGCATCATGTCTCGCATTTTTGAGTCATACTAGTCTATCGCACTTTCGCGATAATCAAAAGTCTCTCCAGAATACTCACGAGATATGGCTCTTTTAAGTCACTTCGCTGAAACCGCCAGAACAAAAGCATAAGCCTTACTTGCAGCGCGTAAGAAGCACTCAACTAGTCAGATGTTCCTCGGATTCAGGTGCACTCTTGAATGTTTGCACACAAAATACACTTTTCTTTCCCAAAACAGAATACTCATGAAAGTACCTAAATGTTCGTTATATCCCGAGCAGTAATCGTCAAAGTTCCTCCTGACTGTTCTACGCCGCCAACAATTATTTTACGCACAATAACATCTTCGACATGGTCTGTAATAAAACGGTTAATCGAACGTGCACCGAAATCCGGCTCGTATCCGAGCTCAACAACCCGTTCCGCAACACCTCGTTCAATAACCAATGTGATATTCTTCTGTATTTTCACTTGTTCGGCGAATTTTTTGAGCTTCAAGTCAGCAATGCGAATCAATTGCGTTATCGAAAGAGCTTCAAAGAAAATAATGTTATCAAAACGATTCAGGAATTCAATACGAAAAGTTCCGTCATGAACTACTCCGTCTATCACTTGTCTACGAAGATCATCAAGCGGCGTGCCACGTTGAGACAGGTCTTTAATCAAAGTGGATCCTGCATTCGATGTTGCGATGATAATCGCATTTCGAAAATTAATTTTTTCACCAAATGCATCTGTGATAGACCCTTCGTCAAGCACCTGCAAAAAAATATCCAGTATCTTAGGATAGGCTTTTTCAATTTCATCAAGAAGGAAAATACAATAAGGCCGTTCCTTCATCGCCTTGGTCAAGATACCAGACGATCCGTCTTCTTGGGATCCAAGTAATCGGTCAACACTATTTGCTGTCTGAAATTCACTCATATCCAGACGGAACATCTTTTCTTCATCACTGAAAATAGACTCTGCGAGAGCCTTCACGGTCTCTGTTTTACCAACACCTGTTGGACCAAGAAATAAAAAGCTCCCGAGTGGACGTTTCGCATCGTGAAACCCTGCTCGCGCTCGGCGAAGCACTTGCGAAACCTGATTAATTGCTTCATCTTGGCCCACAATACGAGCGTGTAATTCCATTTCAAGATTGAGAAGTTTTTCTTGTTCACTCTGGGTAATTTCTCCGACATGAGCACCTGTCTTAATGCTCACATATTCATACACTATTTGTTCCGTCAAAAAACGTTTTGGCTGATTGCGAAAATAAATCATTACCTGTTGTGCCAAATCAAGTACACGTTCCGGATAGGGCATCTCCCAATTGTATCGTCGTGCGGAAGCGATAATTGCCTGAATCGCCTTAATAGTCAATACAACTTGTTTTTCCTCCGATACAGCAAAAAATTGCAAAAGAATTTCCTCGCTCTCAACCACGTTTGGCTGACGAAGGTAAATCGTCTCAAAATATTTCAATATCTGTTCATCCTTCTTTATCAAAGTATGGTACCGATTCGCGACAACCAAGCCAATAAATCGAAAACTTGGCAACTCGAGGAATTCTTCTAACAAATGTGCAATATTTGGTTGTTTCGGATCCATGCCCAAGAATAGATCCACGTCCTCAATAACCAATAAAACATTCCCCGCTACCGTCGATTCCTGAAAAAAATTACGAATCTCACTTTCAGGATTCTTCCCTTTCGCAATACTATCATTTACCGCTTCACCTAAGTTGAATAGTAAAACTCTGAGAGAATTCAACGGACTCCCATGCGGGAATGATCGAGCGCGTATCTGCTTCGCAAAATAATGAATAAAGAGTTTCTTCCCTACACCCGGCTCTCCAACGAGGAAGATATTATTCTGTCGTGGACGCTCCAAAACTACCGAGGCTACACGAAACTCTTCGTAGCGACCCACAAGATCCATCTTGCTATACTCAGTCCGATCAACGCATGATAAGTCAATGCTGTATTGTTCAAGCAGAGGTGTATATCCAAATCGCCAGTCTTTCCCCATTGGGACAACTCTTAAAAAGTTTTCCGGCAACCAGAATCTCCACGCTCGTTCTTTTTGGATAAATATTTTTTGCTCTATATCAATAGCGTAAACGAATGACTCTTCAGTGATATTCCTCATTTTAAGCAAAGTAAGCAACGCTGATTGATTTTCGAGTGCGTCTTTCGGTATGTCTTCTATGTCCACTTCCAGTCTCGAGAGGACTCTTCCAAACCAATTCTTATTGCGTAACTCAAGAAAATCCATGTCTTTCGGCAATATCATTTCAGGCGCACGTAATACGAAACAAACCCAAGCGAATACGATACCAAGAGCGCTTGCTATGTATGTCCACTGTGTATATATGAAATCTCCCCGCAAAAGCCAAAAAAGCAAGCCGCCAGCAAGCGGTAAGATTGGCGCGACTAAAAATAAACTGAGCAGTCCGATGACAACCACTGTGGATATTCCGAGTCCAACAACGCCAAAAATAACCACTGGAAAGCGAACACAAAAACCAAGAAAACGAGAGAGAGAATTCCCAATCAACAGTAAAATCTCCTTAATCGGATGGAAACCCCGCCAACTTCGATATTCAACATCTCGTTTCCATGGATCTATCAGCGTTCTGGCTAACTCTACTGTATTAAAACGAAAGAGAACCAAGTGAAGTACATTCCGTGCATTCACAAAGCCACTCTGTATACCTTCACGATAATACCATCGAATAAAAAAGAAAAAAATCATATTATTTTTTTTATTTTCTCCTCTTACTGAATCTCTCTGCTTCTCTTATTCTACGACCATTCAAATACTTTGGCAATGTAAGAAAAAGCCAACGCCCCGTGTTTGGAAATGTAGAGACTTTATCATATACTATATCAAGATTTCGTAATATACTCCGGATTTATGAGAACAGCAGACCATTTAGAGAAAGCGCAAAATTTTTTTTCACTTTGCGGGGTTTCCGTGTTAGTGTTTGTTTGGTTTTCCCTTCTGCTTGGAGTCAATGGGCTTTTCTTTACCCCATTGATCATTTTTAGCTTTTCACTCCTCGGCACTCTTTTCGTTTTCCTCTTCATAAAAATGCTCTCTCTCTTGGATATCCCTGAAAAATTTTTCGTCTTGCTTTTTATTGTCATCGCCATTATCAGTATTCTTCCAGCAAAAGATTCGCCCTCTGTTTTTACTGGTCGCGACCAAGGGTCTATCGCTACAGCAGCTATTGCTCTCGCTGAATATCACTCATTTTCGTTCTCAACTCCAGCCGTGCAAACATTTTTTGCTATCCACGAACCTGGCATTGCCCAAAATTTTCCAGGTTTTTTCTACACCAAAGATGGGAAGATTCTGACTCAATTCCCTCTCGCTTATACGGCGTGGCTCGCAAGTTTTTTTGCTCTCTTCCATCTCAATGGACTTACCATTGCCAACTGTATCATCTTCGCACTTTCTCTTCTCTCCTTTTATTTCCTTCTCCGCTTTTTCCTCGAACGACTTCTTGCCTTCTTTGGTACTCTAATCTTCTCGACTTCTTTTCTTCCGGTATGGTTCGGAAAATTTACGCTGACTGAAAATCTGGCGCTCTTTCTCTTCATTTTCCTCTCTTTTTCTCTCATTCAACTCAAAAATTCTAGACGCTTTCTCTCATACGCAGCCGCACTCTTAACAGCTGGAATACTGTGTTTCACTCGTATAGAAGGCTATGCGTTGCTTCTTATGACCCTTATCATCATGACTCGCATACCTGCCGTACGACACATATGGAAGCTCTACCCGAAAAAGAGTATCCTCCTACCACTCGCACTTCTTTTTATGACGAGCGCTACAACTTTCTCCGAATCGATTCCTTTCTTCACAACCATACTGAAAGCAATAAAAAGCTTCGCAACTGAAATATCCGCTTCCGGTTCTACATTAGTTTCTGTGCACTCACCTTTCATATCGCTCCTTATCCTTTTCTTTCTTTATGGACTTCTCCTTATTTTCTTGCTTGGTTTCGCCGGTATTCTCTTGCTTATCAAACGAAAAGAATACCCTGCGCTTATTCCTTTTTTACTGGCTCTGCCAACATTTATCTATCTTCTGTTCCCAAACATCACGCCGGATCATCCTTGGATGCTCCGGCGATACCTCGCCTTTGTTTATCCCGCACTGGTATTTTCAGCTATTGTTGGCCTTGCTCTATTTTTTCAAGAGAAGAAGCCATTTCCGGCTGACTTTCCAGTCAATTTTCGACGAAAATTCATATTGATACTTATTCTTATTAGCCTCTTCCTTTTCCAAGCATCAGCCTGGCAACGCGGTCTCCTCACCTGGGAAAATTATAAATTACTCGAACAAACCCAAGATATAAGTAGTTCCTTTGGTCCGAGAGATTTGATTTTAGTTGATAGAAACGCATCTGGATCTCCTTTTGCTATGATTTCTGGACCACTCTCATCTTTGTATCATAAGAACGCTGTTTACTTTTTCAACCCCGAAGACCTCCAGAGAATTGATCGGACTCCCTACGAACATGTCTGGCTTATCGTACCAGGAGATCAAATCGAGAAATGGGCACAAGCGCTCTCTGGATTCACTCTGCGTCCAGATCATGCCATCTCGATTGGATCGATTTCCCTTGGTTCGTTTCCGATAAACCAAAAATTCACCACGCTCCACTTTCCAGAAGCTGCCCCTTTTAGCAATTATTCTATCGTCTTAGAGATTGAGTAAGAAACACCCCCCCTATGTCATTTTGTGAACCTTTTTTCCCGATTGCAAAGGCTCAGAGGAGAATTTATCTTCTCGGACGAGTTCTCCTTTATACTCTCTCTATCTTTCTCATTTTCTCCTTTGTTTCTCGCATTATTTTTCCAACTATTCCTTTTTCTTTCAACTTCAATACTCCTCAGTCCACTAAAAACACTTTCCTCGAGCCGCGAAACTCAATAAATCAATCGGCCATAAACAACGGCACTATTTCGGGAAATCAGGCCCTCGTTGGCAATTTTGAAAGTCCGCTCGATTTTTCTTCTATCCGTATATCATTTGATCTCTCCAAAAAATTGCCAGCGAATTCCCAATTTAAAGCCTCCCTTTCTCGATCGTATCGTTCTTTCTTTTTTCCTATCGATGAAACACCTATCGCTTCATTTGAACATCCTCCCCTGTATCGGGATGCCGAAGGTATCTATTATGCTGAAATGGATGGAAAACTTAAACGCTTTGTCTCAACCGAAGCTTATCTCTCGAGTTATCCTGAATCATTCGCTACTCCGCTTCCACTCGGTGCTACTCAGTCACTCGATTTTTCTTCTGACTGGATAGGCTTTCGGAGTGGCAGTCTTATTTCATTTGCTGACAGCGTATTTCTGGTAACTAGTGCGAATGAAATCAGACCGTTCGGCAACCCCGATATACTCCTTTCCATGGGCTACCGTTTTGATGATGTTTTGCCGGTGCATGAGGAAGAAATCGGCATCTATAAACGCGGACGAGCTCTTCGATACGGAGCGCCGCAATCAGATGGGACTCTTTTTCAGGATAAGGACAGCGGCGCTTATCTGCTCGTGCAAAATCAAAAGCTACGACCGATTACTTCACCAGAATATCGAAAATTCATTCTCGAGCAAACGACACCGATTGCTGCATCACTTTCTTCCCGCAATATTGTTCTCTCATGCACTCCAATTTCTTTTTGGTATCGTAAAAACACATTCACTTGCGATATACCGCAAAACACACTTTCAGGAGAATTTGGGAGCACATTTCAGCTTTCTCTCAAAAACAATCTTCCTGATGTCCCTGTGGATCTCAGCACCATTACCGTATCATTAATTTCAGACAAAACAAATGATAATTTTATTCTTTTTGCAAATCAAATGTACTCACGGTTACTCATCCGGTTTGGACTAGCTCTATAGATTTCACCTATGCGATACCCCGTCCTGCTTCTCCTGAAACATCACAAAATAACTCCGCTTGTTTTTGCCATCTTTACTGAATTTCTCATACTCGCCACTCTTGGATTTCTCTTGCTCTTGTCGTTGGAAATGTTACTTCCGACTTTTGTCTCAGCGCGTGTTAACCTTTCTCTCTATTTTACTTTCATCATTTTCCTTTTTGTTTTTCACCACACTGTTTCAATATGGCTTCCACAGACAATCCGCCCCTTGAATCATCTCCTCAGTTGGTTTCTGATAATATGGCTTGGATTTTGGGGTATTATTCTTCTTATTCTTTCACTTCTCAAATTTCCAATTCCTGCCATGGTCATTGTTCTCTTTTTTTGCGGTTTCCTCGGATATCTGTTTCGACGAACATACACTGCTGTATGAATATCGCTCTTCAGGTCGCTGATCTTGATGCCTCCCGTATTGATGGTACTCGGGTATATCTCTTAGAACTTTTAAATCAATTTGGCATGCTGGCGCCAAACGAAAATTTTCATTTATACCACAAGAAAACATTTAATCCGGAGTTGACCCCACCCTTTTCTCCTAACTATACCCTGCACTCCATCCCTTTCCCAAGTCAATGGATGCAAACTCGTTTCGCTCTGGCCATGTTTCTCTCTCGCCCTGAGATAATATTTTTCCCTGTGCAAGCAGTTCCGGTTTTACTCCCCAAAAAATCACAAGTCACCATTACTGTTCATGATCTTGCTTTCAAGAAATACCCTGAAACTTTCACATGGATTACTCGTTTCAAGCTCAACTTTCTTCTCAATCGCGCCGTCGCCCGTGCTCAACACATCATCGCTGTTTCTGAAGCAACTAAGCATGATTTACGAGTCTTCTTTCCTACGCTCCCAGAAAAAAAAGTACACGTCATCCATCACGGGTTCAATCGTGCGCGCTTTGAGACACGACTTCCGGAACAAGAAAAAAAAATTGTTCTCGACATCTATGGACTTCAAAATCAATCATATATTCTTTATGTTGGAGCACTCCAGCCTCGCAAAAACCTTGTGCGCCTTATTAAGGCCTTTGATATCTTGAAACGAGATGTACCAAGCGCCAAGCTTGTTCTCGCAGGTGAGCGGGCTTGGTTATCTCAGGAAATCTTTGAGGCTAAAGATCACTCCCCTTATTGTGATGATATTTTTATTCTCGGAAAAATTCCTTCCGCTCATCTTCCCGCTCTCTATCAGGGAGCACGCTGCTTTGCTTTTCCTTCACTCTATGAAGGATTCGGACTACCCATCCTCGAAGCTTTCGCCTCTGGAGTTCCCGTGCTTACGGCCGACAACTCCAGTCTTCCTGAAGTTGCGGGAGATGCGGCATTATTTACGGATGCCTTCAACATTCACATGATTGCTGCGCAACTCACTCGACTTTGGACTGACGAAACGCTCCGTCAGTCGCTTATCACGAAGGGGACAGAACGCCTTAAGACATTCTCTTGGGATACCTGTGCACAAGCAACCCTCTCCCTTATTCTTAGCCAAAAAAATCACGCTTGATTCCTTTGCTTTTTCATCTGCAGAAGCTCAAGGGGTGGAGTAAACTGCATATTTTCTTCTAAAACCTCAAAATCTTCAGTCACATACCCTTTCCCACGAAAAAATTCAAGAGCTTCTGTGACTACATGCTCCGGCGCGCTTGCCCCGGCACTTATCCCGATAATCTCCTTATTGATGAACCATGATTCATCAATCATCGAAACGTCATCGACTAAGTATGATTCAGCGCCCGCCATTTGTGCTGTTTCCATCAAACGTCTTGAGTTCGAAGAATTCTGCGACCCAAAAATAATCACTAATCCCGCGTGTTCGGCAAGCGCCTTCACCGCAGTCTGACGATTGGTCGTGGCAAAACAGATATCCTGAAGCGGTGGAGCCATAATCTGCGGATATTTTTTCCTTAAGGCTTCTATAACTGCTCCTGTTTCATCAATTGAGAGCGTTGTCTGGGTCAAATACACTAGCTTTTCTGGATTGCCAATAGCCAGCCCATCCACATCAAAAATAGTTTCAATAATTGGAATATGGACTTCCGGAGCCTCTCCCAAAACACCGACACCTTCAATGTGTCCATGGTGTCCGATATAGAGGACCTGGTATCCATCTTTCAGGTAACGAAGAAGCTCAAGATGCACTTTCGTCACCAAAGGACAGGTCGCATCAATCAGGGTAATGTGACGCGCTTTTGCCTCCTCATAATGCGCTCGTGGCGAACCGTGCGCAGAAAAGACAACCACTGAACCCTCAGGTGCTTCCGAAAGAGTCTCGATGGTCACAACTCCCTTCCGCTCGAGATCAGCTACGACGTGTTTATTATGAACAATCTCATGCTTCACATACACGGGAGCACCACATATTCGCAGGGTCTCTTCAACCGCCATAACAGCCCTCGCAACTCCCGCACAGAATCCCCGCGGTGCCGCAAGAAGTACTTTTCTTTGTCCCATGATGGCAATACTCAATCTTTAATCACCGTCCCAACAAATGGTTTCTCGTTGAGTGAATGGGAAAGATTCACCAAATTTTGCCCATTCAAAATAATAACTTCCATATTCTCCTCTTGGGCCAATCGAGCAGCAATCGGATCAAATGGAGCATTCATACCCGGATCCCAATCATCCCCTACCAATTTGCGGAATTCTTTCCAATTCATGTTCTTAAATGGTTTGGCTTCCGGAAATTGTCGAGGATCTCGGTCATACACATAGTCAATATTCGAAAGGTTGATGATTTTCTTGGCTCCAAGATACTTCCCAAGTAAAACCGCATCCAAGTCTGTCGAATGTCCTGGCCGCCATCCTCCAGCCACCAAAATTGGTTCTTTGGCTCCATAGAAATCTTCCAAGTCATGTGGATTGGTATTGATACGAGGGTGAGCATGGGCGCGAAAAACCGTACGAATAAGATGCGCATTCAGTCGAGTGGTGTGAATACCCAGCCAGTCCTTGTCATCATCCGTGATACGACTCACCTGACTCGCTGCTTCGATATAGCGCCGGCAAGTCTTCCCCCCCCCTGTAATCAAAATAAACTGTTTTCCCGCTTTCACCTCACTGATAATGAGTTTTTTGAAAGCTTTTATAAAACCGGTATCAATAGTGTCTGGTACCAATAGTGATCCTCCGAGAGAAATGACAATGCGTGTTGGAAGTGGAGACATATGATTATAAAATAAGAAAAATTATTTAGAAACAGTTCAGCATCTCATGTCTCAAGAAAATGTTCGGATTTCGAGGTGAAAACCTCAAAAAGTGAGCTTGTCTGCCGAAGGCAAGAAAGGCTATCGAGATAACCTGACGAACTTTGAGAGGTTTTCAACCGAAATCCGGACGTTTTATGAGACAAGCAGTGGTTTTTTCTTTTTGTATTGCGATGAGATGTTGAACAGTTTCTTAACGCTTCTGAAAATATGCCACAAGCGTTTCAAGGGATACTCGTTCTACCAGACCATCGTGTCTTCGCTTAATTTCCGCTTCACCATTCTCAATAGCTTTCTTCCCCACAATGACTTGATACGGAATACCGATGAGATCGCTCTCAGCAAATTTTTCTCCCGCTGAAGCGTCACGATCATCATACAAAGTATCGATACCAGCCAGAGAAAGTGCTTGATAGATACTATCAGCTTGTTCATTCTGACCCAAAGAAAGGAGATGCACCTGAAACGGCGCAACTGACTCTGGCCACACAATCCCCTTCTCATCTGATAATGTCTCGACAATAGTTCCCATCACTCTGCCTGGTCCAATACCATAGCAACCCATAAACGCAGACTGTTCTTGTCCCTTCTCACCACGATACTTCAACCCAAGAGCATCAGAGAAACGAGTCCCGAGTGTGAAAATATTACCAACTTCAATAGATTTCTTCTCAACCAATCTCTCGCGTTCTATTCCCAAATCAGTCAAAACTTCATCTAAAAGCACTTCCTTATTCAACGCCTGACCGCTCGCTTCATCTACATATATCAAATCCTCACCCGCTTCACTTACGGTTTGAAATTCCTCTGAATACTTACTAAAAATCCCTCCTGAAGCAAATGTTGCATACGTCAATTTTCCGAGACCCACACGCTCAAAAATACGTGTGTATGCAGTGCGAACAGAGGCGTACAATGTAGCATGCTCCTCCTGTGTTCGAGCGAAAGAATAGAGATCCTTCATAATAAACTCTCGCACACGCATAATGCCCGATTTTGCCCGCATCTCATTGCGAAACTTCGTTTGAAACTGATAGGCAAGTAATGGCAAATCGCGATAGGAGTTCACATACTGCGCCATGAGACGGGTCATCGGCTCTTCATGAGTCGATCCAAGTCCAAGCTCAGTGCCATTCTTTAAACACGTCTTAAACCACACATCTACCTTCCGATCATCCCAACGATCGGTTTTCTCCCATAATGACTTTTCCTGAAGCGCGGTTAATGTCAGCTCCTGTCCTCCAATGGCATCCATTTCTTCCCGAATAACTCCAATCACTCGATTCAGCACCCGTAATCCAAGAGGAAGAAATGAGTAAACTCCGGCCATTTCCTTGTGAATGAAACCTGCCCGGATCAACAATTGGGCATTCTTGGAAACCTCATCTTTGGGCGCCTGTCGCGAAACCCGAGTAAACAATTGTGACTGACGCATAGGGTATCCATTATAGTATATCTTTCCCCATCTTACGCCACCAATCCGGCTTGGTCAAACCATATATCTCGTTTTTGGAATAACGGGTATTCACCCGATTTTACCGGCACTTGCTCGGAAACGAAAGCTTGCTTTCGCTTCACTCACTCCGTTTGGTAATAACGGGTATTCACCCGATTTTACCGGCACTTGCTCGGAAACGAAAGCTTGCTTTCGCTTCACTCACTCCGTTTGGTAATAAAAAAAAGGCCCACGAGAAGGAATTGGTGAAGAAAAATTCTCTTCCCTATCCCCCCCCGTGGGCACTCAGCTGTGCTGAATTGGTTTCACAAAGTCAGTGGCCCTTTCTTACTTCTTTTTCCGCCATCCGCTCCGTGCGACGCGTGATACGATTCTGTCAGAGCTATTGCAAGCCTCAATTTCTCCCCGAGTACAGTATCGAGAAAAGACATTATTTCTCGAAACAGCACCGGGGAAAACCTTTCATTCCTAACCAGCCCTTGGCTGAAATGAGGACTGAACAATCCCTCGCCTTTTAGACTTTTCAGCTGCGTTTGTAAGAATCTGCTCACCGAAGGCGGCAACAGTAATCTGGAAAGAAATCTTCCTTCCCCTTTTCCTGCTATAAGACAGCCCGGATCCAAAACCAGTACTTCATTTTGCAAGTTAGCAGGAGCTGGTGGCTGATCCCCCCAGTAGTAAATGACCCTCGCATTTCGGAATCCGATTGGCGACGTCCTCCCAAATTTTTGTATCAGCCACAACGCAAGTGATACCTCTACTGAAGGTACCCCACACGAAATCAGAATATACTTCACGGGGACCCTCCCACTGCTAAAATGTTGTTAAAAAGCGAAAATCCATTCTAACACATATTTCAATATAATGCAATACCCAGCGAGTTAAACCAAAATTAACCCTTTATCCAAGGAATTATTGGCAAATCCACCTAAAAAGTATTACGCAAAAAGACCACGAATCTTGTCAAGAATCTGAAATTGCGAAATATCTCGAATAGTCACCAGGAGCATCAAACCAAGCAACAACATAAAACCAATCTGATGGATACGCCCTTCGACAAGATGTGAAATCGGCTTCCCTCCACGAAGTTTTTCAATCAAGATGAAGAAGATACGCCCTCCGTCCAAAGCGGGAATAGGAAGGATGTTAAAAATACCCAGATTAATTGAGAGAAGCGCTCCAAACCACAAGAGATACGAAAATCCCATCTCTGTCATTTGTTTCGTCAGATACACGATACCAACGGGTCCAGTGACATCGAGCGGCACACTCTCCCCTCCGCCAAACAATGACCCAATCATTTTTCCTAAATACGCAAAGATAGTACCGGTTACCTGTACAGTTGTCCTCCCTCCTTCATAAATAGCCGTGTACCAAGGATAAGTAATGAGTGCTGTTTCAGCCAATGAGATCCCCAGGGCACCCTCGGTTTTCGGATACTCCGTACGTGGCACACCTTGTACAGTCAGAGCAGTCTCTCCCCGGTGAATCACTAATGAAAATTCCTGCCCCTTCTTAGCCGCGATACCCTGAGTCGCTTCATCAGTCGTTGTTATAGAAACTCCATCAATAGAAATAATTTCATCAAGTGGACGGAGTCCCATTTTTGCAGCTGGTGTCCCCGGCTTCACTTCCAGAATCTGCACCTTCTGATCAGGATATTTGCCACGCTCATCGGGATCAATAGGCTGGGGCAATCCCACCATGTACACAAAAGAAATCAATACCCATGCCAACAGAAAGTTCATTACCACACCGGCGCCCAATATCTTGATACGCGGCCAGGCAGTCTGAATTGCAAAACTGTCAGCGTCATGCGTGTGCTCTCCCCCTTCGCCCTTAATTTTCACAAAACCTCCAAGCGGAATCCAGTTGAGCGAATAAATCGTATGCGGACTCTCTACCTCCTTGTCTCCCCAAATAATGTCATATTTCCCAGTGGTATCGTTTTTTACTATCCCGATCAAACGAGGCGGAAAACCAAAGCCAAATTCATCCGCTTTCACTCCATTGCGTCGCGCCACAATAAAATGGCCGAGCTCATGGACTAATACCAGTACTCCCAAAATTATGGCAAAAATCAAAATCGTCAGCATATCAAAAATCTCTCAAAAAAATTACTCAAAACCTAAATGGTCATTATATCTTTCTCTTTTTCCTTTCGGATGGTCTCTATCTTTGCATTATACTCATCAACTACTTTTTGCAGCTCATCTTTACCAATAAATTTATCATCCTCAGCAATCTCACCCGCTTTTTCCATCTCCTGAATTTCCTTCCAGATATCTTCTCGCGTCGTTCGTATGCTGATACGTGATTCCTCTGCCCGATTATTCAAAGATTTCACAAATTCACGTCGTCGTTCCTCGGTCAATTGAGGAAGTGTCAATCGAATAGTCCGTCCATCATTTCCTGGGTTTAATCCCAAATCGGATTCTCGAATGGCGGATTCAATCGCCTGTACTGCGCCCTGATCCCATGGCTGTATGAGAATCTGTCGAGCTTCAGGAATGGTTACGCTGGCAATCTGCCGAATAGGTGTACGGGTCCCGTAATAATCTACTAAAATCCCTTCTACCAGAGCTGGATGCGCTCTCCCACTTCGAATCTGAGCTGCCGCCTCAATAAAGTGTTCAATCGCTTGTTCAAATTTTGCTTTTCCTGTTTCAATTAGTGCCTTCACCATAAATCGTAGATGTAAATATGTTACGAGACATTATTTAAACTTCCGTAGTCCAAAGTACAGAATAGCAGAATTTCCAGGTTCGTACAGGATCATGCTCACGCCTCGGTCAATACCTAATTCCGTCACAGACCAACGCTGTCCGCCGTCTGTCGACCGATAGAACGCTGCTCCTGAGGATAAAACAATTTCATTCGAATTTTCCTGACTAATAGCTACCGAGCGAATCGGATAGCGTTTGGCGCTTTCCAGAATCGGAAGAGAAGACCATGTCAGACCAAAATCAGAACTCCGCAGAAGCCCATCCGAAAGAGTACCTGCGTACAGGATGTTCGGGGAATGAGGATCAGCATTCAATGATACAGGATCCGACAGGGCAATTCTCATCATCTCATTAGCTGTTTTGAGACTCTTCGTTTTATCTAACCATGTTACTCCACCGTCCGGTGAAGAAAGAACGTCTTTTTGGAACACAAGCAAGGAAACTGATTCTGGTATTTTTTTCCCAAGAAGGATTTTAGACACTGGACCGCTCGCTTCGTAGATATTTTTCCACTGCTCTCCTCCATCGATACTTTTTATCACCCCGCCCTTATCAGTTGCTGCATACAGAATACGCGAATCCAGAGCATGCATGGCCAATGACGAAATAACTGTTCCCGGGCCTGGTTCTACGTATACCTCTTTCCAATTCTCTCCCTCATCTTCAGATCGATAGATTTTCCCCACTCCCTCATAAATTCCAGTTGCAAAGATACGACGCGAGTCAACCGAATCAATAGCAATACCATAGATTTTCTCTGGTGGAAAATTCATTTGCTCCCAGTGCTCTGCTCCATCTTTGGTATGAAACATCCCATCGTCCGTGGTCCCGATATACATGCTTTGAGGATTTTGAGGGTCTATTACCCAAGACAAAATATCCGCTGAAGAGATACGGAGCTTCTCGCTCACGGTTATCTTCGGGACAAATGATTTTCCAGAATCAAAACTCTTATATAAACTTCCAGAAGCAGGTGCGCTCGGTCCTGATGGGGTGTTGTCCTTATTCGGAGCAATGCTACAACCTGACAAAAAAAGACCGACACTGACTATTATACCTATTTGTTTGAGCATAGAATACTTCACTTAATCGATACATAAAAAATATTCTCTGGTCTGCCGTACTCTGAATAATAACTCGCGCTCTTACATGCAAATCACAAGAACAAAAAACCTTCATTCAATACACATCGGCTGTTCATCTCTCTCAATTAGGTACAGTATACCACAATCAATAAGCCGCTGTTGACGAAGAGACAAAAAACCAGTAGAATTCCTTTGTTTTGGAAGTATCACCGGGTGCGTAGCTCAGTCGGTAGAGCAGTGGCCTTTTAAGCCAACGGTCGTGGGTTCGATCCCCCCCGCACCCACTCTCAAAAAAAGCTCTGACGCAAGCAGAGCTTTTTTGATTTCATATCTACTTCTTCTTCGAAACAATTCTCTCTTTACCAATATACGGACGGAGTATTTCTGGAATCGCCACCGATCCATCCTCTTCCTGATAGTTCTCCAGCAGCGCTATAAGCACTCGTGGACTTGGTAAAGCGGTATTATTGAGCATGTACACATATTTGCGTGCCCCCGACTCCTTATCAAGATATTTCACATTCAGTCGGCGCGATTGCCAATCAAGGAAATTAGAAGACGATCCTGTCTCTCCCCAACGATTCAATCCTGGCATCCATGCCTCTAAATCAAACTGGCGATACTTGCCAGCACCCAAATCACCAGTGCAAATCTGAAGTTTCCGATAGGGTATACCCAATTCTCGGTGCATCTCTTCTGAAATAGCCAACATTTCTGTCTGAAGAGCGTCTGCTTCTTTCATATCGGCTGTGCACAAAACTACCTGTTCAACCTTGAAAAATTCATGCACTCGATACAGACCTTTCGTGTCTCGTCCATACGATCCAATCTCACTCCGATAACACTGACTAAAACCAGACAGACGAAGAGGAAGTTTCTCCTTTTCCAGAACTTCACTCGAATAATATGCAAGCAGCGATGGTTCCGCTGTCCCAACCAAGAATTTTTCCTCTCGGTTCACTTTTCCGTCTGCTTCTTTTTCAGATGAAGCGAGTCGGTAAATTTCGTCGGTTTCAGAGTCATATTGAATCCCTTTGAAATACCCAGACCCAAAAAGTGGAAATTCTTTAACCAGTGTCGGCGGTATCATCGGGAGGAATCCTTTCGCTACCATTTTTTGTAATGCGTACATCATCAATCCCATTACCAAAAGTGCTCCTTCATTTTTCAGGTAATATCCCCGATAACCAGCCACCTTCGTTCCGCGTTCAAAATCGAGAATATCCAATGCAGTCCCGATGGCGATGTGGTCCTTTGGCACAAAAGCAAATGTCTTCGGTTCTTCCGAGCGGAATATTTCGACGTTCTCTGTTTCATCTTTCCCTCGTGGCGTATCAGAAGAGATCACATTCGGTACAGAAGCTGCAATGGCATTGAATTGCTCATCTAATGCACGATAGC
Source organism: uncultured Bdellovibrionales bacterium (assembly GCA_964508015.1). Taxonomy (GTDB): domain Bacteria; phylum Patescibacteriota; class Minisyncoccia; order Moranbacterales; family UBA1568; genus JAGOSP01. The sequence goes on from CAZDRG010000006.1 coordinate 29,199, forward strand.
CTGGTTCAATTTCATCAATTTTCTGTTTTATCTCTTTCCCTTTCGCAATCACTTCCGTTCGCTCTTCAGGCGATTGCGACTGCATAATCAAATCATTAATGTCGTTTTTCAAAGATTTTAACTCCTCGAGCTCTCGTTGCATACTCACCCGCTCCTGATCAAGCTTCAGCAACACATCTAAATCACAGGCGCTGTTTTTCAGCGAGATAGCCTCACGAATCAGGGCTTCATTTTCCCGAATAAATCGAATATCAAGCATACAACGACATAATTAATCAATAGCTTCTTTCAGCTTAAAGCGTTCGAAGAGAAAAAGCAAAAATTTATCCTGATCCACTGCTTCATGTGCAGCAGAAATATTCTACCCAATCGATCGAGCAGCGGCTTTGAGAAATGCAACAAAGAGAGGGTGCGGTGTAATTAAGGAAGATTGAAATTCCGGATGAAACTGCGTACCCAAAAAGAAAGGATGTTGTTTTTTCGGAAGTTCAGCAATCTCCATCAAGACACCATCGGGAGAAGTGGCCGAAAATACCAATCCCGCTGCTTCAATCTGTTTGATATATTCCGGATTTACCTCGTAACGATGGCGATGGCGCTCAAGAACGCTATCGACTTTATAAGCATCCCGAGCGATAGTTCCCGATTTAAGCTTCGCCTCATAATGACCAAGTCGCATGGTCGCGCCAAAATTTTTCTTCCGGAGTTTTTCTACCTGTTCAGGAAGGATATCGATGACCGGATACGGTGTATCGCTCTTCACTTCTGTCGTATGCGCATTCGGTAGCTCCATCACGAAACGAGCGTATTCAATTACCATGAGTTGCATTCCGTAGCACAATCCAAAGTACGGAATTTTCTCTTCTCGGCAAAAGTGAATAGCTGAAATAATACCCTCAATACCACGACCGCCAAATCCACCCGGCACAAGAATCCCCTGATACTGTCGCAGCAACTCTAATCGTTTTGGATCCGCTTCAAAATCAGCACTATCTACCCAATCGAGTTCTATTTTCCGCCCAACCTCACAAGCCGCATGTTTCAGTGCTTCAATAACACTGATATACGCATCAGAGAAGACATAGTCTCCCGTCTTAAAATATTTTCCAACAACGCCGATTCGAACAGTTTCAGTTGACTTTCGATTTTTAAGCACTCGCTTCTCCCACACTGAAAGATCATGCTTCTTCGCTTTCAATCCTAATTTTTTTAGCAAACGATTCCCCAAATCATCCTGTTCAAAGTTCAGCGGGACATCATAAATACTTTCGACATCGGGCGCGCTGATAACATCCTCTTTGCGGATGTTACAATTCACAGCCAGTTTTTCCTTTCGCTTTTCGTCAAGAGGCCGGTCCGAACGAGCCACAATGAAGTCAGGCTGAATACCCGTTCCATTGAGTGTACGGACAGCATACTGTGTCGGCTTCGTCTTCATTTCACCAATCTTACTTGGAATAGGAAGATAGCTCACCAGCACAAAAAAGACATCGGCTGAATGTTCAAGTTTCATGATACGAGCTGCCTCGAGAAAAAGAATATTCTGATATTCCCCCACTGTACCGCCAATTTCTATAATAGCGATATCTGCCTTCGATGTACGCGCTGCCTTCTTGATACGTCGGATTACTTCCTGCGGAATATGTGGCACCACCTCGACGCAACGTCCTTCATATTCGAGATTCCTTTCTTTTTCAATCACTGTCTTATAGACCAGTCCTGTGGTCATATAGTGATCTCTTGAAAGCTCTAGTCCCATGAAACGCTCATAATTCCCCATATCCTGATCAGTCTCATAACCATCACGAAGCAC
>CAZDRG010000007.1:0-30035 GCA_964508015.1 uncultured Bdellovibrionales bacterium
GCGTAGAGCTTCTCGCCAATTTTCTGTGCGGCCTGTGAGAGAGTTTCGCTCGCTTTGCGGATGGCGTCGAGATCGTCACCGTTTTTCACGGTATTGAGTTCGGTGATAGCATCTTCAACCGGCTTTTTCTCATCAGCTGTAATTTTGTCTCCAGCATCTTTCATGGCTTTCTCGGTTGAATATACGAGTGAGTCAGCGAGATTGCGTGCTTCGATGAGTTCTTTCTTGTGCTTGTCTTCTTCGGCGTGAATCTCGGCATCTTTCTTCATACGCTCGATCTCATCTTTCGAGAGACCGGTTGAGGCTTCGATGCGAATAGACTGTGATTTGTTGGTAGCCTTGTCCTTGGCAGTCACCGAAAGAATACCCGAGGCATCGATGTCAAAAATGACTTCGACCTGTGGGATGCCGCGCGGTGCTGGTGGAATACCGTCGAGAATAAATCGTCCAAGTGATTTGTTGTCATTCGCCATTTCACGCTCACCCTGAAGAACGTGAATTTCAACGGATGGCTGATTGTCGCTTGCGGTAGAAAAGATCTGACTCTTCTGAGCTGGCACCGTGGTATTGCGTTCAATGAGTGGGGTACGCACACCGCCCATGGTTTCAATACCAAAGGTAAGTGGGGTCACATCGAGCAAGAGTACGTCTTTGACTGAACCCTCGAGCACCCCACCCTGAATAGCCGCACCAGCAGCCACCACCTCGTCTGGATTAACGGTGATATTTGGTTTCTTACCGAAGAATTTCTCGACGCTCTGGAGCACGAGTGGCATACGAGTCATTCCACCGACGAGGACAACTTCATTAATATCGGAAACTGAGAGCTTGGCATCAGCGAGCGCCTTCTTGACTGGTTCGAAGGTTGCCTCAACCAATTCATGCACGAGTTCTTCGAGCTTGGCTCGAGTCATCTTCATGACGAGGTGCTTGGGACCATTGGCATCGCTCGTGATAAATGGCTGATTGATTTCGGTATCATTGGCGGTTGAGAGTTCAATCTTGGCTTTTTCGGATGCCTCCTTGATACGCTGGAGGGCGAGTGGATCTTTCGAAAGATCAATTCCTTCCTGCTTCTTAAATTCATCGAGAATCCAGTGAATGATTTTCTGATCGAAGTCATCGCCACCGAGATGTGTATCACCGTTGGTGGATTTTACTTCAACCGTATCTTCGGCTACTTCGAGGATAGAAATATCAAAGGTGCCACCACCGAGGTCATACACCGCAATTTTCTCGTCTTTCTTCTTGTTGAATCCATAGGCAAGAGCGGCCGCGGTTGGTTCATTGATGATGCGACGAACATTGAAACCTGCAATTTCACCGGCTTCTTTGGTGGCCTTGCGCTGGCTATCGTCAAAATATGCCGGCACCGTAATAACCGCATCTGTGATCTTTTCACCCAGTTTTTCTTCGGCATCTGCTTTCAACTTGGAGAGAATCATGGCACTCACTTCCTGTGGCGTGTATTCCTTGCCACCCATGATGATTTTGACTCCTTCTCCTGCCTGAATGATTTTGTATGGCAAGGTCTTCATGTCACGCTTCACTTCCTCATCATTGAAGTGACGCCCAATGAGACGCTTGATGGAGAACAAAGTATTCTCTGGATTGGTCACGCCCTGACGCTTGGCGAGAAGTCCGACGAGACGTTCGCCGGTTTTGCTAATAGCCACCATGGACGGTGTCGTGCGATTCCCCTCTTTGTTTTCGAGGATAGTCGGGCTGCCACCTTCGACGATGGACATGGCTGAATTGGTTGTTCCGAGATCGATTCCGAGTATTTTACTCATAGTATTTTATTTAAATAATTTATGAATGAATAATGAGTGATACACTGCCCGTTATTTCACCGTGACTTTGGCTGGACGAATAATGCGCTCTCCTATCTTGAATCCATTCTGCAGAACCTTGGTAATAATCGGAGTGTCATTTGTTACTACTTCTTCCTGATTTTCTTCACTCGGTGCGGCTTGTTCGAGCGCCTCATGTATGGTTGGATCAAAAGTATCCCCTGCTTGCACCTCAATCGTGGATACTCCATTTTCGGTCAGAACTTTCTCTAATTGTTTCTCAATATATTGGATACCCGTCACCCACGGGCTGGATCGCTCCGCCTCTGGCACATGTTCAGTCGCCATACGAAAATTATCCATCACCGGCACCAAATCCATGACCAGCTTCTCAATGAGATAGCCAGCGATTTCTTTCTCGCGCGTGGCCTGCCGTTTCTTGTAGTTTTCAAAATCCGCCTGCAGCCGCTTGAGATCATTGAGGTACTCATCTGCCAACTCGGCATCTGTTTTTGGCAGTGTCTCCTCAACTGTATTTGGAGTCACGGAATCATTGATCTCCATTTCCTCTGTTGCTGCTTCCTGCTTGTCATCATTTTGCTGCATACGTTTGTGTCATTTATGTATCTTAATACTCGGTGATATTTTATGATGATTTGGTCATCCGCGCTTTCAGGAGTTCAAACTCACGACGTCTCTCCTCTTCTGACTTATGTTCTTCCTCAATTTTCTCTTCCTCTTTCTGCGAGATATTCTTTTGATTCGTCACAATCATATGTCTAAGCAAATGGAACCATCACGATTACAAGAACCGGAATCGACGATCCAAGAATCTTTTTCATATACTCAATCAAGGATTTATTCTTCGCATAGTCCATACGCTTCGGACCGATAATTGCAAGAATGCCCTTGCCTTCCTTGGTATGATATGGCGCTACCACCATAGAACAATGAGCGATTTCCTTAACCGGATTTTCATCACCAATAAAGATATGCGTTTCACCATCGCTGATTTTCGCAAAAATGACGTCCAGCTTCTCGTCGAGAGAATCAAGTGTTTCAACCAATCGGCACAATTCGTCCATTTCTTGAAACTCTGGATTATCCAGAAGCTCCTTCATGCCAAAATCATAGAACTCATCCGTATGTACCAAACCAGAAACTGCAAGATTACCAGAGAGAGCAGAAAGAAGTTTCGTGGTACTCCGACCCAGTCGCGCTTGTTTGGCCTTCATCATGAGGAGCTCTTTCTGAAGTCGACGCTGGTCTTCGCGCGACAAATCTTCATCACCCATCATCTCCTCGACATAGAAACGATACCCGGCATCAGTTGGAATACGACCAGCTGAAACATGTGGCTGATAGAGATATCCCGCCTCTTCGAGCGCCACCATATCATTGCGCAGAGTCGCCGAACTAACTGGAAATTGGAAATGTTCAAGCAGGACTTGGGATCCAACTGGAAGGGCAGTTTTGGTATACAACTCGACGACAGCCGAGAGGATTTGTCTTTGTCTGGTATTCATATAATCAGTATAGAAAATGATTTAGCACTCGTCAAGAGTGAGTGCTAAATGCGAAATACTCCATAAAATATGAGGCAAAGAAAAAACCCAGGCAGACGCGCGAGGGCTTTGGAAGGTGTCGTTGACACCGATTGTTTTTTATGTGAGGACGGCGCTTAGCCTTTCCGACGTTGGGACGCTATGCCCAGTCCGATGAGTCCGATCGCAAACAGGGCCAGGCTGCCCGGTTCTGGAACTGATACCACCGGCGACCGACGAACCCCAGGGACGGGGATGTCCTTGCGTAAGAACGAAGACTCCCTCCACGCAAATGGATAGAAACTATTCCATATCGCAGTATGGGCATACGTCGGCACTGTCATGGGTGGTATCGACTGAGGGTCGACACCGACATAGGCCCCTCCCCACACTGGTGCAAGCTCGGATTCCCAATGCACGTGCTGGAAATTTCCTTGGCTGTTGAAGACAAATTCTGCCCCCAAAGTATCGCGGGGCAGACCGAGATTATTGTTATCCGATGACTCAAAAAATCCGAGCCTCGGAGCCGGCGTGGTGCCAGACAGGATGTCTGAAGGCGAGATGAGGATGGGGGTTGACAGGATTACCCTGTTGACACCCGAAGCGTAGATGAAGTAGTCATATTGGTATCGCCCCGCTGCCACTTCCCCAACCCACCAGTTGATGGTGATGCCTCCGTCATCCCACCCCTGGGTGGCGATGATTTGCCCTCCAGGCGCAGGGGAACTCATCATGCCGCCGACCATCGGCAGAGGCAGTGCCATGACAACCGAAGAAAACCAGAGTGCTGCCACTATGGCTACCAAACTAAGCAATTTATTCAAAGGAACTCTCCTTAATTGAGTTTACTCAAATTGAGCTTTTATATTAAAGCAAACATTATACATCATGTCAATACCACGGAAGAACAACGCAAGCGATTGACTATTAGCCCATCAAGAAATATAAAAAGAAAATGCCCTGATTCCGAAGAACCAAGGCTGACTTCAAGAAGGAAACATGTCCCATTTGAAGCCTCTGTTACTGCAACATCAGCGCTCCAGCGTGGCCCAGCGGATCAACTCGCTGATCCTGTCTGGGGGTTCAGCGCGGTCATGGGCGCTATTTCTTATCGGCGTCTTGGAACGATTGCCCTCCTCTCCCGGCACAACATTAGATGGGGAGGTCGGCCCGCACTCGCGCTGGCCACGGTTTCCAGCCGTCCTCCGACGATTGGATGTAGGTCTACCCGTCTCTTTTTTATACATACACAAAACTCCTCTCTTCTATCGCCATCAAAAAATGTCTTGTCAAAATACCCTGTTGCATTCAGGGTGTATTCCTCCATTTTTGAAAGTTCTTAAGGAACTGGATCGTATCCTCCTCCATTCCAAGGATGACAACGACCGACACGTTTCAGTCCAAGCCATACTCCCCGCCAAAGGCCATATTTGGTCACTGACTCAAACAGATATTGGCTACAACTTGGATGAAATCGACAGACGCGCCCCCCAGTAAAGAAGGACAGGACACCCCGCTCGCTCGACACATAACGCTGATAAAATCGTATCAAGGCAAGAAGAGTATTTTTCATCATACGAAACACTGTACGATATTTCTCTTCCACTGTCAAAATGATTCTGATATACTACGAAGGGGAATACGATATCAACTCGATTCCAAAAAACAAAAATTTCTTTATGCATCAAGTGAAGTTTCACCAAGTGACTTGGATTGATTTTGAAGATCCGCACAATGAAGATATTACCTATCTTCAAGAGAACTTTTCTATCCACCCACTCGCCATTGAGGAGCTCGTCACACCGACATATCAGCCCAAAGTAGTCCAATACGATGGATGTTTGTTCCTCTCGGTGCACATTCCTCTTTTTGATACCAATCATCGCACTACTTTTCCTGGCGAACTCGATATCATTCTCACTGATGGCTATTTGATTACAAGCCACAAATACGATATCTACCCCCTCACCAAGTTTTTTTCCGAACTCGCCAAAAATGAAGGGCGGCGGCGGCTCTATATGAGCCAAACCCCGACTCACCTGCTTTATGCGGTGCTCGATATTCTCTTTAACTCCTGCTTTCCGAAGCTTAATCATATTGCAGAACGGCTTGATTTTGTCGAGTCGCAAGTCTTTGCTGAAAAGGAAAAAGAAATGGTACTCGAAATCTCAGTACTCAAACGAGACATCCTCAACTTTCGACGCACACTCAAGCCACAGCGATCTATACTCGAATCACTTCTTGCCAAAGATCATCCCCATGTGGCCGATGATCTCAAACCCTATTTCCAAGATCTCATCGGTACGAATATTCGCATCTGGAACATTCTCGAAAGCAACAAAGAAACCATCGAGGCTCTCGAAGCTACCAATAATTCTCTTCTCTCGAGCAAGCTTGATCTCACGATGAAAGTCTTGACCATATTTTCGGCCGTACTCCTCCCGATGTCGGTGTATACCAATATGCTTGCCATGACTGCAGCGATTCCTTTTGGTAACCATCCAAACGCCTTTTGGATCCATACCGCCTTCATGCTCATCATTGCTGCCCTGACCGTTGTAATCTTCAAGTGGAAACGCTGGTTCTAATACTTTCTTTTCGAGTAATTCTCTCGGTATTGAAATAACAAACGGGCGACTCTTATGATTCAAGAGTGCCCGTTATCAGTCAGGAATCAGCGATTCACTGACTACTGAGTTTGGTTGTCCACCGCTGCCGCTGCGATGGACGCGCGTATCCGAATCGTCGCGAGATAGTCTACGAGGGACATCCCGACCGGGTAGCCTTCTGACCCGGGGATGGCACGAAAGTGTATCCCCTTGATCTCAAGACTTGACCACGGAATTACGCTCACGAATCCACGGCAACTGACCGCGGTCATGGTGCCAACCGGGTGCAGCGTGCACCACGCATCCGTTTTTAAGTTTTGCGGAGCACTTTCGCTCTTGTCGACACTGCACGGCGTGTACTTACCCTGCAGCAGTTCAACAACAACTGCGCGGCCGTCCGCATTTCTGTCGTCCACGAAGACAGGGTACCCTTCATGGCTGCAAAAGGACACCTCGTCTTTTGCGGCCGATGCCGTCGGCAAGAGAGCCGCCAACACACAGAAGACATATCCAAAATATTTAAAATACTTCATCTTACATCCTCCAAAATTTCAACCACCCGATTGTGATTGAATATATATTTTCGCATATAATAAAATATTTGTCAATAGAAAAAACAATAGGTTTTTGAGTCTTCCGAATGGGCAAGTGCCCGTTTTTTTGGTACTATCTTCTTGAGAAGCTATTTCCTCAAATACCGAATAACTACCAATCTATGCGATTTTACAACACCCTCACCAAAACAAAAGAAGAATTTATCCCCAGAGAAAAAGGGAAGGTTGGCATGTATACCTGTGGACTCACCGTGTATGATTATCCTCATATTGGGAATCTCCGTTCTTTCGTTTTTCCAGATACGCTAAGACGAGTACTCGTTCGTGCTGGTTACGAAGTACGCCACATCAAAAATATCACCGACGTTGGGCACATGACAGCCGATGATGTCGCTCAGGGAGATAGTGGCGAAGATAAAATGACCAAGAAAGCGCTCGCTGAAAAGAAAACTCCCGAAGAAATCGCTCGTTTCTACGAAGCCCACTTCTATCAGGATGAGACTGCCATGCATATTCTGCCGGCACAGTTCTTCCCCCGAGCCACAGCCCATATTCCTCAAATGATTCGCATCATCGAAGAGTTGATTACAAACCATCATGCCTATGTTGCCAATGGCAATGTTTTTTTTGATGTGACATCTTTCGACCGCTACGGTGCTCTCTCGGGGAACACGCTCGATAAACTCAAGGTTGGCGCGCGTCTTGAAGAACACCCCGACAAGCAAAATCCCTGGGACTTTGCCTTGTGGCTCAAAGCGCCAGAAGGACACTTGATGCACTGGCCATCACCATGGAGCGAGGGCTATCCTGGATGGCATATCGAGTGTTCCGCTATGAGTCAAGAATATCTTGGCGATTCTTTTGATATTCATACTGGCGGTGAAGACAATATCTTCCCCCATCACGAAGCCGAAATCGCACAAAGTGAGTGTGCAACAGGGAAGCCATTTGTTCGCTACTGGCTCCATACCCGTCACATTCTCGTCGATGGTATCAAAATGTCTAAGTCAAAAGGAAACTTCTATCGTTTGGCAGATATTGCAGAACACGGTTTTTCACCCACCGATCTCCGCGTCTGTTTTCTAGGAGCGCATTATCGGAGTCAAATGAATTTCACCTGGCACAGTCTTGAACAGGCGCGCAAAATCAAAGAATCACTTCTCAAAACACACGCCCGAGTACAGACAGCACCCATTTCTGAAACCGGATTTTCTGCCACACCATGGCTCACACGCATCGTCGAAGCCTGCGAGGATGATCTCAATACTCCCCTCGCGCTCGCTATTGCTCAAGAGCTTGCAAGGGAAACCAATGGTGCTCTTGATTGGGGTGAGTCATGTAACCCCGATGTCCAGTCAGCCTTCAAAACGATATTTTTTCTTTTTGGTCTTGAACCTGAAGAACAAATAGTAATCCCCGATGACGTTCATAAACTCGCAGACGATCGGCAAACGGCGCGAGTCAACAAAAATTTCGAGGACGCTGATCGACTGCGTGATGCCATACTCGCTCTTGGCTACACGGTTGAAGATACCGACAACGGTCCTCGTATAAAAAAAGGGCATTAGAAAAGAATATTTTTCAAAAAAAATCGGCTGACAGTCTTTCTCCTTCCCCTATTGTGTAGGTTCAGTTGAAAGACGGTCAGCCCATACGATACCTCTAGCCTAGCGGCGGGCGGCGGCGGCGGAAGCTGGTGCCGCTGCTGGTGCTGGTGCTGGTGATGCTACTGCCGCTGCTGGTGCTGGTGGCACCATCACGCCATACTGGGCGGCCTCCGGTTGATCGCCGTCGACAACCGCGTACACCAGCATAGATACCACGATGTCAGACGAATCAAAAGCCGCCATGTTACTTCCGCCGATACCCGCTGTGACTCCCAGCAGATATGTGAAGGGGTTCAGTGTCCCGCTGCCGCCGATACCCACTTGCTTGGAATCGCCAATCGAGGTTACCCCCGAATTGGCGCCCCACAGGCTCTTTTCCGTCATCACAAACACTTCGGTCGGCCACTGAAGCACATCTAGGACGAAGCGTTGCGCGTCGGACTGCAACGTTGCCATGGGCACGTTGCCTCTTTCCTGCGATGTTGCCCGGACCAGGACTGTCGCGAGACAGATGATCTTTTGCCCCGCCGGAAGACTCCCGGAAAGCGCAACCACCGGCACCGGAACCGTTTGTTTGCTCGCCAGACGGCTGTACGCCCTCATTGGTGTCATGGAAACATTCGTACTTCCACTTTCACCAAGCACTGGCGCTGCTGCTGTCGGCAAAGGATCCCCCCGGCGCAACGTTGTCCCTCCGGACTTCCCGCAGAAAGCGATGAGCTCGTTGGAGCCCACCGCCATCGACGACATTCCCGTCGCTGGCACGAAGATGTTGCCACCACTTGCCTGTGCGGGCCCACCCACAAAGAACGCTTGGACAGGAGGCCTGCCTCCTCCCAGGTTGATGGTTTGGTTCGTGAGCGCTTGCCCTCCCGTTCCGATGCCCGCACCGGTCAATGACGGTTCAACATAGACCTGTGCGCCCACTACGGCGTTGCTGGTGTTGCTGACCACAGTGGCCGCCGTCTGCGCATGTGCCGATGTCGTCAGCGTCGTCAACAGGGCGATCAGCGTCATCATCTGACTGAAAAGTTTCTTCATTTTCATTCCTTTGGTTTTGGTATTAAAAAAAAAGGGGGGTGGCGGTGATGTGCCAAAAAAATATCACCGCCACCGATTGGGTTACTTGCGCCGAGACGGCCTGGACGGGAAGACAAACGTCATTTGCTGGCCTGATTGGGACGAAGCCGAGGCCTCTCCATCGCCGGTTACCCTGACGGAAATGCCGGTCGTACCGTTGCTGAACATCTGTGCGTCTCGCTTCCCGGCAAAGTTGTCGCTGCCGGTAACCTGGGCATTGAACTCTCCGCCTCGCCCAGCAGATCCGCTGGCTGAGAACAGAGTGAACCCGTTGGTGCCGGCCCATGGACCCCCTGGGATTTCGAAGCTTGTCCTTCCATCGGCCTTGGCGCTGAAACCATTAAGCCCGAAAATCTGGCCTCCGAACGAGGCCCCTCCTTGGACCCAAGGGTCCGCTTGTGCGTCGGCGCCGAAGAAGGCGATCGCGCTCGTTAACAACAACATCGTTTTCATGTTCATGCTTCTCTCCTTGTGTGGTACTTGTTAAACTACTGGAATTCTGCAGAAAATTAACGCTCTCTCACTCTCGAAAGAATTTGCGGCATCTTTTCTTCATGCAGTGAGTCCTTTATATTATAGAATTTTATTCTTGTCAAGTACCGGTACTTATTTATTCATGAGCGAGCAGTGTACGTTTCTCATCCAAACGAGTATACTGGATAGGCTATGATAAAATCCTCTACAGATCACCTTCGAGTCCCCCCTCAAAATATCGAGGCCGAAATGTCGGTTTTGGGCTCTCTTATGCTTGATAAGGACGCCATCATTCAGGTAGCCGATATTGCGCGCGTCGGAGATTTCTATAAAGACGATCACAATCGTATCTATGAAGCCATCCTCAAACTCTACGAAGACAATGAGCCGATTGATGTACTTTCGCTCGCCAATCGACTCGAAGAAACCGCTCTTCTCGAAAAAGTCGGTGGGTCGAGCTATCTCGCTTCACTCGTCAATACCGTACCTTCGGCCACCAATGTCGTCCACTACGCCAAAGTCGTCCAAAAGAAAGCGCTTCTGCGCCGTTTGATAGCCGCAGCCAGTGAAATCGTCGAAATGGGTTTTGATGAATCCGAAGACGTACAAAAAGTACTCGATGAAGCAGAACAAAAGCTCTTTGCGGTTTCACAAAAATACATCAAGCAGGACTTCATCCCCATCAAATCCATTCTCGAATCTGCTTTCAATCGTATCGATGAACTTCACAAAAGTGACAACGCCTTCCGTGGCGTACAAACTCACTTCCCTGATCTCGATGGTCTGCTCGCCGGACTCCAAAAGTCTGACCTGTTGATTCTTGCCGCGCGACCGAGTATTGGAAAAACGACATTCGCTCTCGATATCGCACGCCAAGTCGGAGTCTATTCCAAAATCCCTGTTGGCATCTTTTCTCTCGAAATGGGTTCGGATCAACTCATTGATCGCATGCTTGCCGCCCAGGCAGGTGTTGATCTCTGGCGTCTCCGTACTGGTAAGCTTTCGAGCGATGGTCCGGGCAATGATTTCGAACGCCTCTCCGATGCCATGGGTGTCCTCTCTGAAGCCCCTATTTTCATCGATGATTCTGGTTCACTCAATATCATGGAAATGCGCACCATGGCGCGTCGACTCCAAGCCGAACACAATCTCGGCCTTATTATTATCGACTATCTTCAGCTGATGGAAGGGCGCTCGCGTGGGGGTGACAATCGTGTCCAAGAAATTTCTGAGATTTCCCGCGGGTTAAAGCAACTCGCTCGTGAACTCAATATTCCCGTCATCGCACTCTCCCAGTTATCTCGTGCAGTTGAATCTCGTCCTGATCAAATACCAAAACTTTCTGACCTGCGCGAATCAGGTTCTATCGAACAAGATGCCGATGTCGTCATGTTTCTCTACCGTGAAGATCGAGTCAAACCGGATACGCCAAACAAAAACATCGTTGACGTTATTGTTTCCAAACATCGCAATGGTCCAGTCGGAAAGATTTCACTCTTCTTCGAGGAGAATGCCACCACCTTTCGTTCGCTTGAACGTGTGCATACTGAATAGAGCTCTGCGGTATTTCATCACTGCGATGTATGATGTTGAATCTCTTACTTCATTCCCATGCAATATCCGAAAAAATTTAAACATCTCATTAGTCATTTCTCCGCCCTTCCCTCTATTGGTCCCAAGATGGCCGAAAGACTGGTACTCTATCTTTTCAAACAAGACGAGGCAAAACTCTTGGCATTTGCCGAAGCCCTTGAGGATCTCCATCATCTCAAAAGCTGCTCCCGCTGTTTCTACATCGCTGAAACTGAGCTCTGTGAGATCTGCTCCGATGAACATCGTGACCCATCAATTATCTGCGTTGTTGAAGAACCGCTCGATGTCATCGCTATCGAACGCACCGGGGCTTTTCATGGTCTCTATCATGTCTTGGGAGGTGTCATGGACATGAGTCGTGAGCAAGAAGGCGCCACACTCAAAATCTCCGAGCTCGTGGCACGAGTCACCCTAAACGGCGTCGCTGAAGTCATTCTCGCTACCAATCCAACGACTGAGGGTGATGTCACTGCTCTCTACATCAAGAAAAAACTGGATGGATCAGGAGCCACTGTTACCCGCATCGCCCGCGGCCTCTCAACGGGTGGTGATATTGAATACGCCGATGAAGCCTCAATCACGGCTTCATTGACAAATAGGAAGTAAAGGTGTATAATAATAGATAGTATTTTCACATTTTACCACAGGGGGAGCAAGATAGGATGAGGATTATTCATACATCGTTAGTGGGAGCTAAAGAACATCCACTCCAGGAAGCGCAGCGCTTTATCCTAATCTTCTGCTACTGTTGTGGAATTCCGGTAGAAGAATATCCGTGCTTCGAAACTCTGAGCGCACCCAAAATAGGCGGGGTACGTCCAGGGGTTGTATACTCCGTGCAGATAGCTATGGATGACGAGGAAATCCACGCTTACCTACGGCGACCAGCAATCAGTCGGATGCCGGTTCAGGAGCTCATCTTTTTCCGAGACGAAACGGGCACGACTGTCGCCTGAACCCAGGCAACAAAAAAGCCAGCACTGCTACGCGCTGGCTTTTTCATTTGATTGGAAAAGGTACTGGAGACCACTTGGATCTTTCTATGCGGAAATTTTGGTTATTTCAACTTCAGTAAAAGCCTGACGATGACCATAGTGGGTCAATTCACGCTTCTTTGCTTTAAACTTAATACCGGTCACTTTGTCGGCTCGATCCTGACGGAGAACCGTACCAGTTACCTTGGCTTTTGCAAGTACTGGGACACCCACAACTACTGACTTCTCATCCCCCGTAAAGAGCACTTCAAAATCAACCGTGGAGCCAACCTCCGCTTCAAGCTTCTCGACTTTCACTTTGCTTCCCTCGGAAACGAGGTACTGCTTTCCCCCTGTACGAATCACAGCCAACATATTCGTGGAATCACAAGAAAATTAATACCGGCTTATTCTAGCGCTTTTCCGGTTTTCTGTCAAACGGTCACTTTGAAACACGCGCTCGATCCGCCCTCAACGCTTATTTGAGCTGAGAAGTTACCCACTCGATAGCTTTTTGGAGCTGAGGATCTTCTTTATTGGTCACTTGTTCACGAGTCAAATCAACTTCTTCATCCGGAGCAATACCTACTTTATTAATCTGATTTCCTTTTGGAGTCAACCATTTGGCTACGGTTATTTTGACCGCTGTATCCTTATTGACGCTAATGAGCTCCTGCACAGAACCCTTACCAAAAGATTGTTTTCCAACCAAACGGACATTCTCACGATTCTCCCGTAATGCCCCGGCCAATATTTCTGATGCGCTCGCACTTCCACCATTAATCAGGACGCTCGTCGGCAGCTGTGAAAAAACATCCCCCGAATGAGTTCTCAATTCTTTGCGATCGCCTTTGCCATTTTCTTCAATAACCACAACTGATTTCTCAGGAAGAAGAAAGCTCGCAATATCAACGGCACAAGTGAGAAGTCCTCCTGGATCATTCCGAAGATCAATGACCAGACCTTTTGCCTTTGCGTTCACAGCCGATCGAACTCCCTGCTCAAATTCACCTGCAGTCTCATCTCCAAAGCGGTTGATGCGAATATAGGCAATACCACCTTCTTTCATTTCAAAACGAATGCTCTTCACATGGATAACCTCACGTGGCACAACAATATCCTTCGCCTCTTCATCACCTTCATGATAAATATTCAGAGTGACACTGGTACCCTTGGGGCCTCGGATGCGTCGGACGGCTTCTTCTATACTCAGATTAGCTGTTGTCTCATTATCTACTTTCAAAATTTTATCCCCTGCCAATAATCCAGACCGTTCAGCTGGTGTTCCCTCGAGTGGAGAAACGATAGTGAGTATCTCATCTTTCAAGGCCATTTCTGCTCCTATACCCTCAAAGTTTCCCGTCATATCCTCCTGAAATTCTAATTTCTCTTTTGGATCAAAAAAGGTAGTGTACGGATCTCCAGTGGATGCCAACATGCCATCAATTGCTCCGTACAGCATCTGCTTGGCGTCCAGTTTCGATTGATCCACAAACTTATCTTTCAAAAGTGCCCAGACCTTCCAAAAAAGTCCAAAATCAACTTCCTTGTCCTGGCTTTTCCCATTCAAAATGACTGCTCCATTCACTGAAACTGAATCACTGCCAAAAGAAAATGATCCACGTCCTCGCTCATACCCAGCAAAAAATGCGAGAATGAGCAAAGCAAAAAATACAAAAATAAGAAAGAGTTTTTTGAATAAAAGGAACCCTTGCTCACGCTCAGATTGGCGAGTAGTTTCTTCCGGTAACAACATATCGTTCATACTATTCTCTTTTTATATTATTCTACGTGCGGAATCGGCTTTCGAAAATATTTCTGAAAATACCGAAATGCGCTCATGATATGCCACCACGTCAGCTGATTAAAGAAAATTCCTAATATTCCCCCACGAGCACTTCCTTTGGCATGATAATGGTAAACTGTCGCATCTGGACAGTATACCACTTGATATCCATATTCCCAGAATCGTCGGCACCAATCCACGTCTTCCATATACATAAAAAATCGATCATCCATCGGCCCAACATGTAACGCAGCAGCCCGATCAACAAACATCGCTGAGCCAGTAATCCAGTCCACCGCCCTTGGCGTTACATGATCGTAGTTTCTCATGATAAACCAGTCAAGATGTTTTTTGCCGAATGGCAAACGACCCAGCCAGGTGCGACGATACAGTATCGTTTGAGGTCGGTAATAATGAAAACAACTGAGCTGAAGCGTTCCGTTAAAATTAATCTGTTTCGGGCCAATCAATTTTGTTTCGGGATGAGATTCCAAGTATTTCATGAGCGCGGGAATCGTCGCTTGATTGATAAGAATATCACTGTTAATAAGAAAAATATATTTTCCTCGCGCTTCGGTCAACGAAATATTAAAGAGCGTTTTGAAACCAACATTGGCAACAAAAGGAAAAAATCTGGCTTGAGGAAATTCCTCCCGCATAATCAGTTCCGTATCTTCTCCAGTCGCACTATCAGCGACGATAATTTCGTATGCGAATGACACAAAAGAGAGTTCCCGATAGAGGGCAGAAAGGCAGAGACGAAGAAGTTCCGGATTCTTGTATCCGTTCACGGCGATAGTGATAAGCGGCTCTCTCAAATCATGTATCATGACACACGCTCCTAGCAATAACTCTCACTATTTATTATCAAGGCAGAGTCTGAAATAAGGACCGAATCTGATCATAATTATCTCCCCGAGGAAGCAGAATATAACCAGCCAATGGATCACTATTTTCTGGGTGATACAAAAGCCCCTCCTCTGTTGTATCAAGCACTTTTGATTTTGGTTCAACATCACCAAGTTTGACATAGAGATCGTACATACGTTGCATTTCCCATGCTTCAAAGTTTGTTCGAACATTATTGCTTAGACTCTCTAAGATACCAGTGACCTTATCAAAACTGGTCAGAGTCCCGGTACTCATGGCTTGTTTTTTAATAGCCTCAATGACTTTATGTTGACGCTTCGCGCGTTCAAAATCATTGGAGGTTTTGCGAGAACGAGCGAAACAGAGTGCTTTATCCCCATCGAGGGTATTTTCACCAGCTGCTAACTTGAAATCACCCCCACACTCGACGTTTGGGTTATAACACAAAGGATATGCCTTCACGACATATCGAGTACCATTTTTACGTGTATGGTACTTATATTCATACTGAGCTGGTTTGGTCGGTACCGTAAAAACATAGGCGTCACAGACCTGAGGCTCACGGAATTGCAACGCTTCTTCAAAGGGTTGATCGAGAACGATTTTGACACCGCCAAGAGCATTGACGAGATCTTTGAAGCCCCGAAAATCAATCGTGACCGCGTATGGAATATCCAAACCGGTTATATCCCCCACAATTGTTCTCATGTCTTCCATTCCTCCGCCTCCTGGCTTTCTTTGTTCACCAAGAGCAAATACAGCGTTAATCTTTCTCTGTTCGTCGTGGTTTGGAACTTTGACGTATAGATCACGCGGAATAGAAACCAACGAAGCGCGTGTCTGATCTTGATCATTCTGCTTCGGATGCAGAGAAAGAACCATGATAGTATCTGCCAAAAACCCACCACCATCCATACCTGCTCCACGCATACCAAGGAGTAAAATGTTAATTTTCCCCTCTTCTTCACCATGCAGTTTTTTCTCAACTCCAGGGAGATTACTGATAAGACTCTGGAAAATGTTCGCATTCCCACCTGAAATTTTATTCAGAAGTGATCCCGTTTTCCAAGTAAAAATACCTCCCGTGAGGAAAAGGAGTACAAGCACCACAAAAAAAATACGCCACCACATTCGTTTCTTACTTGGTTCAATTGTGCTTTTACCAATTGCTGCCTCGGTTGGGACACCTCTTAAGAAAGGTTTACGCATAGTAGATGTCGGCTAATAATTCAGCGCTTTTTGACCATGAAAACCATCCAAAGCGGATTTTACCCGCTTCAATGAGCTGTTTTCGTTTATCAGAGTGAATGGTAAGAGTATACAAGACTTCTGCACATGTATCAACCCTGGCTGGATCAAAATACAAGGCCGCATCGCCCGCCACTTCACGCAAACAAGGAATATCTGAAGCGGCGACCGGGACGCTCTGGCTCATAGCTTCCAGAAGAGGGATGCCGAATCCTTCATACAAAGAAGGAAACACATAGCCAGTCGCGCCTCTGATAAGGGCTGGCAAATCATGCTGCGCGATAAAACCCGGAAAAATGACTTGCTGACCAAGATCTAATTCAGCGATAACGTGATCAATATTCTGATCAAAGTGATGCGCTGATCGGTTCCCAACCAAGACCAGTTTGATACCGTTATCACGCTTTCTTAGCTCGGCAAAAGCCCGAATCAGGAACGGAAGATTCTTCCTGGGCTGTAGTGTCCCCACAACGAGCAGGTATCGCTTTGGCAATTGGTATTGTGCTTGTACTTTCAGAACTTCCTCTTGAGACGCTTCTCGCGTGAACTCATGAGAACTTGCATTGGGTATTACAACGATCTTTGCAGGTTGGATGTCGTCAAAATACCGGAGTATTTCATTTCGGGTAAACTGAGAAGGAACGATAACCGCATCAGAACGTTTGAGTGACCTCGGGATAAAAAAGCGCAGAAACACACGGTCTTTCCAATCAACAAACCATGGAAGAGCGCAGAATGAAACATCATGAATATGAACTACTACCCGCGTTCGACTGGGTATATAAATCGGGAGAATATACTGGGTATGAAAAACATCCACGCGTCGCTTCAGGAGAAAAAACGGTGCCGAAAATAAATTCCAAATAAATCGATTTCTGCCAGCCAGCGAGACCACTTCAACATGCTCTTTTCCCACGATGTTGAGCTCGTGGTGGAGAGCTGCTAATTTTCCTCTCTCGGTCTCATCGGTCAACAAAAGATATCGATTCTCTCGGTCGAGTGCCACTATTTCTTGCGTCAATGAACGAAACACCATTTCGTCTCCTGTTCGTCCTTTGCCAATAAGCCTGATATCGATAGCAATTGTTTTCATACATCATTCACAAGGATCACTCTGGCTTTTGGGGAATAGCACGCCGCCTAAACCAAGAAATGCAAAAAAGATACCGAGCAAAACCCCTGAGTTAAAGAGATTAAAAATCATAAATCCAATCCAGACAAGGTGGAGAAACAAATGAAGAGCAATTTCAGACCCTCCCCCAGAAAGGGCTTGCCTTCCTGATTGAAAACCATACATAAACCAGAATATCGAAAATGCACACAATCCAATTAGGCCGCTCCCAAGCCAGAATTCCAGAAACATATTACTAGCATTAAGAGCTGTCCCGCGCTCGTCAATCCCAAGATGTGTTCCCACCATCCCCCATCCAATTCCCAAGATAGGATGCTCGCGAATCAAACCAGACACCCGCTCATACACTGACTGTCGTAAAGAAACATTTGGATCATCACGACTGATCTCCTCAATTACATATCCTGCTTCACGAAATGTCGACTGTTCTTCTAGAAGAATATGTTGGCAACCATACGAAGCAAGTTCATCAACAGACTGTATTCGCTGAGGAGATTGATTGGCTTTGAGACAAGCGATAGTGATTTTCTGTTCTCCGCCTATGGATGCGGCTCGGTCAAAAACAGAAAAGCGAGAAAGATGGAGCACTGGCACCGCAACCAGTGCCAAACACACAACAGCTCCTGTTTTACCAATCAACAAAAATGCTCTTTTGAGATTTCCAAGCTTCACAAAAGTAACCAGTGAGACTCCCATAAAAAAGATACTCATACCAGCCATGCCGAGCCAGGCACTCCGAGTCAGAGAAATAACAAGAGTAAGTGTCCCGATAAACAATATCCCAAACGGCAAAAGCGCTCGTATCCAATGTTTCCGGAGAATTTCATTTCGGTAGAGCCAGGCCAAGGCAAGGGCGATTAAAAACAAAAGATACATCCCCAACCAGTCTGATTCTGCAAATGTCCCATTGGGTCGACCTGCCATAACTTGAAAACTTTCTTTCCCGAACGCAAAAAGGATATTCTGCGCAATCGACCAGAAAGCAACGACGCCAAACGAAGAAAGAAAAAACGGGAGCAACTGAATCACGGACTTCTCCGTTCGAACAAAAAATCTCACCAGAAAATACAGCGCAACAAAACTAGTCAAAATCAATGCGAGTTTCCATGTAGCACCAGTTGAAATCGCGTTTAAGGTAGATGTATATGCTCCAATTGAGAAAAGCACCGGAAAAATATCAACCCACAAAAATTGAAATGGTGAGAGCAGAGGACGCTTCACAAGGGTACGCACTCCGATCGCCGCAAAAAGCAGAAGCATCAGCCATTGGTACGGACGCAGCCAAATTCCAAACTCAACTGGAGCAAGATTGATGATCTCGTATGGCAACATGCCAATCAGGAGTAGAAAAATCCAAATCGGTCTATACAGCGCGACTAGAAAAACGAGAAAAGAGAAGAAAAAGAAATTTCCTGGACTCAGAGGTAACACTCGAGCAAGAGACAAGAAAATTCCGAGCGAGCCAAAAATGATGTTGACGAACACAAGGATGGTCTTGATGCGGTGCTGAAAAAGAAACGCTAAAATAGTTTGTGTACAATGATTCATATCTCTTCTGGAACACACACTCGTATTACTTGTTCGGTAAATGCAACATAAGAAAAATCAGCTGCTCGCTTTTTTCCTTGCTGGCTGAGTATTTCTCGGAGTGCTGTTTCTGTCAACATCTGATCCATCGCCACAGTAAGAGCCAATGTGTCATTATCATCCACCAGAAGAGCTGCTTCATTACACACTTCGGGAAGGGAAGAATTCGTACAAGCGATTACTGGACAACCAAGAGACATTGCCTCTAGAACCGGCAAACCAAAACCCTCATACTGCGAAGGAAACACAAAAAACTTTGCCCCCCGATAAAGCGCAGGCAAATCACCTGCTGGTACATATCCAAGGAGGTGCACGCAATCACCAAGGTTAAGCTCTGCGATGAGACCCTCTACATCCGTTGCAAGTTTATTTGTCCTCTCATATACTTTTCCCGAAATCACTAGCGGTGGTACCGAAGTGAGATGCTTCTTTTTCTCCAAGCGCAAAAGAGCATAGGCTCGGAGTACCCCTTCGGTATTCTTTCGGATTTCTAGTCCACCGCCATGGTAAATATATCCCCGTTTCAATCCGTGTCGTGCGAGTACCACGGCAGCTTCTCCATCCGAGAGAGACGTCAAAAACATCGGAGCGAGACCAGGGTAGGCCTGATGTATTTGCTCCCTCTCAATGCTAAAACAAGAGACGATATCATTCCTTGTGGAATCTGAAACGGAAATCAATGAATCCGCAAACCGAATCCCCCGCTCAATCATCTGCCAATGGAATTTTTGAGAATATTTAGCAACATAATTCGGGAAAAGAGAGGGAATAATGTCATGCACTATCATCACATGCCGTACGGGAGATGAACAATCAAAGACTGTTGCTGATTGAAATAGACTCAAAAAAACATCGCATCCGTCTTGCTCTGCTTCAAAAGCAACCTGTTTCTCCCAAAGCCACTCACGGAGAATGTCGTCCCTTCGCCACCAACGCGGTAGAAATACTTTCGCTTTCATGCTTGAGTCAAATGTGACTTGAGAAGGTTCTTGCGTGTACAAGACAATTTCCGGTCGTTGATCTACCGGCCAAGCAGACAAGACAAGCGGAAGCTGCTGAAGGAAATGCAAAGTCACCTGGCCAATACCGGTAGCTGGTTTACGCAAAAATGATGCATTGATTCCGATTCTCATACACCCGTATTGTATCAGGGAAACAGAGAAGACCGAAATTTAATATACAAACCTCAAACCGTTTCCAAATCGAAGAAGCGTGAGTATTTGAACGAATATTTAGAGTGTCACTAAAATATCCCTCATGACACCGGCACGATCAACGGAGAGTGTAATCGTATCTCCAGATTGAAATCGAGCCAAGAGCACTGATAACGGACTTGCGAGTGTCACCAATTCATTATTAACACTCACTACAATATCATTGACCTGCAAGCCGGCCTTTTCGGCTGACTTTCCAGAAATGAGAGCCAATCCAGTACGTCCGGATGGCGAATAAATCAACGCACCCTCAATTCGCTTCAGTCCGTGCTGCAACGCGTAAGCCTGCGTCAGTGGTACATAATACGCTCCAAAGACTGGACGCTTGCGATCAGAACCCGACAAAACAAAATCAAGTGATTGACGAACCGCTTTCGACGGAAGAATAAATCTGTGTTCGGTATTATCGATGAAGAGTCTGCCGACGAGCCCTAGCATTTCTCCGTTGTACTGAATAACTGGTCCTCCCACAAAATCACTCTCTTGCCCAAAATTCATTCGAAAAACTCCCTCCCACTTTTCTGTCGATGACACGGTTTTTCCGGAGAGATTAAAAGGGGTATCGATTGTATCAAGTGTTCCGGTTGTAAATCTTCTTTGATGTGACTGATACGCATAGGCAAAAGCAATCAGTTTCTTTCCCACCAAAGCACTATCGGAATCAGACAAGGCAATCGAAGGCACATCTTCCACGTCAATCCGGAAAAACGCCAAATTCGTCAGAGTATCTATCCCAATAAAACGCGCCTCATGACTTGATCCGTCAAACAGAAGTGCTGTCATGGATGTCGTATTCGTTTCGATCATTCCTGGTTCACGATACGTTGCAATGACACCATCATTCGTCAGGAGCACGCCGGTAACTGAATGGTTCTTTGTTTGTGCATTTCGATCAGAAACGGCTGCCAGTTCTGGAATAAGCGTCACTACTGCTGTCGCTGGCTGAGAGATAATATCACCCAAAGAATCATCTTCTCGAACAACAATCTGTTCAGTCTTGTTAATGACCGTCACATTGTCTGCTGTCCGTTTCAAAAAACCAACTCTATCTAATCCGCGCTGAACTGAAAGCCATGGGAGAAACGAACGGTCAAGAAAAACACCGCCGATACCACCAAGGATAAAAACGCTGGTTAATACTCCTATCCATTTCAATATTTTGCGAAAATCCATACTTACATCTGTTCCTGATTTACAAGGCCCGAAAAGAACTCCCCTTGAATACACAACACACCAGACTGCCTTCGGTGAACCATTCTAACACACTTATGCAGACCCATCAACCATCATACTAAAATATGCCATGGGGTGCTCGCCAGTAGAAGCAATACCAAAGCAAGCAAAAAAATAATACGGATAATGGTACGTTTTAGAGAAAGCTCCCCGTAAAAAGCAGTGAAGGTGACATCCCAAAGTATGGCGTAGAGAACCAATGCAAGTGCACCAGTCGTCAAATATCCAAATGGCCAAAACCCGAATGCCCAGGCACATTCACCCATAATTAAACCAAGCACTAAGCTATAGAATAAGGCTCTCCAACGATTCCGTCGTTCTCGATTGATGAGCGCCTGATAACTCACTGCCCCTGTTCCAAAAAAGAACAAAGCCATGAGACCCCACAATGGAAAATTGAAATTGATGTAAAACCCATAAATGCCAGAATAGAAAAAGAACATCGCTGCCATAATAGACATGGAAAGCAAAGACTGCGCAGTTTGATCTGACGGAGCCGTACGCAGTCGATACAGAGCCAGTAATCCGAGATAGTACATTACGCCCACCAAAACGGCAAAAACCTTACGTTCGATAGGTGCATCAATAAGCGAAAGAAGTACCGGGGCAGTCACAGAAATCAGTATTGGGAGAGCAGAGTCGGCCAGACGATGCGTCACCCTCTGGGTCGCAATCAGAGAAATCAAGACGAGTGGTCCAATCACCGAAATATACCAACTCCACTGCAAAAGTATCTCCCCCTGCGCCACCAGCCACAGTCCAAGAGAGAAAATAAGCGACCACAAAAGCAGAGTGAAATGGAAAATCATGAATGAATTCAGTCAACCGAAACAGATACACCTTTAGCTTAGACCAGACAGACAGAAAAGCAAGCTCACTCTTTCTTCGCGCGTTTTTGAGCAGAATGTTGAGGAGAAGCTTGTGGCCGAAACGCAATCTTCCCCTGATGAACAGTTGCTCTCAACTTTTGACCCGAGGTAAATTTCTTCTCCAGCATAAGCAGTGCCAATACATCAAGTATCTCATTTTGGATGACACGCTTCAATGGTCGAGCACCATACAGAGGATCATACCCTTTTTCTGCCAAATACCTTCGGACCACATCAGACCATTCAATATATATTTCCTTGTCTGCAAGCCGATGATCTAATTTTTCGAGTTCAGATCGAGCAATACGTTCTAGTACTGATTTGGAAAGCGGGTGAAAAACCACAATTTCATCGATACGGTTCAAAAACTCCGGCCGAAAAGTGCCCTTCAGACTTGCCATGATTTTTGTCTTCATTTCATCTTCTTTCTGATCGTCTTGATCATCCCGACTCCCACGAAAACCAAGCTCTTGCATACGCGAAATCACGTCAGAACCAACATTCGATGTCATCACGATAACGCAATTTTTGAAATTGACTGTTCGTCCCTTTGCATCAGTAAGTCGACCATCATCAAGAATCTGGAGGAAAATGTTAAACACATCTGGATGTGCTTTCTCAATTTCATCAAACAAAATCACACTATACGGTCGACGACGGATAATTTCGGTCAACTGCCCACCCTCATCATATCCAACATAGCCTGGCGGCGAACCAATCAATTTGGCAGTTGCGTGAGATTCCATATACTCACTCATATCAACCCGTACCAACGCTTTCTGATCATCAAATAAAAACGTAGCAAGAGCTTTCGCAAGTTCCGTTTTTCCAACACCAGTCATGCCCAAAAACATGAATGAACCAATCGGGCGCTCCTCCTCAGACAATCCGGTGCGCGAGCGGCGAATAGCGCTCGCTACCACATGTATGGCTTCGTCTTGTCCGATCACCCGACTTTTCAAAGCCTCTTCAATATGCGAGAGCTTCTCTTCCTCTCCTTCGAGCATCTTCTTGATCGGAACACCCGTCCAACGCGACACAACAGCGGCAATCTCTTCTTCTGTAATTTCTTCTCGAAGAATCGAACCTGATTTTTGTAACCCAAGAAGCTTCTTCTCTTCAACCTTCATTTTCTTCTCTGATTCAGGAATACGTCCATAACGAATTTCAGCCACAAGGTCAAGCTCACCACGCCGCTCGGCACTATCCGCTTCAGAACGATACCGATCAATTTCCTCTTTTCGTATTCGTATTGCCGCAATAAGTTCGCGCTCTGACTTCCACTGAAGCGAAAATTTCTGGCTCCGTTCTCGTAACTCCGACAATTCACGATTGATTTTGGTAATCTTCTTCTTGACTGATGCATTTTGATCCTTCTCCAGAGCCCGCTTTTCAATTTCCAGACGACGAATATTACGCTCCAATTGATCAAGATCTTCCGGCATCGAATCGATTTCCATACGTCGGAGAGAAGCTGCCTCATCGATTAAATCAATCGCTTTGTCTGGAAGAAAGCGATCACTGATGTATCTTCGAGAAAGTCGTACGGCAGCAATAAGCGCGTCATCATCTATTTTCACTCCGTGATGTAATTCATATTTCTCCTTAATACCACGCAAAATAGCGATTGCATCCTCTTCTGATGGTTCACTCACCATGACCGGCTGAAAGCGTCTCTCAAATGCGGCATCTTTTTCAATATATTTCTGATATTCTTTGAGCGTCGTCGCACCAATGGTGCGAAGTTTACCGCGCGCCAGAGCCGGCTTGAGCATATTCGAAGCGTCAAGAGATCCTTCGGTAGCCCCTGCCCCAACCAGTGTGTGGAGCTCATCAATGAACAGAATGAAATGATCAGATGAACGCTCAACTTCCTTAAGAATTGCTTTCAGACGTTCTTCAAATTCCCCACGGAACTTCGCACCCGCAAGGAGCGAACCAAGATCAAGCGAAATTATTTCTTTCCCCTTGAGACTCTCCGGTACGTCGCCAGAGACAATGCGCTGTGCCAACCCTTCGGCAATCGCCGTCTTCCCTGTTCCTGCCTCTCCAATTAAGACGGGATTATTCTTTGTTCGACGCGAAAGCACCTGCATCACTCTGCGAATTTCTTCATCTCGCCCAATAACTGGATCGAGTTTTTCTTCACGTGCCTGTTTCGTCAAATTGACCGCGTATTTTTCAAGCGCCTGATATGTCTGCTCTGGCTCCTGACTTTCCACCCGCTGATTACCACGCACCTCTTTGAGCATAGCGAGGACTATATCGTACACAATTTTCATTCGTTCGAGAGAAGACTTGACGCGACTTGGAACGACAAGAATTGCCAACAAAAGATGCTCAGTTGACACAAAGGTATCTCCGATTTTTTGCATCTCCTTCTCAGCCTCAGAAAACATCTGTGCGAAATTCGGTGCCAGATACAATTGAGCGATAGTGGCCGATTCGGCTCGAGGAAAAGTATCAATCTCACCTAGGATATTCCCACGCACGGTATCAATATCAATACCGAGCTTCCCAATCACCACTGGCACAATAGAATCTTCCTGCATGAGCAACGCGTACATGAGATGAGCAATCTCCATCTGTGGATTATTGCGCGACAAAGCAATTTCTTGCGCATGTCGAAGTGCTTCCTGACTCTTGGTAGTGAATTTATTGAGGTTCATAATCGTATGTTTTTATGACATCTCTATACTACCGCAAAAATCAATAATTAGCAATCTCATACCGAGAGTGCTAATTTAACCCCCGAAAAATACGCACGATCAAACATTTAGTGCATTGACAAATTTATATTTACTGTGCTATAAGGTTTTTACAATAAGCTATTTAACAAACGGCGTTGTTGCTCGACCCAAGTGCAATCTCTTGCGCAGGCGGAAGCAACGAAAGCAGGGCGCCTTCTCTAGATTGGCTCCCTCTTTCCTCAACAACGCGCAAGCACCTTGAAGTAAAGAACGGAGCCATGCCACATGGATCAAAGTTCTCGCTTCAAGGAGGGATCATCATGGCTCAGGAAATGATTCCTGGTCGCATCAACACGCACAGGGTTTTTTACCACGACGAAGTGTCACTCTATTGGTATGCAGCCGCAGCCGATGGAGGTACTCGCGGTTTTCTCAGCGAGCAAGCATTCCTCAACGGGAGAGAGGGAGCCCTGATTTTCAAAGCACACCATACCTATCCAGCATTTTACGTACGGGATGGAGAATCGCGACGTTGGCTGGTCGCCATAAATACCAAGCTGCGTTTCGCATTCAGGATTTTCGTTTGGTCCCAACCTACTTCTTCGGAAGATCTCAGAAGTTTCGATCTGAAATACAAGCCAATATCGGCTTGTGAGATTCCATACAGCATTCAGAACCTAAATGAATAAAGCATTTTCTCTTGCACCCATAATATTTCCAACACTAGCCCAGGAGCCCGCAAGGACTCCTCTTATTTTTTCAAAATTCTTCTCCCCCTCCCCTCAACTCACAGATAATGTCTCAAATCTTATGGGAGAAGTTTGTGTCTGTACTCTTCAATGACTTCCCGTGCAGGATTTGAATACCGCACAAGAGAAAACCTATCAAAATTAAAGGGGGCGGGAAAATCACCTCTCGAATTCAGTGAGTCAAACCATAGTCGAGTAATCGGAGAGAGAGTGGCCAACTGGCATCTGATGAACCGGAAGGATCAAGAACAGCAACAACCGTAAAAGGCAAAAACGACAACACGATAAGAACGAACTCAAACACACCTAAACGATTCTTCTTTCATTTTTTAAATTTTTTGCATACTCCTTCAGAAAAGCCGCCTGTCCGCTACTCCTTTATATGTCGTTCCTTCCAAATATGCCACACAGCAGGTAAAAACGAGAGGAGGATAATAACAAGAATGACTGGCAGCAGATAGCGATCAATATCAGTAATCAGACTCCCGAACAAGTATCCTCCCAAAGTCAGTCCAACCGTCCAGAAAAGAGCCCCCAAGATATTGTATGCCAGAAAACTCCGATAATTCATCTCCGCAATGCCCGCTACAATCGGTGCAAATGTCCGAACGATAGGCACAAAACGCGCGAGCATAATTGTTTTCGCCCCATGTTTTTCATAAAACGACTGCGCTTTCTTCACATGCGCTTTACGGAAAAGCAATGAATCATCACGCTCAAAAAGCTTTGGTCCAACTTTTTTGCCAAACCAATATCCCGTCATATTCCCCGTAATAGCGGCTAGAAGAAGTACTCCTATCAAAGCTGGCAATGGGAAAAGCCCCTGTGCCGCAAGCAATCCAGCGACAAAAAGGAGACTATCACCCGGGAAAAAAAATCCGAGAAAAAGTCCCGTCTCTGCAAACACAATGAGAAATAATCCAACCAGTCCTACTGTCCGAATAAGTTCTCCCAGATCAACACCCAAATAATGCATATCTATAACATTAAGCAGCCAAATACAACGCTATTTCGTCTTGCCTACAATCACTTGCTCCCCCTCTTTCAGTCCTGAAAGTACTTCGGTGAGCCCGTCGTCACCTTCAACTCCCGTCTCAATATATCGACGTTCCGATGAGACTCCGCTCGCTGCTACTTCGACAAATACCCGAGCACTCTCACGCCCTAATGCACGATAAGGAACCACAAGTACCTGCTTCCGCTCAGAAATCATCACATCAATATCTGCACTCATACCCTCTTTCAGCCGTTTGTCTTGTTCTGGCAGCTCAAAGGTGACTGTATAATAAATAACATCCTGAATCACCGTTGAGGAAGGCTCGATAGAAATTACGGTTGCTACAAATTTTTCATCAGAAGAAAGCGCATCAAAAGTCACTTCCGCAGATTTGCCAAGGTTTATTTTCGCGATATCTGCCTCAGGAATATCAGCCTTCAAAATAAAACTTCCTGTTCCGGAAACTCTTCCGAATACTTTGCCTGTATTGACCGTTTCTCCGACTCGTAAATCAAGTTTCGAAAGTGTTCCATCAATAGGTGACACCACATTATTCCTCTCTATTTCTGCTCGAATCGTTTGGATGCTTTCGCGAGCCTGCTTCGTAAGCAACTTTTTAACTGATTGCTCTTCTGGTTTCAAATCATCCCAACTACGTCGAGCTAATCTTTCATTCTCTTCCGCTATCGAAAGCGCCACGGAAGCCTTCCTCATTTCCGATTGCAAGACAGAGGCGTCAAGCACCGCCAACACATCCCCTCGCTTCACCACGCCACCCTGCTCAACAAGTATTTTTATGACCGTCCCAAAAGTCAAAAAGGACAGGTCTGCGTATTCATTCGGCTCAATCTTACCCACTACAGAGACCGTTTCCAGTACATCACCGCGCACCACCGCCTCGCTCACCCACAAGGCTTTTGGCTGTCGCGAATGCCACCAGTACCATATCCCACAGATGCCGACCACTAAAATCAACAGGCTAATTATTTTCTTTTTTCCTCCAAACATATTTCTTGTATTTTTAGAGATTCTCAAGCAGACCTGGTTGCTTCAAAACAAGATCCATCGCTTTATTCGCTTCGGCATCGGCCAACCTATTTTGTTCTCTCGGAACGTGGACAAAAATAACTTTCCCAAAATCTAAAGTCAGATTCCATGCTTCAAGAAAGAGCGGCTGCAGTTTTGCATTTTCAATCTTATATTCGTGATTCAGTTGTTTACACGCCAATTCACTATCCATGCGAACTTCGATAACCGCTTTCTTAGCTTGCTCTTTCCCAACAAGTGATTTCACTTTCTTCAGTGCCGAAACAATCGCCGCATATTCTGCCTCATTGTTTGTCTTTTCACCCAAAAACTCACCATAGCTTTTGCCAAGCGTCTCAATATGGACTCCAAGTGCTGATGGTCCCGGATTTCCCCGAGATCCGCCATCCGTATACAGTACAATTTTTTCCATAAATATATCTTTACTTTACCATATCTTGAGATTTTTCTAAAGAAAACTGCCCATGGTTCTGGGCAGGCTACACTCACTTGAATATCTCTCGAAAAAGTACCCGTGGATCAGCGGGACAAATATTTGATATCCCGACCTGATACTGTCGACGTCGCGAGAGTACCTGACCACGAGCAAAGGCGTTCAAGAATGTTCGAGCGGAAGTTCGGGCGATTAAAAGGCGGATCCAATCATGGGGGTGTGGCTCAGAGCCAAACCATCCGATACTCTCAGTAACGTTCGCTTTGACCCACGAAACATCTTCCTCCCAATGAACGGAGACCGCTACTTTTGTTTTTGACTGACTTCCGACTCCCTGATTGCCTGCTAGGATTACTCCCAGGCACCAACGGAATTGTTGCTTGGTATATTTCAGTCTGACGCAAACGACTTGACCAGCTGGGTACAACTTCACGTCGATTCTCCTCTCCGATATATATCGATTACTTTCAGTTGAATGGACGAACGCCCATTCCATACATTCTCCTCCAAAGTGAAGGCAATATCAAGCCGATCTCCCTCAACAATTGACGAAAATCGATCACCCAGCGAAAAACCGATAGCATCAAATATTCTCAGTCCATCTGGTGATTCCAGAGAAAACTTCATGTGTTTCTGTCCATTTCCAACAAAACGAACCTGTTTCACTCGCATATCCGACAGAGAAAATACCGGCTCAGTGTTCCCTTCACCGAATGGAGCAAATCGAGCGATATCTGTCACCAGTTGTGGAACAATATCAGTGGATTGTATTTCCATATCTATCCATATTTCTGGTTCAGTGGTCACTTCACGAAGATTGTTCTCCACCAATGCACTAAAGCGTTCATAAAATGCGTCAAGATTCTCATTTTTAATCGTCATGCCAGCTGCCTGACTGTGTCCGCCAAACTTCACCAACAAATCAGCACACTTTTCGATAGCTTCAATAATGTTAAATTCAGGGATACTCCGAAATGATCCCATACTTTCATGAGATCCTCGGAAGAGCACGCAAGTTGGTTTACGATACGTATGAGCAATACGTCCCGCGATAAGTCCAACGATGCCGAAAGGATATGCTTCACCTACCGCGAAAATAAACTTCTTTTCTTGATACTCCGATTCAACCAATATCTTCACCTGTTCTGTTATTTCGGTACTCAATTTCCGACGAGCATTATTGTGATTTTCGAGATCAAAAGCAAGCTTTCCGGCTACATCTACATCTGATTCCATCAACAAATCATGCGCCAACATAGCATGAGCCATACGGGAAGCAGCGTTTATGCGTGGTGCAATCTGAAAAGCGATATCTCGAGCGGATGGTTTCTTTTCACTATTGAAAGGCATTCTTCCGACGCGAAACATCTCTTGAAATCCCACTCGTCTCGTTCGAGAGAGTACAATCAGTCCGTATGTTACGAGCACTCTATTTTCCCCCACCAGCGGCATAACATCCGCAACAGTTCCTGTTGCAACGACATCAAGCAGCCACTTCACTTGATCTTCCTGTTCGGGTGCGAGACGACGAAAAAGCGCTTGAGCGACTTTAAAGGCTGTTCCTGCACCACAGAGATCTCGAAAAGGATATGACTCGCCAATGAGCTTCGGGTTAATAATCGCGTATGCAGATGGTAATATCTCGGGCACGTGATGATGATCAATGATGATCACATCCAGTCCGAGCATATTGGCTTCATCGATCTCCTCATGATTCATCATTCCACAATCAAGAGTCATAATCAGTCGAGCGCCCTCTTTGGTAAAAAAATCAAGCGCACGCGTGTTTAGCCCGTGGCCCTCAGTATCTTTCTTTGGAATATAGACGACAGCACGTCCTCCGAGGTTCTGTATCGCCTCTCGCATAACCACTGATGATGTGACACCATCAGCATCGTAATCGCCAAAAATACCAATCGTCTCTTTTCGTTTGAGAGAATTTCCGATACGCT
>CAZDRG010000008.1:0-25618 GCA_964508015.1 uncultured Bdellovibrionales bacterium
CCGAGAGATTCCGTGAAAATCCCATTTTCCCGGTTGCGCAAAAGGTACAAGCCATCGCACAACCTATCTGTGTTGAAACACACACTGTATAAGCACCCCGGGCATTTTTCATCAGAACGGTTTCGATTTGTTTCCCATCAGACAATTTCAACAGAGCTTTAAAAGTGTCCTTCTTTTGACCCCAAAATACCTGCGCTGTTCGATAAGAAACAAAAATCTGTGCTTGATCGAGTGGTTCTCGCCACGGTGCTGGAAGTGTCGTAATATTCGAAAAGGTACGGGTCAAGGGAGAAAAAAGCGCTTGCTCAATTTGAGTCAATCGCCACGTTGGCACATTGCCAAATAATTCATGAAGCACTTCCGCTCTCGTTTTTGGATGTATATTCATCCGGATACTTTACCACATAAATCACACCTGTCAAAAACTTTAGCGCCATGAAGTCAAACTCACATTCGTTCATTAAACAAGTCTCTCCCTTGAGATTATTTCCCAATTCGTCCTAAGCGCAATAACAGATGAGTGTTATTTCGTTTCTTCTTGAAGTTGATTCAGAAGGAAAAGGTCGTGTTTCACGGTGATATTTGATTCGTACCGCCGCTGTCTTTCCTGCGCAGAGGAAACAGCCTTGCTAAATATAGACTCTTTGAAGTTAGTCTCTTGCGCATATGACTCAAGAAATTTTTTCTTAGTCACTTCATCCCACGAGTATCGATGGGTATTGAAGTACCAATACCATATTCCAAATATTGAAATACAAAATATGAATACCCAGAATATTCGTCGGTAGAACCGATACCAAAAAAGCGCCATCTGATGCAAAGAAAACCAAGAACGAATCTGGGAAATCTTCGAGAATACGTTTTTCATAAGACTATTCTTTTGGTTGATACACTACCAGCCCTGCAGTGACCTCAAGTTCGAAGGCGTTTGTTAATGACTTCTTTTCGAAATCAATCGTTTCTGGAACCGTAAAGGGATTTGAATTTATCCGTGAGTCTTGACCCTCAACCGATAACACGGAGTCTCCGTCTTCCTGATTCGATGCCGGTGTTTGAATTTTCTCTTCTGAAAATTTCAGGTTTTCATTTCGAATGGCTTCAAGAGAAATGACGTCCAAGGCAACAGGAAGCAGCTCAACCTTACGCAAATACTGAATAACCTTTCTCGTTTCTCCTTTCACATGCAAACCAAGATATGTGAATTCCGTGCTTGGAAGGCTATCAATAACATTAAAATCTTTTTTATCTTGCTTGCCTTGCGCTTCTTTCGTGGAGATGGAATCACCATTTTTTTCACCTGCACTCTTAGCATCAGTTTTTTTTGAATCTATGGGGATTTTTTGTTTTTTCGGCGTCTTCTGCAGCTCACGAGTTTCAAGGGTGACAGTAACATCACTTTCCTCAGCTAATGATTCGAGATATCTCACAAATTCAATCATATCATCACGAGTCGTAAAAACATCGACCCATTTTTCATCACGAAGAATCATCTCATACTGCGCGTCGTATTCTGCCAATCTGCTCAGTTGATACTCCCTATTCTGCCGTAGAATAAGCATTTGTTGTATATCGTCCCGCGCCGCTTTTATCCTACCAATCGTCTCCCGTATACCAAACCAATACGTCAACGTCATGGCAATAAAAATACCAGCAATTAAGATATATCCATATTTTTTCTTAAAAAATCCGTTCATAGGTCAATATCATGGAGACAAGCTTCTAGGAGAGTTATGTCAAACTGAAAAATAACATCTTTCTGTGATAACAGGTTCGAGAGAGGGAGATTTACTGATGTAAAACACTTGTCGTTTTTTAAAGCTTCGTTGAATGCAATCAGGTCATCTCGAGTTTTAGCGGTTCCAGATAGAAAAAGTTTCAGTTCTTTTGTTGCTACGCGTTCCAAAAGAATCGACTCGCTCGCATGGCGATCAAGCAGTAAATATATATTCGTAAAAATATAATGATTCTTATTTATAAACGTTGCTGCTCGAACACGGTCATTCGTTGTTTTAAATTTTTCCTCATACAGTTTCAATTTTTTTTCCTCATCGTGGAAACGATTATAATCTTGCCCGAGTAATTCTTGATGTTTCTGCTCAAAGTTCAGGAGTGTCAATATCACAATCAAAATCACCAAAAAAAATACCTCCAAAGAAAAAAGGAGAAATATCTGCCAAACAAAAAAACGAAAACGCATTCGATGCTCAGCAAGCAACTTCTTTTCGTTTGGCAATAAATTAAGTAATATTTTCATATTCATCTATACCACGAAGCGATAACCCGATTGCAGTTGAGTACTGCACTGAATGATTTCTATCAATTGGCGGAAGCTTCTTCCCTAAATTCGCATTAACCCAAGGATTCCCAAAAACAATATCCCGGCCAAGTCGACGAGACAAAAACGGAAGTAACCCCTTCATATTTGACCCACCACCACACAGCACAATGGTATTGATATCATTCGAGTAACGCAGGTTCTCAAGATAGAAACTGATTAATTTCTCAATTTCGGTTGCAATACTTTCGAGTACTGGCAATGCCGCTTCGAATACCGGTCCATGCAAAGCCAAAGAACCAAGTCCTTGTTTAATTTTAATATCCTCTGCTTCTTGGAAAGAAATGCGCAAATATTTGGCAATAGAATCGGTAATCATCTGAGACGATAGCGGGACACTCGATGTAAAACAGGGAGTATTGCCGACCGAGATAAGAAGGCTTGTTCGACGATCACCGATATCAACAGTCAGTGTAGTTTTTTTCTCATCCGCCTCAGGCAAAAGGCTCCGGGCTTGCGCAATAGATTCAGTCTCAAGTCCAACCACATCCAAACCCGCCGATTCAAGCGCATTAACAAACTGATCGACCACTGTTCGCGCAACAGCAACAAACAAAATATTCATTTTTCCTTTTTCAATCGGCAGTATATCCCCAAGTATCTGCCAATCATAATACACCTGATCCAGTGTGAGTGGGATATTTGCCTCAATTTCCCAGCGTATTGCTTCGCTCACTTCTTTTGCTTCCATTTTCGGCAATGAAATCACACGGAGAAATGCTTTAGTCTCAGGCAATGAACATACAACCCTTCGTGTATGCATTTTCTTCATGGCTGGTTCTTTCATGAGACGACGTATCGCGTCAACGACAATTTCCGGTTTCAAAATTTCACCATCAATCACGCTCCCTATGGGGAGTGCTGCCGATGCAAAACCATTCACCCGATGAACAAGCCCTTCTCTTTCCATACGGAGTACTTTAATGGAGAGATCGGACAAATCCAAACCAAACGAACTCGGGAAAACATCAAAGATTTTTTTTTGCAGAAATGACATGTCAATTTTTTGTTTTTTGTCTGGATATCTTCATCATACCACATACGAAACGCTTTTCTATTGTTCTTCCCATAAATCAATCAAGTAGTTCTTCCCTGTCGGAAAATAAGGTGGTGGGCAATACAAAAGATTATTATCATAGTAAAGATTCCGTTTTTCATACCCCGAAACATGTACTCCTGCAATAGACCATGCGAATCCATATCGCAAATTCGTTGCGATGGCACCATTCACCGTAATCGTATCTCGAAGAGCGCTCCCGCCCGCGTAGTTCTGCCTTCCCACTCTCCCAGATTGAGCCATCAACGCAGCATCGATATGCAAATTGTCATTACTCTCACGATAAATTTCTACATTATTCTGCCCGATAATCCCCAACACTTCGGAACAATTTGCATGCGCATATCGAATATCTTTCCCAATATACACATTTCTCAAAGGACCCGCCGCAAGATTCGCGGCAACAATGGAAATTTTTTTCAAATTAAGATTACCTTCCACCCAAACGTCATTCTCAACAAAGATAACTCCATTATCAACAATAGGATAATTTGAAAGACACAGACCCGAACATGTTGCGCAGGTCCCCCCCCCAACATTGCGCTTGTAGTTCGTAATACTATGCGTATCTACATCAACGATGTTTATTCTGCAAACATCATATGTCCCATTCGCTTTCAAAATGATATGCCTCCCGAGGTTTGAATTATCAAAGTATTTCCCTCGGCCAGCCTGCGCCTCAGACTTCATCAGAGAGAGATCGCCGAGCACGCCGTTAAAATCAAATGTCGAAACCGGAAAAGTACGCCCTGCCTCAAAAACATCCGCTCGAATCGGCTCTGCAGCTGGCGGAGCTTCAGCAGCCCGAAAAGTCATATTCACACCTGTTGCTGGTAATACATTCACGTGCGTATGCACCCCAAATTCATCCCCTCCTACATGATCTGGATCATTATATCGATTCAGAGCGCTTGAGACAGTATTATGAGCCAATCCATCAAAGCGAATACCAGAATTTGAATGGATTTTCCCGAATACTTCCGTCCCCTCACCAAAACGCATGAAATCATTCGCAACAACAGCGCTTTCACTCCAAGAGGGTCGACGAAGCCGTACCTTAATAGTCCGAGTTAATTCAGGATTTGATATCGTATGCCCAACAGCAGTGAGATTTACGATGGTAGATCCTGATACAGGAGGAATCACCGTAACGGAATATTGCCCGTTATCGTAATTTGCGATATATGGTGATAATTGACCGAGGGCTGTACCCGATAACCAGAAAGCCTGCACCTGGTTTGCGGTACGACCATCTAATTGATGCGCGAGATACCACTTGTAAAAATGTACTCCGCTCTCAGCAATCTGTAATGCTTGTTCTTTGTCATGTTGCTGCATACTATACCGAAGCTGAGAAACAACAAAAAGAATAATCGACATCAGAAGAATAAGACAAGTGGCCATGATCACCAAGACATAGGCGAGCACCGATCCCTTCCGGATTCTCTGAGATGTTGGATTAGTTTGCATAATTATTGAGATTTCGAAGTTCCGCAAAGGACTCTACATTGATATTATTGGGAGCATTAATCGGATCAATATTCACCAAAAGATGCACTTTTATTAATCGGACATTCTGAACTGCTACCGGAGTAGCAAGAGGGTTATTGATCGTATCGCTTGGATAATTTTTATTGTAATAAAAAAAGACTGGGTCGGCATTTGTATTTGAAATATACTGTGCCAAGAGAGATGTTGTTTGATCACCGCTCGGATAAGTAACCGGAACTGCTGCATTCGGCTTAGTTATTCCTCGATAAATGGACCCATCGGAAAGATAATAATGAACTCGCTCTGTGATACCATCGCCATCAATATCAATATATATCTGTAAATCGTTCATCTTGCCTGATTCGATAGGATAATCACCGTTATCCGCCTGACGAGCCATGCGAATATCTTTCACAATACGATTCACTGTTCTTGAAGCCATGAGTGAGGCATTCCCAGTTTCAATCACGTATTTATTCATTTTCCAGCTATTCACAAAAAGCAGACTTACTCCCTCTAAACCAATTAGTAAAATAAAAATTGCCATGAGCATTTCAACCAAAGACATGCCCCGGAGCATTTGTTGCGTTCTTTTTTTCCAGACGTTCATAACCTTTCTCTCAAAAACTCAAGGGTTCAGCAAAACACTTTTGTACTCTAATCCAGAACCAGAAACAACTACCGTGCTTGTATTCGACGTAAATCCAGAAGCGCTGACGTCAATATCGTATGTTCCTGCAACGAGTGCTGTTGCGCTGACTGGAAAATATGCTTGGCCGTACGTGTCCGCTGAAAGCGTTACATCAAAACCGAGTATGGCGCTATAAAGTCTCACCGAGGCACCCGCGATAGGCGCTCCTCCAGAAGCATTTTTCACTGTTATGAGAGCTGAACGAAAATTTTTCTCTGCGAGAATATATTTTACGGAACGAGAATCATTCGGAGATAAATTGATAACATTTTTAAGAGTCTCTTCTAGATCTAAACGAAGGAACTCATATTGAGCTGTTTCGGTCGGATCAAGAGTCAGGGAATATTCCCCAGAGCTCCGATTCATAAATTCTTTTTCGCCACTCGAGTCGGTCGCTGCTGTCTGGGTAAAATCATGCACAGGAGCACTCGTTGAGGCGTCTACACCAATCGCGAGGCCGCCCGCAAGGGTAAAATCAATATCCGGAAGAGCTGTGCCAAAAGGATCCTCGGTCCGAATTTGAAGAGTCGAAGTACGATCAATAACGAAAGTTGCTGCAGTAAGACTCCCTGCCACTACCGATGCATGAACATTCAGTGGCTTAAAAATTGAGGTTGGATACGGATTATAAGTCGTATTTCCATAATAACCGCCTTTACTGACGGAGATATGGTACCCCTGTACCGAGGCTGGTGCACCGGGGAACATAAGGTTACCACCTGTGTCCGTGGTAGCAGTGATATCAATGTTTGGAGTGATACTATTATTCGTAATACGCACCGATACATTCGCTACGCCAATGCCCGCGGTACTCAAAGTGTTCACTGAAAGTATACCCGTACCAGCTGCGACCGATTCCACCCCATCCAAAGAAAAAATGGAAGTCATATCAACCTTCTCTCCATCGCTTGCATCTCCCCACGAAACAGTAATCGTTACCTTTTTGTAATCATTAGGTGCAATATCAGTCCCAGCCACGAGTGTTCCGTCCGTTGGATCATCCACAAATTGCACCACCGTATGGACTGCATAAGTGGTATTATTTGCATTGATCGTTTGATTCTCTGTAAGGGTGCCGGTTGGTATACCAGTTGTCGTCCCAATACTGTCAAAAATGAGACTCCGAATAATTTCCATTTGCTGATTTGCGAGAGCGCTTGCACCAAGCCGATACTTTGCATTAGCAATATGTTGAGTTCCGAGACTCCACGTTTGATAAAATGTCAGAGTTATAAGGGACACGATGAACAAAACAACCATAGCCTCAATAAAAGTAAACCCCGATATTTTCGTCCGCCACTCTCGATAACATCTCATACTAAATACCCCTTTCAACAAGATTACTTTATATTTTCCATAACACTATACATAGGCGTCAGCATTGCTACGGCGAAAAATCCTACCCCGCCACCAATCAAAATCATCAGTACTGGCTCAATAATCGACGACATGTTTTTCGTAATCTGCGAGACTTCGTCCTCATAGAATTCAGCGAGTTTTCGTAATACCATTTCCGTCTTTCCCGTTTCTTCTCCAACCTGGATAATCTGCGGTACCAACACTGGAAAAATACGCGGATAACGAAGAATCACAACACTTAAGTCAACACCCTTTTGAATTTCCGAGATGGCTTCGTCCAAAGCGTCTCGATAATATAAATTCGAAAGGGTTTTTTTCACAATCGTCAAAGAATCGAGTACAGAGACCCCACTCTTCAGAAGTGAACTATAAATACGAGCAAAACGAGCAGAATTCACCTTAATAATGATATTTCCAACAATAGGCAATCGGAGAAAGAACCAGTCAAAAAATCGCTTTCCAATCTGGGTAGAGGCGAAAAGACGGATTCCAATAATGCTCCCAATGAAAAGAGCGACACTCGCAATCGCATGCCCGCGCATGAAATCACTCACTGCCATAATGAAGCGTGTTGAGGCTGGAAGAGTGACATTCATATCCTTAAAAACACTCGTGATGCGCGGCAAAATATACGTTAACATGAGTATGCCGATGCCAATCATCGCAACCACAATCACCATGGGATAAATCATAGCTCCTCGGACTTTTGAAAGAAGATCGTGCTCTTTTTCAAGCTGTAAAGCTAAAATTTCCAGAATCTCCTCAAGATTTCCGGATACCTCTCCCACATAGACCATGCTCGTAAAAAGCTCATTAAAGACTTTTGGGTACTTTCCGAGTCCTTCTGACAAAGTTTTTCCAGCTTGCACCTCATCGTAGACATCCAGTAAGATTTTTTGGAAGGCCTTATTTTTAGTCTGAACAGAAAGGTTAGTTACTGCTTTTGAAACTGTCAGGCCCGACGATACCATGACTGCCAAGTTCCGAGTAAAAGTCATCTTTTCTTTCAATGGAACCGACACAAAACGATCAAAAAATCGCACCTGAACAATTGACGCTGTTTTCAGCTCTTTCATTGACGTCACCAAAAAACCAGACGAGTGCAAATCGGACGCCAACATGCGCTCATCCTTTGCTTCTTGCTCGCCGCCTACTGTTTCACCAGTTTCTATATTTTTTGCTGTATAGCAAAATTTCGGCATACTTGTTTTCTGTTGGTATTTTCTTTTTTTAGTATACCACAAAACACCACTCATAACTGAGCACATTCGAAATGTATAAACAAAATCAAATAGTACCACACAATACTCAAGAATATCTCTCTTCACCGCTACAAAAAACTTGTTATTTTATTTGAAAAATCCTATACAGAACCAAGACGATGTTTGAAGGCCTCATACACCCGAGGTCCTCGCGGTCGTGGCAAAAAGATGAGCGCGTGGTCAGTGGCTTCTATATAACTCCCCTCCCAACGCGTTTTCGGATTTCGTGCAATCTTTCCCTTCTGCCAACTCGCTAGAAAAGCTTCGACATCACATCGATCACACCAGCGCTCTAAGAAAGATTGGCCTTGAGGCGCATCCTTCTGATCAGCAGCACTCCACAGAGTCGGAATTTCTGAAAGAGAAAAATTCGGCTTGAAACGAGCTATCCATCGGTTCCGAAGTTCAAACCGCTGATAAAGAGCATACTGAAACAAAGGAATCATAAAACGGTATTCATGCGCCGAAAAAAGATCTTGTGTGCCGATTTCAAGACTCGTATCTGTTACATAATAATTCAGACAGGCTCGATTCCGAACATATTTCCCATGTCTCCACTTTCCCAAAAGAAAGAGGAAGCCCGTCAAGAGAACTCTCCCTGTCCATATTTTTCCTGCACGCAACACCACAAAAAAATCCCAATCGCTTTCAATATCTCCATGTTTCAGAGAAAGACTTCCTGTAGCCCCGATAAAACGGACATAGGGTACATACCGAATCAAACGAGCAAGGCGTCTCACCCGCCTCAGTTTAGCAACTGAGATTTTCTCTTTCTGAATCCGCTCTCGAACGAGACCCGCCCGACCAGGGAGAAAATAGAAGCCGTTGAACTCTTCAATTGTTCCATTCCGATACTCAACTTTCAATGTTGTTAGTATCTCGAAATACGAAGATGGTCGGGCATCTTCCGCAAGTGTAATAAGATGTTTCCATACTTCAAATGCTGAAAGAGGGAATTCCAGCACATCATAATATGCAATCGTTTCCACAATATCCTTTGAAAGTCGGTACATACGAATATGGAATAAATAATCAAACAGCCAGTACCGAGAGAAATCACTTCGCCCCTCTCATTTCAATTTTCGAGATTCAAATCTTCATATTCTTTCGTGTGTATCTCAAATCTCATGTCGGGGGGGGAAACGGCAAGCCTTCTCCTCTACCTTCCTGACACGGTGAGATTTGAGAGAGATATTTAGAGATATTTCCCCGTCACGCTTCGCTTACAGGTTTTTAATTTTTCCGGTTCTCCTGAGAATAAGAGCTCGCCACCTTTCGCGCCACCATCAGGACCAAGCTCAATCACCCAGTCCGATG
Organism: uncultured Bdellovibrionales bacterium; assembly: GCA_964508015.1. GTDB lineage: Bacteria > Patescibacteriota > Minisyncoccia > Moranbacterales > UBA1568 > JAGOSP01. The sequence goes on from CAZDRG010000008.1 coordinate 9,513, forward strand.
CTCGAATCACGTCCATATTATGTTCTACCACTAAAACACTATTCCCACGGTCAACTAAGATTTCCAAAACTTCAAGCATACGACGGACATCCTCAAAATGAAGTCCGATGGTTGGCTCATCAAGAATATACAACGTTTTTCCGGTAGACTTCCGAGCCAATTCAGTCGCCAACTTAATACGCTGTGCTTCACCGCCAGACAAATTCGTCGCACTCTGTCCGAGAACAAGATATCCGAGACCAACTTCCTCGAGCACTCGAAGCTTCTCCTCAATGGCTGGCTGATCCAAAAAGAATCTCCGAGCCTCAGACACAGTCATCTTGAGTACCTGAGAAATATTCGTACTGCGATATTGAATAGCCAGCGTCTGAGTATTATAACGAGTACCACTACACGCTTCACATGGCACATAGACATCTGGCAAGAGATACATCTCGATTTTACGAAGCCCGCCACCCTGACAGATCTCACAACGTCCACCACGCATGTTAAAACTAAAGTGTGTCGCTGAAAAATGCGCCTTCTTGGCTTCTCCAGTCTCCGCAAACACATCTCGTATCAAGCTGAATACTCCAGTATAGGTTGCCGCATTCGATCGTGGAGTCCGTCCGATAGGGTCCTGATTCACGGTAATGACCTTATCGATACAATCCAAGCCAGTGATTTTTTTGTGTGCACCAGGTTCAGTCTTTGCTCGATAAAAATGTTTTGCCAATGCTCGAGACAAAATATCATGAATCAATGAGGATTTCCCTGATCCCGACACGCCAGCGATAGCAACCAACATACCAAGCGGTATCGCACAATCAATATTCTTCAAATTATGCTCTGTCGCCCCCTCAATAACAATACTCTCTCCATTCCATTTTCTCGATTGTTTTTTCGTAAATATCTGGCGACTCCCAGAGAGATATTCTCCCGTCAACACTTTCGATTTCATAAGTTTCTCCGGTGTCCCTGCAAAGATAATCTCTCCCCCATCCGGACCAGCTCCTGGACCAAGATCAATAATATAATCCGCCTGACGCATCATAGCTACGTCGTGCTCCACGATCACTAAAGAATTATTGGCTTCTTTCAAATCAAGCAAGGCCTGTATCAGACGATCCGTATCACGACTGTGCAATCCCACTGATGGCTCATCAAGAACATAGATAATGCCAGATAATCCTGACTTCATTTGCACAGACAAGCGAATACGCTGTGCTTCACCTCCCGAGAGAGTGTCTGCTCCTCGACAAAGCTCCAAGTACCCAAGTCCTACCTTTTCCACCGCTTTCAACCGTGATTCAATTTCACGAAAAAGCGTGGTCAGTACATCTTGTTCTTTTCCGACGCACACGATCTTACCCTTCATATCCTTACAAGTACCGAGGAGCTGTTCGGTACTCATGCTCACCAGATCTGACAAGGAATAACCAAGTACAGTAACCGAGAGTGCTGATGGCTTCAATCGCTTACCCTGACAGGCAGGACATATCTGCGACTGCATAAATCCTTCAATCTCTTGCCGCAAGTGATCCGATTTCGTCTCTCGATATTTCTCTTCTAAAAAACAAATCACGCCTTTAAACCGATGACCTCCCGCTTGATTCTCCTCTTCCCCAAAGAGAATAGCCTTCATTTGTTTCGCTGACAGTTTTTTCACGGGCACGGTCAAAGAAAAACGTAGTCGCTTGGCAAGAAGGGATATCTCATGCATTGGTCCATTCTCTTTCTGCCTTTCTCCGTGAAGCTTACTCCATGGACGAATAGCGCCCTCGGTGATAGAAAGTGATCGATTCGGAATGATAAGTTCTGGATCAAATTCAAGTGTACGACCAAGACCGGTACATTTTGGACAAGCTCCCTCTGGATTATTAAAAGAAAAATGACTTGGGGTATACTCCGGCAATCGAACATCACAGATATCACATCGATATTCATTGTTGTATACCCTCTGCTCTCCACTTCCATTCTGTAGTACCGTCAGCGTTCCCCTACCAACCAGAAATGCCGTCGCGAGGGAGTCCAACAATCGCTCCTTATCCGGACGAGCCTGGTCGAGGAGTAAACGGTCAAGCACAATATCAAATGGCTTTTCCTCCGAATGTGACGCAGTTGCGAACGCGTCAGCAAGAGAAATCATCTCCTGGCCTCGTCGTATACGCACGTATCCCAAACGCTCAACAATTTCAAGCGCCTCTCTCTCTGGCTTCTGATCAGTCTGCTGACTATGCGCCACAATCGCAATCGGTGTTTGATCAGGAAGGAGAAGTAGCTCTTCCATGACTTCTCTCGTCGTAATACGCTCTAAAGTTTTCTGGCACACTGGACAGTGCGGTACACCAACCTTGGTATACAAAACACGCAGAAAATCATACACCTCCGTCATCGTCCCAACGGTCGAACGAGGACTCCGAGACACACTCTTCTGATCAATCGAAATCGCTGGAGAAAGATTATTGATCGCATCCACATCTGGCTTTTCGAATCCCTCCATGAAATGCCGAGCGTACGAAGAAAGCGACTCAACATAGCGCCGATTCGCTTCGGCAAATATCGTATCAAATGCCAAGGATGACTTTCCTGACCCAGACAGTCCCGTGACGACAACCAACGAGTTGCGCGGAATATCCACGCTCACGTTTTTCAGATTGTTTACTCGCGCACCTCTCACTTCAATCACCGACTTTTTATCTGCCATACGGCCCAAATATCATATGAAAAAAAATTCCAAAAAAACAAGACTCCCCTCCTCTGTACCATGACAATATTCGATGTAGAGTATACCGTTTTTTGACGAGAGTGTAAACAAGAGGCAGAGGATAAAAATCTGCGGGCTTGGCAGAGAATGACTTGACTGCTTGATTAAGAGAGAAGTGCTTGTCGGCTGCGTTTTCGATGGAGGGCAAGAGCAAAACGATGTGCCTCCGCATTCGCCAGAAGTGCATCGTTTTCAAAGCGCTTTTGCAAGCCTAGAGGACCAATCAAGTGATCTGGTTGATGTCGAGCATTTTTCACCACTCCGAGTATCGGAATCGAAAGTCCACAAGCATCTAACACACGCTGTGCTACCCCTTGTTGTACGAAAGAACCATCTACCACTATAATCTCTGGAAATACCCATTCTGGATGTCCGAAACGACGTGTCAGTACTTCTTCAAGCGCCGAAAGATCATTTCCCCCATGCTCACCGCGCAAGACAAATTGACGATAAGCATCTTTATTGGGGCGACCACGTTCGATGACGGTCATCACACCAACCGTTTCCTCTCCACTGTGGTGTGCGACATCATACGCCTCAATACGGTGCGGCTTCATCTCTTTGAGATCATCCTTCACGAGCGATACATCCTGAATATGAGCGAGAGCAAATAACTGCCGCTTGAGACGCCCAGCCTCCTCAAAATGAAGCGCCAGTGCTTCATGATGCATTTCTCGTTCAATGCTTTTGACCAAAGTCTGCTTCTTGCCTTCGAAAAATAGCTCAATGCGATGAATACTGTTTCGATACTCTCGCGCTGAAAGAGTATTTGCGCACACGCCCGGACACAGCCCTATCTGAGCTGAGAAACATGCCCGTCCAGATCCAGGCTCGCATGTGTCACGAAACGGGAAGATCCGTCGTACTATTTTCATCACCAGACGGAGTGCTGTCCCTGCCGGAAACGGACCAAAGATTTTTCGCACCGGATCGCGGAATTTCCCCTGTGCGAAATCCCGTCCCCGTACCACGAGCACCCGAGGGAAATCTTCGTCAGTGATTACTACGTGATTAAAACTCTTATCATCCTTTTCGTCTGTGTTGTACACCGGCTGATACTCTTTGATTAGTCGAGATTCCAGCAACAATGCCTCGAGTACCGAATCCGATTCTCGATACGCAATACTTTCTGCTCGCTCCAACATCAGGACAATCTTGGGGCCGCGTGTCTCAAAAATATCCCCCGAAAAGTAGCTCCGCACTCGATCCCGCAGCGATGTCGCTTTGCCAATATAGAGAATATCACCCGCGGCATCCAAAAAGAAATACACTCCCGGACATTCAGGTAAAAGCCCCGTTTCCTGGCGCCACAAAGCGAGTGCGTATTGGGTCGTCCATGGCGTCTTGAGCATAGTTGACTAAATAATAGATTAGTAGTATAATATATATAGGTTCATTTTGCAAGGAAGGAGTCATAAATGGCTCAAAAAAAGCTTGCGTTCGGAAATACCGAACTAAAAAAGGCCGTACTCGCCCTACTCGACAGCGGGCAGGCTGCGAATTTTCGGAGTGCATTTGCGATCGTCATGCGCGAGCGCGGTATCTTCCACGGTTGTCTGAATCAAAAAGCGACCTATAACGTCTACTTTCGGAGGATTCGGCCGCTCGTCACGACGGCGCTTAATGCTCAACAATTGCCGAAGCCAAAAGCGACGCGCCAGCCAAAAATGACAGCTCCGGCTTCTGAAGATTTGCATCGGCACGAATTCGCTGACCTCTTCCGCACAGGACAACTCGGCGGATTCACTCAAGAACCCTGAGCACCGGAGTCCCAACCATTACTGCAGCCCACTCCCAAGGGCTGCATTTTTTTACTCAAAATACTTCTAAATACTGAATTAACTCAATCACTGATTGGTTCATTGTGTTTGGAGCCTGGATTCCCGCCTTCGCGGGAATGACAAAGAGTAATGGTTTTAGTTAATTTGGTATAAGGTATTCATTCTCTGACACGAAGAGGCAATTTATTTCTCCTTCTGTCCATACTCAAGCAAAGAATACTCACGAAGCTCCTGCCGACGAATGGCGGCCCCAGGAAGCACTTTCTCAAGCAATTCCCAGAAACGAGGACTATGGTTATGCTCACGCAGATGACAGAGCTCGTGGGCCACAATGTATTCCACGAGATGCGATGGGAGAAATGCAAGACGATAATTAAATGACAGAGCTCCTTTGGCTGAGCAGCTCCCCCACCGCGTCCGCTGATCACGAATCGTCACCGACGTATATACCCATGCCTGTTGTGTATTCAGGAGGGTCAGATAGCGATCAATCTGAAGACGAGCCGCCTCGCGATGCGCCAAAAATCGTTCACGAGCTTTTTCAGGAGACACACGTGGCACATGTCCAGCAGTTCGAAAACGCGTCTGTGTTTCCGCTATCCATGTTTTTTGATGCTCCAAAAAACGACGAATGAGTAGAAGCGGTGCCAAACGCGGAGCCGTTACAGTCACCTGTCCGTCATGCGCTATTGCCAAACGGAGGTTCCGTAATCCGCGACGACGCCGAATACGAATCACACCGCCAAAGCTGTCTCGAATTTCTCTCATTTGCGCAGTGCCTTTTTCAAATACTGCCCCGTGTACGATCCTACTTTCTGGGCTACTTCTTCTGGAGTACCCGTGGCCACAATCTTGCCCCCGCCCGAACCACCTTCGGGACCAATATCAATAATGTAATCAGAGGACTTAATAAAATCCATATTGTGCTCAATCGTCACCACCGTGTTTCCTTTGACAACCAAACGGTCGAGTATTTCAATCAGCTTCTTTACATCAGCATAGTGTAACCCAATAGTCGGCTCATCCAGCAGATAAATCGTTCGTTCGATATGCTGGCGATACAATTCCGAAGAAATCTTGACGCGCTGCGCCTCACCTCCCGAGAGAGTTGTTGCTGATTGACCAAGCTTGAGGTACCCGAGTCCTACTTCATTCAGTGTCTTCAACCGATCAGCAATGGCCGGAATTTCATAGAAAAACGAATACGCTTCTTCGATCGTCATATCGAGTATCTGAGCAATATGTTTGTGTTTGTATTTCACCTCAAGTGTTTCCTTGGTGAAGCGCTTCCCGTCACACACATCGCAAGGCACATAGACGGTCGGGAGAAAATGCATTTCAACCGCGATAAACCCATTACCTTCACAAGTTTCACAACGCCCACCAGGACGATTGAAAGAGAAGCGCCCCGCTCTCCAACCCCGTACACGAGCCTCTTCTGTTGAAGCGAAAAGATCACGGACATGCGTCCAGGCACCGGTATAGGTTGCTGGGTTCGAACGTGGTGTTCGTCCGATAGGAGACTGATCAATCAAGACTACCCGCGAGAGGTACTCACTTCCCGTAAAACTCTTACAAGAAAAAGTTTCATTCGACTTGTACCGCCGATCAAAACGAGCCTGCAGATTTTTGTGAAGAATATCATACAAAAAGGTTGACTTGCCCGATCCAGAAACACCGGTCACGGAAATAAAGCGACCCAATGGGACATCGACATTCATATCTTGGATATTGAAAAGCCGCGCTCCGCGAATTTTCAGCGCCCCCTTTTCTTTGTGTCGACGGATTTCGGGAACAACTAGTTTCTCCTCTCCTCGGAGATAGGCGAGGGTCAACGAGCCTGAATCATTTTTTTCGGCTGTCAGAAGATTTTCCAAGAAACCAGAGACGACTACCTGACCACCATGCACGCCAGCCCCCGGCCCAATATCAACCAGGTAATCACTCGCATAAATCGTATCCTCATCATGTTCCACAATGAGAATAGTGTTGCCTAATGCTTGCAGATTTTTCAGTGTCTCTATCAATCGGTCATTATCTCGACTGTGCAATCCGATGGTCGGTTCATCAAGTACGTACAACGCCCCCACCAACTGACTCCCCAGCTGAGATGCCAGACGAATACGCTGCGCCTCACCCCCCGAAAGAGTATTCGCCCGTCGATTCAGTGTCAGATAATCCAATCCGACATTCAGAAGAAACCGCAAACGATTCCCGATTTCACGCAGCACCACTGATGCAATTTGTCGCTCACGGGGGGAAAGCTCCAGTGTTGCCAAAAATTGCTCCGCATCACCCGTAGGTAGTGCGGTTATTTCAACAATATTTTTTCCACCAATCAAGATATGAAGAGCTTCTTCGCGTAAACGAGATCCCTGGCAGGTTTCACATGGCTCATCACCAAAGAGGTGCTTCGTCCCCAAACCATTGCAAGCCTGACAAGCACCATAAGGAGAATTAAAAGAAAAGAGTCTCGGTTCAACCTCCGGATAGGAAAACCCATCGTACGGACACGAAAATCGAGAAGATAAAAGCGTCACCTCATCACCCAGCATCACTTTGACGAGGCCATCGCTTTCTTCGAGCGCTCGTTCTACCGCCTCTGACAATCGCTCTTCCGATGTTTCTGGGAATTGCTTGAACTCAGTAAGAGGGACCTCATCCACAATCAAATCAATCTCATGCTTTTTATTCTTCGAAAGGAGTATCTGTTCACGTAAGCTATGCCGTTTCCCATCAAGAAAAATCTCCGCGAATCCCTTATTCAGGGCAGCATAAAGAAGCTGATAGTATTCACCCTTCCGTCCTCGTACCACCGGCGCTGTAATGATCAGACTTCCCGAGCGTTTCGTCTTGCGTACACGCTCACGCACTAATTCACGCATCTCTTCCGAAGAAAGCTTTTCGATTTTCCGCCCGCAGGTGAGACAATGTGGCTTTCCGATACGAGCAAACATCACGCGCAAATAATCATAGATTTCTGTGACGGTTGCTACAGTCGAACGAGGATTGCGACTCGCTGACTTTTGATCAATGGAAATAGCTGGGGACAAACCTCTGATCTCATCGACATCAGGCTTCTGCATCGTGTTGAGGAATTGTCGCGCATAAGCAGACAACGATTCGACATACCGACGCTGTCCTTCAGCAAAAATAGTATCGAAAGCAAGAGAAGATTTACCAGATCCTGATAGACCCGTAAGTACCACCATACGATTGCGTGGCATATCAACATCAATATTTTTCAGGTTGTGAGTCCGAGCACCTCGAACTTCAATCCATTCAGATGGAGTGTGTGGCGAAGGAATCTCTGGAACTGGCACTTTTTTTGACATGTTCATTTCGCGGTAAGTACCTGTCTTAATTCTCATGTCGAGATAAAAGCTGAAAATTTCGAGCGAAAACACTGAAAGTTGAGAAGGGCTACCGTCGTAACCCGACGAGACTTGAAGGGTTTGCAGCCGAAATTTTCAGATTTGAGCCGACAAGCGATATTTTAAACCTTATCTGTGCGGTGAGAATTGAGACAGTTACTAAGATGATTATTCACCCTATGCTTACTTGCTAGAAAAGCTTTCTGTGCTGAAAAAAGCAAATGCTTTACATCCAATCACAAACTTCAGAGCAGGCTGGTAACAATAGCATGCTTGGTGGAAAATGTCACCCCCGCTCTCCTGTTTTTTTGAGTGCTCGCAGAAATTTCACTTCATGCGGACGTTCGGGATGGGCAACTATTTCAATCCGGCCATCCGGCAAATGACGAACGAAGTGATGAATATCGTCAATCCAATCCGCGCTCACCAAATAATCTGAAGTCGGAAGAAGCTGTGCGCGCCACAGAATACGATTGAGTCCGTGTAGCACGGACAAAATATTCTTCGCTGGATGAATACGGATATCACCCAAAATCCCTTGGGAACCAAAACGGATATACCCGATAGCATACTCTTCGGCTATCCGCAAAAACGAGGAGAAAAAAAATGGAAAGAAATGCACATGTTCATGAGAGTTCATACCATCCGGCAGACGACCAAATTTCTCCCGGAAAACTTCTACTTGCGCTCTCCACTCTTCCTCTACCCGCCTCGGTGTCAGATCGCCACAAAGCACATGCCAAACAAAGTTACCAACACGCTTGATAAATGAATCTCCCACGTGCTCACCCCGACCGAGCAAACGAATCAATTCGAGATGAATATCAAGAGCGACTCCTGTTGCGCTGAGTGCTCTGGCATCCTCTGTGGAAACAAAATGGGCCAATACAGCCACGCGATCAACAACACCCTCCCTTGCCAAACGAAGAATCGGCAATGAAGCCTCTCTCACACCGTAATCATCAGCCACAATTGTTAGCTCGCTCTTCATAACATTCAATTCAATATCTACTTCTCATTCCTATTGTACCAACCCCAAAAATAAAAGCCAAAGAGCCCCAAACAAACAGGGCTCTTCTCAGAAATCTCCTCGACAATACTATTTGACTTCTCCTGTTCCGAAAGCCGTCTTCAAATCAGCTCTTGCCTGATCCGCAGTCTTTTTAAAAGCATCCAAAGCGCTCCTCATCTCCACCTGTCGTTTCTCGGCAAGATCTTTAATAATAACTCCGAGCTTTTCCCCTTCCTGTCGTTCCGACTGAAGCGAATTGCGAGCAGACTTCAACGCGGATTGAAACGTGCTCTTCACTGTTTCTGCACTTTTTCCATCTGCGCAATCTTTTTTTGCTTGACTCATGGCTACCCCGACACTCGCTTCGAAGGTATCAACACCTCCCGTGTGATTTTCTTTCTGTGTAGTTACAGCCGCATCAACTGAACTCCGAAAAGCACTCATTGCTGTATCGACGGCTCCACGTCTTACCTCCACAGCCGCTTCTATTGTTTTTTTGAATTCTACCAACGCTGTTTTCTTTTCAGGGGTATCCGCAGCCGCTTCAAGCTTCTCATACCAAGCATTTCTCCGTGCGTCCTGCTCTTCACGTTTTTCTGTCAACGAGTTATCTCTCGTATCACGTTTTTCGTCAAGATGATCCACCCGTTTCTTTTTTCGATCAACAAATTTCCCTTTCCGATCCGTGAGTTTGTTTTCCATGTCTCCCATTCGAGCAGTGAAATTCTCACAGAACTTTTCCTGCCGACCGGCCTGACGCTCTTCCATATTCGTCGTGCGTTCCGCCTGGCGTTCTCCCATTTTTTCCTGACGCATATTCTGGCGATTTTCCATCTTTGCCCCATGCTCGGCCTGTTGGTTTTTCATTTTTACTTCATTCCCAACCTGAGAATCTTCATTCTCCATCATCGATGCAGAAACAGCGTATGGTACTGCCACAACCACAACACCAAACACGATCTTGGTAATATTAGAGACTGTTTTCATCATAAAATTGACTTACTTCATTAAGTGATGCCTCCTCGTCGTCGACGACCGAGGATTCACCGGATACTTCATCGTTTACTACGGACTGATCAGCCACCGCTTCTCCTCCAATATCATCAACAATCGCGTCAATGGTAGTCGGTTTACGCGTATCAGGGAGCGGTGCGATTTGCGCATCTTCCGAGAGTCCCGGACGCGCTGGTTGTTCGTTTCGAGGCGACACAGTCAAAGGATTTTTTTCCTCTGGCACGGGTGACATGTCTGACATTTGTTGCACAAGTACAAATCCAAGTGTGACTACGATTGCAACAATAAGAGCAGCGCCGATAATTTTTTTGGAATCCATAAAAATTATGTTTTGATTTTATTATCGAATAGAAACTGAGTTCAAAAAGAAAGATTCGACCTTCTTTCTCACTTTCGAACCTATCGAATATTAGTATACTCGAAAAAATATGTTTTTGCACATTCAAAACTACACAACATAACGGGTATTCACCCGATTTTACCGGCATTCGTTCGGAAACGAAAGCAAGTTTTCGTTTCACTCACTCCGTTTGGTAATAAAAAAAGCAAAATTCCAATTCCCTACGCGAAGGAGAAGATCAACACGAATACAATTATCCCTCCTATTCTTGCCCTCGCTTCGCTTCAAGCGCTCGAATCTCATCACGCAACAAAGCGGCCGTTTCAAAATCAAGCGCCTTCACCGCCTGCTTCATTTCCTTTTCCTTCAAACGGATAAGCTTGGCCGGATCTTTGGCAAAAACTTTTTCATCGAGCGAAAGATTCACCCGAACCGCCTTTTCATGCTCGCTTTCCAGATGCTCTGTAATATCATGAATTGTTTTTTTGATGGTTTCAGGAGTCATGCCATGCAAAGTATTATATTCTGTCTGTATTTTCCGGCGTCGATTTGTTTCATCCAGAGCATATTTCATGGAATTCGTGATCCGATCCGCGTACAAGGTGACACGACCATCTGCATTGCGAGCCGCCCGACCAATTATCTGGATCAGCGATGTCTCCGAGCGAAGAAATCCCTCTTTATCTGCATCCAGAATACCGATGAAAGAAACTTCCGGTAGATCGAGTCCTTCACGAAGAAGATTGACCCCCACCAAACAATCAAATTCTCCCTTACGAAATGACGTTAAAATTTTGATTCGATCAATCGTCTTGATATCACTGTGCAAGTATTCCGATTTGATTCCTCTTTCCTTCAGGTATACCGAGAGATCTTCAGCCATTTTTTTGGTCAAAGTCGTCGCGATCACTCGTCCGCCCTTGGCTACTTCCTTTTCCGTTTCAGTAATAAAATCTCCAATCTGCCCAGGGTAGTCCGTTTCGGAAACTGCCCGCACGCCGCGCACCTCCACAATCGGATCAAGCAAACCAGTCGGACGAATCACTTGTTCCACAATCTGAGTGCTCACTTCTCGCTCATAATCCGATGGCGTAGCTGATGTAAATACAATTGGGCCAACCCGTTCGAGGAATTCTTCAACCCGTAGTGGTCGATTATCCAATGCTGATGGCAAGCGAAAACCAAACTCAACCAGCGTTTGTTTACGAGATCGGTCTCCGGCATACATTCCACGAAGTTGTGGCAAAGTAACATGCGATTCATCAATCACCGTCAAAAAATCAGGCGTCCCATCAGAGAGATGCGGAAAGTACGACAAGAGCGTCTCGGCTGGCTCACCGGGGAGCTTCCCTGAGAGATGCCGTGAATAATTTTCGATGCCGCTGCAATACCCGATCTCTTCAATCATCGCGAGGTCATATGTCGTGCGCCGTTTCAGTCGCTCCACTTCAAGAAGCTTCCCGTCCTTTTCAAGTTCGGCAAGACGAAGCACTAATTCGGCACGAATATTCTGCAATGCCTCTGTTTTTTCGTCTTCATTGGTGATAAAGTGCTTGGCTGGAAAGAGAAAAATATCCTGCGGTTCATCGAGGATTCTTTGCGTCACCGGATCAATCTTCACTATACGTCCAATTTTCCCCGCCACGATATCAATACTGTACATAAACTTCTCCGAAATCGGCATCACCTCAACGCGATTGCCAAGACTCCGAAAAGATCCTGATGTCAGGTCTGCATTTGTCCGCTCAAAAAAAATCGATACGAGAGTATGCAGTAATTCCGTGCGCGTCAGAGATGTCCCCACTGAAAGACGCAAATTTTTCTTCTCATATTCCGCCGGACTCCCCAAACCGTAGATACAGGAAACTGAGGCAACAATAATCGTGTCACGCCGAGTCAGGAGTGCCTGCGTCGAAGCATGGCGCAACCGATCTATCTCTTCATTAATCTGCGCGTCCTTCTCAATATACGTATCCGTCACCGGCAAATAGGCCTCTGGTTGATAGAAATCATAATACGAGACAAAATAGTGCACGGCGTGGTCGGGAAAAAACGTCTGATACTCCTGGGCCAGTTGGGCTGCCAATGTTTTGTTGTGGGCGATAACCAGTGTTGGCTTGCTGATATTGGTTATCACATTGGCCATAGTGAATGTCTTGCCTGATCCAGTCACCCCAAGCAAAGTTTGAAATGGCGCGCCAGAAACCACGCCACGAGTCAGTTCCGCAATAGCCTGCGGCTGATCCCCCGCTGGTGCCCAATCTGATTTGAGATGGAATATTGACTTTTTCATAGATATGAATTATAATACAAAGTCAGTTTTTTAACAACTCGCTACAACGTCTAAGCTTCATCCACCCATCGAAATACCCTTTTAAAGGAGAGTATAATGATGCATCAAGGTCAGAAAAGAGCAGCTATCTGTGCTGCATTTCTCGGGAGCGGGATCAGTGGCATGGTCTACCATGCCTCGGTAATAACCTGTCTCATCGTGTTCGTGTTGTTTTTTTTTCGGTGTCCCGCAATTCCTGTGGTGGTGGATCAAGATCAAATACTTCACCAAGCAACCCCACCCGTACACACACGATCCGGCAGGGCAAACGCAGGAAACAGACAAAAAGCGTGTCGCCCTTTTGGGCAATGGAATCGCCGCAGGGCATGGAGCAAACTGCGCCAAAGAGACCCTGGCTGGATACTTGGATAAAGCCGGCTACGCAGTCTACGGAAACGATTGCAGTCCATTTACGGGGATAGTTGATCTCCCTGAAGTAGCCTCAGATTTATTTGCCGACTTCTATGAGGTCGTCCTCTGTGTCAGCACGGAAGAAGCATTTCCGTGGGGCGATCCAGTCCCTCTACTCGGTGACACTTTTTACACGGCGCTCCTGTCATGTAAAGCACACACCAGGCGCATCATCGTGCTCGATTGTTCGAGCCTCCCGAGAAGGCTTCCGATTTGGTGGCTGGACAATTACATGGACCGCCGAGAGGAACATTTTCGTCGGAGGATCGAAACACTTGCGGATGATTTTATGCGGCAGCATCCAAATGTGAGAATCAGGAGTGAGAGCTTCGTCAATTCTCTGATCAGGCCGATCGGCACATTGGGCTACCGCCAAATCGCCAATCGCCTCATCCTGCTCCTCGCTCGTGAGTAGCGACCTCCGCAACGCGTTTCAGCAGCTGGTCCCCCAGACCCAGCTGCTTTCTTTTTTTGCTATACTATCCCTATCCTGATTCACTCATGTTTTCCCTTACTCTATGCCCCATCATCATTCTGCATTCTTTTCAAATGCACTCGTTCTGACCCAGTTTCTCATACTCGGATATTTCGTCTTTTTTCATCCGATTCAGCAGCCCTTTGGTCCTCAAGACATCGTCGCCGGGACACTCGTGACCGCGGGAATAGCCATCGGGGCCTGGGCATTACTCTCCATGCGGCGCGGCAGCAAATTTCGCATCCTCCCCGAACCAGATACCAACGCCACGCTCATCACAGATGGCCCGTATGCCTTCGTTCGCCATCCTATGTACACTGCCCTCATCTTTTGTACTTTTGGCCTCTTCCTGAATTACCCTGTCATGAGTCATTTCGTCGCCTGGGCGCTCCTCTTTGTCACGCTCAATATCAAACTCATCCACGAAGAGAATCTCCTGCTGCAGATTTTCCCCAACTATAAAAAGTATCAGGTCGTAACTGATAAACTTTTTCCTTACGTCTACTAAACGCACAAAAATTCTGGAGAAGCGTCACAAAGTCTCTCCGCAATATTACGCCTTGTGAAAAAATCGACAGAGAAAACGCCAGATGCTTCGACCCTGATGACGATTTCGATATAAGAGATATAAAGAAACTCCAATAATAAGAGCTGTCGCCAAATCAAAAATTATTTTGACATGTTCAATATCACGCCAGAGTGTTGAGAGTTTTGCGAGGCCAAAATATCCCACAAGCAGGTAACCCATATCTTTGATGAAATACCCTCCAAGCGTCACTGCCATGTAGACACGGATATCCATCTTGAAAATTCCAGCCGCCAATGAGAAAGGAGTTGTCGGCATAAATGGTAGAACACGTGTCAAAAAAAGTGCCCCGCCATCCTTCCAGTGCTGCCCTGCAAAACGCGTCCCTGCCTGCTCAATATCTGCATGAGTGATGCCAAAAAACCTCCCGACTCGCCCCACCAAAAGATCCTCCCCTTTATCGCCAAGAAAGTAATAGAAATACGCTCCTACAGTCTTACCAACACTTGCGAGTCCTGCCAAAAATAAGAGGTACCACCATTCCTCCTGCCGTGAAAGCGCGATCGATCCTGCTATTCCAGTGATAAACATCGCTGGAATCGGACTAATGAATTCTTCCAAGAATGATCCAATCAGCACGAACCAACCCAAGGGTACATGCGCGGCATACCAAGTAAACCAAGCACTCAGATGAAAGAAGGAAAATGGCATATCTTTATTCTATTCTCACAAAAATTGACCCATCTTCAAGCGTGAATCGGTATTTCTTCTTATTGCTATATCAGAGACAGAAGACAAAAAGATGTTCCCTTCGTATTTCACAAACGAGTCTATTAAAATACATCGGTATTCTCCTCTACAAAGAATACGCCCGTGCTATTTCTTACCCATATCTTCATTCAGAGCCTGCAACCGGATACCAAACAGGGGAGAAGTTTCTGCATGATCAACAATATTTTGTCCAGCCGTCACGGAAAACCAAGCGACGACAAACGCGAGCAACAAAATCAAACTCAGAGAAAGCGCCCCTGAAACTTCTTGGCTCGAATCGAAAGGTAAACGAATCAACTTTGCCATATCTCCGTAAAAAATATTCCTTGTTTCAGTATAGCGGAAACTATCCAAAAAAAACACTTTCCCTACTCTCCTATGGCTATGGCTCGCTTCTCAATCAGAGTGATCGGCAAATGATTTCCCGTTGGATAATCACGTATTGCGTTTTCAAAACGCTCCTTCGGATATCGATACCGGACCCCAAATCGTGTACCAGGATCATTCACGATGTACTCCTCTGTCACTACGTCATACCCGAGTGCGACCAACATATGCGTCTCTGGTCCTGGAGCAGTGAAGTGTGGATTCCCAAGCAAACGACCATTCATCGGAATAATCAGTATCTCTCCACGCGCCAGTGTCGCCCGCAGTATCTCACCGGTCACGTGCTCTACCAGTTTTCCGTTTTCTTTTCCAGTATATGTTCGAAACAACTGAAGTGTATCTTCGGCCGAAGTATCCACTGATGTACCAAAAAGTCGCTCTGAGAGATGAGCTAATTCCAAAATGGCTTGCTTTGCATGTTCCTCGGAAACAGGTCCATCATTCCCCAACCGAGAAGCCATGAATACCGAGGCTTCTTCGCATCCGTTCTGAAAGAGTGTATTTTTCCATTCACCTCGGGGAGCCTGAGAGATAAAAGGAACTGCCATCACTTGGGAAGACTCAGAAACATCCGCATCATACTTATCTTCATTCCCATTCTCCTGCTCCGACGGGAGAATCACATCTTCATTTCCGTTTTCATTTTCTTCTGTTGCGCTCTGGGCAGACTCGACCTCCAGCTCATTTCTTTCTGCTAAAAACTTGGGCGCTCTCGCCTCTTCTCTCGCCCGTACCCAAAAAAATACGACTCCTAACAGGAATACTACGCATCCAAAAATGCAGAATTTTCTCAAGAATTTCTCTTTCATATTCATGTATCATAACGTCTTTCATGAGAAGTATCTAGCGACAAAAAAGGCTTATTCCGAGCTCATTTTTTCAGTGTTGACTGATTCAATTTTCTATGCTACAATACCCTTTGCAATTAATGCAAGAG
>CAZDRG010000009.1:0-23667 GCA_964508015.1 uncultured Bdellovibrionales bacterium
ATACAGGTAACTTTTAATTTTGATCAGGTGTCCTAATTGAGGGGTGAATTAAGGCCTTTATCCAATCTACTATTATACTCTTAATAAACTGTATTGTCAATACTTGATTTATGGCTTCAAAAAAGGGATAATACAAAGGCTTGTGATTTTTCTTCATCAATACCTTGTTATGAGTACTCGTATTCGCACCCGTTTTGCCCCATCGCCGACCGGTTTTTTGCATGTCGGAGGACTGAGAACAGCACTTTATAGTTATCTCTTTGCAAGGAAACACGGGGGTGATTTCGTCCTGCGTATCGAAGACACTGATCAAAAACGCTTGGTGCCGGGTGCGGTCGAAGGACTGGTTTCTGTACTCGAAACGGTCGGCTTGGTGTGTGATGAAGGCTTTGCCCTTCATAACGGTCAATGTGTACCACATGGAAATCACGGACCCTATATTCAGTCCGAACGACTCCCTCTGTATCAAAAGTACGCGTATGACCTCATTGACAAAGGCATGGCGTACCATTGCTTTTGTTCGGCTGAGCGTCTGACAGAAATGCGTGAGATTCAGATTGCCGCCAAGCGAGCGCCTCGCTATGACCGTCATTGTCTCGCTCTTTCAGCAGAAGAAGTGCAGGCTAAGAAAGAAGCCGGTGAAACATCGGTTATTCGTTTCCGTATTCCTGATGATCGTGATATCGAATTTGTTGACCTGATTCGTGGGTCCGTGAAATTTCATACGCGTGACATGGACGATCAGGTGATTATCAAGTCAGATGGATTTCCGACCTATCACTTGGCAGTGGTGGTGGATGATCATCTTATGGGAATTACGCATGTCATTCGTGGTGAAGAATGGCTTCCATCTACTCCGAAGCACATACTTATCTACGAGGCTTTCGGGTGGACGGCCACAGCATTTGGGCATTTACCTTTGCTTCTCAATCCAGACAAGTCCAAGCTTTCTAAGAGACAGGGGGATGTAGCTGTGGAAGATTATCTCGCGAAGGGGTATCTCAAGGAAGCGCTCATTAATTTTGTCGCGCTCCTCGGTTGGAATCCTGGGAGGGGAGAGACGCAAGAACTTTTCACACTTGAAGAATTAGTCGAAAAATTTGATCTTGAAAAAGTGAATAAGGCTGGAGCAGTCTTTGATATCAAAAAGTTGGACTGGATGAATGCTGAATATATGAAGCGTCTGGATATTGAGACATTGTTTGATTTTCTCTCCAAGGGAGGATTTTTGGCGAAAGACCTTATTCATCACGCGCCAGAATATATGCAGACAGATACCTATCTCAAACGAGTGCTGACTATCGAACAGGATCGTCTAGTAAAACTGTCTGAGTTTGGAGAACAGAATCCTTTTTTCTTTACGGAAACTATCACGTATGATGCGAGCTTGCTTCGCTGGAAAGAGAACTCATTAGCCCTTGCACAGGAGGCACTCGAAAAAGCACTCGACATACTGACTCATCTGGACGCATCTCTTTGGAATACGCACGCTGAACTTGAAAAAATTCTCTTAGAAGCGGCAGGGGAGAAGCGAGGAGATTTTCTCTGGCCACTGCGCGTCGCACTCTCCGGAGCACAGCGCTCGCCTTCTCCTTTCGATTGCGCTTGGGTCTTGGGCAGAGAAATGACCCTGCAGCGTATCAAGAGGGCGATAGAGTCTTGCGAGGCAGAATAGGGGCAACAGGAAGAATGGAAAGATGACTAAAAATGAAAAAAGCCAGGAGAAAGAATCTTCCCCGGCTTTTTTGCTGTCGCTGCCTTCCTACTCCTTGACGTCATCGTCGAGCTTAGGCGAGTTCGTTTCCTCTTGTGGCCAAAACGAGCCTTCGTTAGCACCGAAATATTGTGCAGCTATACGAATGGCGTTCGTCGTTAGAATCAGAAAAACGATCCCAATGAAGAGAGCGACTGCGAATCCTTGGGCCACTGATTCATTGAAAAAACCTGTGAGTGGCTCTGCGATTGCTCCGGTCACAGCGAAGGCTTGAACGAACCTCAGAAAGAGAATGGTCTTCGTGCCGAAGTCGTCCCTCGTGTTGGAAATCACGAATGACATGCTAAAAAAAACGATGATACAGAACAGCATGAAACTTCCCGACATGGTTGATGCTCCGGCTACAGAAACGTGATAAGGAGGGAAATAGATGCGATATTTCATCAGCTTGACCTCGAAGAAAGACAATCTTTGAAACTAGCTGGTTTTAAGCACAGGTGTTCGTCTGCCAGCACCTTCTCAATCGCATTGCTACTCATGAATTTCCTTCTCCTTCTTCGTTGTTTTAAAATAGACTTATGCAAGTAAAGCACATTTACTTGCATAAGTCAACTCATAAATGGGTACCTGTGGTATAATTGGAAGTATGCAAAGAAATATCAAAGTGCTGGTATCTTGGTTTGGTCTTGTCTTTTTTGTGGGACTTCTTCTATTGTCTTCTGTTTTGGTTCGTGCGGAATCGAGTATCACGGCGCTCAGTGCCGCAGAAGAAAAATCTCTCAAAGATAAACAAGATCGTCTGGATGAAATTCGAGACAAAATCAAGGCCTACAACAACATCATTAGTCTCAAACAACGTCAGGGTTCAACGCTCCAGACTCAGATTGAATCCCTTGAAGCACAGGCGAATAAGCTTGAGCTTGAGGTTGGACAGAATCAAGATCGTATCGGTCAACTCAAAACAGATATCACTTCTCTTCAAACGCGCATTGATGAAAAAGAACGCATCATTCTTTCCCAAAGACGACTCTTGATTGAAATGATGCGTGATGCATCTGGAACCACTGAGACAGGGTTGATACGCTTGGTTGTTGAATCTCGATTTGAGGCCGGACTTTCCCTGAAACGTGAGGAATGGGCGATGCAGACCAATGATCGTTTGAGCGTCCTCTTGGCTGATATTCGAACTACCAAGCAAAGCATTGAAAATGAACAAGCTCTTTTGCTCCACAAGAAATCTGAGGCGGATACCCTCCAAGAACAGCTTGACAAGCAGAGCGAGTATCTTGATTCCACGAAGGATTCCAAGGCAGTTCTTCTAACCAAAACACAAACAGAGGTAAAAAAATACAATACAGTAGTAGACCAGTTGCAAGACGAAAAAGATTCCATTGAAAATGAAATTGAATCTCTCGAATCAGGCAAGATTGGAGAGCTCAATCTCAAAGATATGCCGGCTTTCAAAAAAGGCCTCCTCGAATATCCAGTTGCGAATGTCGTGTTTTCCCAAGGGTATGGAAAAACAGCCTTCGCCAAAAAGTCCAAGTTTTACGGCAAATCAGGTTTCCATAATGGACTCGATTTTTCCATGCCGATGGGTACTAAAGTGCTGGCTGCCGATGATGGAAAAGTTGTCGCGATTGGCAACAACGGGCGTTATGCTTATGGACGATGGATGGCTATTGACCATGGTAATGGTATCGTCACCATGTATGGCCACTTGAGCGCATACGTGAAGTCGCGAGGGGACAGTGTCAAAGCAGGAGATACGATTGCGAAATCAGGGAATACTGGCAACTCAACCGGTCCGCATCTTCATTTTACAGTTTTCTCGGCAAAGTCTTTTGAAACCGTTCCTTCGAAATATGTCTCAAGCGTCAAGGACATCCCTGTTGGTGCCACCGTCAATCCAAGAAATTACCTGCCGTAAAGATTTCCTCTCTTTTCTTTATCAAACCAAATCCTTCTAGCAGATTGTCCATGTTTATTCGGGAGGGACTGGATTCATATTTATTTTAAGGAGAATAATTCATCGTATAGTCATTTTTTGTTTCTGTTAGAATGGTTCTATGAGCGCCCATCAAAATATCACATCAAAATATCCACTTCGCGTGAGATTGGCAGGGGAGATAGTGGCTGAAATTGTTGTGCCTGTTCGACAGACAGGAAAGGTGGCAATTATCGCAACTGGACTCCCCTCGTCCCCCTCAAAAGGGGAGCTTCTTCGTTTCCTTGCTGATCAGGGGTATGTTGCAATTTCACCTCGTTATCGAGGCACATGGGAGAGTGGCGGATACTTCCTTGATCATTCACCAGCACAAGATATTACTGATGTGATTGATGCACTCGTGAAAAACCAAAGCGTTACTGATCTCATGACTGGACAGCAAATTTCGATTCAAACCGAAGTCTTTCATTTATTCGGTTTCTCCTTTGGTGGACCAGCAGTTATTTTGAATTCCACTCACCCTCGAGTGAAAAAAGTGATTGCTGTTTCTCCTGTTCTTGATTGGTCACGAGAAGGGGAGGACGAACCATTTGAAAAACACGTAGCATTTGTGACAAGTGGATTTGGTGGCGCCTATCGATTGAGACATCAAAGCGATTGGCAGAAACTGGCACGGACAGATTTTTACAATCCACTTACCCAAACGCACCGAGTCGACGGCCGAAAAATTTTTATACTCCACGCCCATGATGATCGAGTTGTTCCTTATGAACCAGCCATTGAATTCATTGCTAAGACAAATGCCTCTTGCTATCTCAAACCGCATGGCGGTCATCAACTTTGCCTCATGCATGGTTTCCTTTGGAAAAAAATTACATGCTATCTCGCACACCGCTAATTGGAAAGTGTGTTTTTTAGCACACGTGCTATTCTATCTGATGAGCAGTTTTTTTGTAGAAGTTTTTTTAACAATTAATTATTTGGAAAGGCAAGTGACCAATGGATGAATCGAGTAAACTGAGCATGGTTTATAGATTGCGTCCGGTCAAGATACTGCCGGGCGTTTACTACAAGATAACCCGACAGCGTGGAGCTAAAATTTCTTTTGTGGCTGTTCCCACAGACAACCAAACAATCGCCAGAAACCTCGCGCAACTGCGTTACCCAGAGCTTTGTGAGGTGATGCAAGTGATGATTGCAACACTGTGTGACACTCTGGGCAATGAAACTTGTATGGCTGCGAGTGGCTCACAAGAACAGCGTCGAATTCCTCTCGAATTGTCCCGAGTGATAGCTTGCCTTCAAGGAGCTTGTGCTCATCTTTCGATACTGAATATACTCACTCTACAAGGTATCTCCTCGCACGAGCAGAGAGTGCGTCCTATTCCGGAAAAGCAGGCATGAGACATTATATATTATATTGTTTCACGTAATCATCTCTTTCAAGTCGCATCTTTTTTAGTCATGACTCCCCCGCATGTTTTTTGAAAAAACGGGGGAGTTTCGCTTTTCAGCTGATTTAGTTGATATCGCGCAACAGTCTCCTGTGGAGTTCATTTCACAAAAAACGACGTAGCAAAGTCAATACTCCACTCTCTCGGAAATGAATTCAGCATGAAAGTAAAAAAAAATCGGCTGACTGCTGATCAGAGAAATCTTCCAAATTATTCAAAAAATAATTTTATAATTTTGAGATGAAATTCGGAGTGATCAAAGTGAGTCGCTTCGTCGAGAAAGAGTCTCCAGTGAAATGAAGATACAGAAGTGGTACTAGTGTGCCACTCGGGAGAGAAGAGTGCCTGAGAACGCATTTAAATGCGTCTAAAAAGGCTTTAGATAAGCCGTTAAAATACAGTATACACAGAGGGATATGCCCGTACAAATGAGGTCTTTTGGAGTCTTTTTCTAGTCATTTTTTGTCTAACTCTCTTTAATATGTCGCATAAGTTACATTATGCGACATGGTATAAAGCGAGCACAAAGACTCTCCTGTTTCAAATATGATTTCATTTGATTTGCCGTTGGTGATCTGGGATATGTTGTTGCATGAAGATTCCTGCACCCTTCTCCTGTTGAAGATTCGATGGACGGTCACTTCGCGTGTTTAAAGTACGAGATCGAATTTTTGACTCTGCTATTTCGATTCATTTTCACATCATCTCTGAAACGTTATGCGACATGAACAATTAAGAGGAAATCTTCTCCTCTGAGTAGATATTCGTTTCAATTTTTCGAACGAATATTCGCAAAAAATCATTCGGCATAATATTTGTGCACGTACAATCAAGACCACGCCTTGAGAATACAGCGAATACAGAAGGAGGCATTCCCCTTCTTTTTCATCATCTGAACTGTGTTTCAACAAACATGCTTTTCTTACCGAATGAAGTGTATAAGTTTCATTGGTTGAAATGAAAGAGCCATTCGTAAATAAAAATAAATTAAGAGAGCTGCGCTTCTCCCCTGAAGTTTCATAATTATTGTCTTTTTATATAAAAAAAGAGTGCCCACTGTTTTTTTCCCGCACACGTGGTGCAGAAAGATACAGGGACACTCAAAACTATTACTGAACGCTGCTGTTGATGACTGTGTTCTTAGTCGGCTTGCGATGTGACAACCTGATTTTTTCCTGCCCGTTTGGCATCGTACATCGCCTGATCGGCTGATGCAAGGAGCCTGGCGAGAAGAGTCTCGTCGATATCCTGATTGTTGGTAAGGTTCCCAATCGTCACGCCGCAGCTCGCCGTTACAACCAGAGGTTGCCGTGTTGTCGGACATGTTGACACGAATAGTCCTTGACACTCGGATTCGAATAGCTGACAGAATGATGCCAGCTGTGCAGAGACCGCATCGATTGTGGTGCTACCTTTCTCCCCCAGAATGAACACTTGGAATTCGTCGCCACCGGAACGGCAGACGATATCGGTGTCTCGTGCAAATTGCCGACGCAGGAGCTCAGCCACAAGGCAGAGCGTCGCATCACCAAAGATATGACCAAATTGGTCGTTGGCAGCTTTGAATCCATCGAGGTCGATGACTGCCACTGCAAGCTGCATGAGATTTGACAGGGAAGCTTCTCCATCAGAGTCCTGATGCGCGAATCGGCGTTGAGCACCGAAGATCCCTTGGAGCATGAGAGAGGCGCCACGTCGATTCAGAAGCCCGGTCAAGGGATCGGTCCCGGCTAATTGCAAGGCATTCTCCTCTCGTGCTTCCGCATCTTTGAGCTGTTTGGTCAGCTCTTGCTCCCTTGCCCTCGCTGGTCGGAGATATATCTCGATGATAGCTCGCACATATTGACCAAATGCATACACGACGAGAGCAAATAGTCCCAATTCGAATGGTGCAAGCGACCATGGGGAGAGAGTCCCTTGGATGAAATTTCGGAAGTGCCACGGTATTACCAGCACCAATATGGCTGGAAGAATACCAATTGTGACACACGCAAAATTATCAAGTTTCGGCTTCATGGAGAAAACCTCCTCAAAAAAATGCAACAGTTGTTAAAAAAACGACTTCAAAAACAGCATTCGAATAATAGCACTTTTCTGAACTTTAGTCAAGTGTGTCGAAGCAAGCGAGAAATGGTAAAATAGGCGAATCAGGTGTCATTATTGAACGGTTATTTTGAATCATTTACTTCATTTGTCCTATTTGTCCTATGCGCCTCTCTTATTCTGGGCTCGGGTCTTACGAGACCTGTCCCCTCAAATACCGGTATCAGTATATTGATCGAATCAAGGAACCCAAATCCAAAGATCAGGTTTTTGGTACGCTCATTCATTCCGTTCTCCACTACTACCACACCCCTGCCCTGCTCGCGCCGAATCTTGAACAAGCACTGGACTTTTACGCGAAGCGATGGAATAGCGAAGTATTTGAAAATGAACTCGAAGAGCGAGCTGCCTTTACTGAAGGTGTCAAAATCATTGAGCGCTATTGCCGAGATAATAGTCCGGGCGATTTTACGATTGTTGATCTTGAAAGCCGTTTTGCTCTTGAGATAGGCGATGAAACCACAGGCATACACACCCTCTCAGGTATCATTGATCGGATTGATAAGACTGATGAGGGATACGAGATTATCGACTACAAGACGACGAAGAAAATGCCTTCTCAAGAAAAAGTAGACAATGATTTGCAGCTCTCGATATATCTCAAGGCATTTCTCAATCGCTATCCGAAAGAAGCAGCGAATCTTGATACATTGACTGTGAGTTTGTATTACCTCAAGCATGGTGTCAAACTTTCTTCCAAGCGTACACAAGAACAACTCGACCAAATCGAACCAGCGTGTTTCAGAGTGATTCAAGCGATTGAGGAGGAAAAATTTGATCCGCAATTATCACCGCTGTGTGACTGGTGTGGATACCAAAAAATATGCCCACTCTGGAAGCACAAGTTTGCGGAAACTCGAAAATTTGAAACCAGCGAAGCAGAGGAAGCTATCGGTGAGTACCTTGAACTCAAGGGCCAGCTCTCGGTGGAGAAGTTGCGCCTCATGAAATTGCAAGAAATTATTTTGGCATACATGGAACAAGAAGGGGTCGACCGTGTTTTTTCTGAGCAAGGTATAATTGGAAAATCTCTGCGTAAAACATACAAGTATGATGCGTCACAGATTCGTGCTTTGCTCGAACCACTCGACAAGTGGGAGGGCATACTGAAAATTGATGGAATCGCCCTGCGGAATATTCTTGCCACACTCCCCTCCCCTCTGAAAAAAGAAATAGAGCAGGCCAAGAAGCTCGATAAAGAATCTATCAGTCTCTCGGTCAAGCGCGTAAAGGATATCGAGGACAGTGATGATTTAGCCGGTTAACAGCAGACGTGAAGGAACTTAATGATGCACACAAAACTATGAAACATCGATACGACGGCGGGTGCCACTGTGGAGCGGTACGATATATGGTATCGGCAGATTTGGATCAGGTAATCACCTGTAATTGCACGCACTGTGCAATCAAAAGCCTTCTCTTGGTATTTGTTCCGACTGAGGATTTTCGCTCTCTTTCAGGTAAGGAGCGTTTGAGCGAGTATAGATTTAATAAAAAAGCAATCGCTCACCTCTTTTGCTCAATCTGTGGCGTTGAGCCATACGCTTTTGGGAAAGATAAAATGGGTAACTCCATGGTGGCCATCAATGTGCGTACACTCGATGCGGTGGATGTTTCCAAACTCAAGACAGCGCCGTTTGATGGTTTGCATCTCCTCTAGAACTCTCGTGCCAATTCGCAAAACAAAAACCGTCGTGGGTTGTACCATGACGGTTTTTGTTCCATCTCGAAAGAAGGGGCACATGCAGTGTGCTACTTCTCTTCTCGTTCGCTCAGAATGAAATCACGATTGAGAATCTCATTGAAAGTTTTAATTTTTCCTTGTTTATCGATGATCGTGATACTGAGTGGGGTCCCAGCGACTCCAGACTGCTTGGTTACTTTGAGATCGTACCACTCACTCGTGTCAATGGTTTTCGGAAGAGTATATTCAAAAGTAACCGTTTTCTCTGATGCCAGTGGCACGCCAACGGTGACCCCAACATATTTTTTACCGAGTTCATTACCATATATCGGTGCATCACCATTCGTCACACTCGTGATGAAGCTCCCTTCCGGAAGATATGCGCGAAGATAGGTGACATAGTCCTTCGTGTACCAATCACGAGTTACCCCAGTATGTGTGTAAGTCATTTTCAGTGTGGCGCGAGGTGTCTCCTGAGAAAGATCAACGGTGTACTCAACTCGTCGGCGCATATGATAATCACTTTTCAGGGCGCCGAGATTTGCATCGATTAACATGAAAGAATCATCATGCCAGGCAGTGTCTACTGTCCCATCCCAACCAGCATCGGTTACTACTCCTTGAAGAAATTCATCAGCGAAATACACCTGAATCGCTTTACTGTGAAGATTGCCGAGCATCGTGGTGAACAGTTCATATTGTTTATCAACCGGGAGTGCCTTTACCTTTACGAGAATTACATCACCAAGCGTTTTGAGAATCGACTTTCGTTCTCCTGCTGCAATGTTTTGATCTTTGTATCCCTGTTCAACTTGGTACTCGAGATCAAGCACGGCTTTGTCTGCGGTGTAGGTTCCAGGGAATCCGTCGAGTGTTACTGGGCCGGTGATATTAAGGACGGATGCCAGCACTTCGGTAGTGATACCGATGACGCCGTCAAAATGCTCTTTCCCATCCCCAAGAGCATAGAAATCTACGGCCTGACGAGCATTAGTTGGAAAATCAGGTGAGAAATTCGAGTCACGCAATTTCCAAGAATCAATATGCAGAAGCGTTGACATTGGATAGGGAGGAGTGACTGTGCTAGGAATTCGGCCATCAAAATTCGCCGTATCATGAGTTGAAAATTCAACTACTGTTCCATCTTTCACCTTGAGAATACCAAATGATCCAATAAATCCCCCGCCTGGTCTTAATTCGAGGTTATTCTGAAAGAGTATCAAAAAGGTTCGCACTTCTCCGTCCGTGTGATACAGTTTGTCAGCGATAATTGAGAGCGCTTCAATATCTGATCGACGTTCTTGAGAAACCGGTAACACACTAGAAAAATCTGCTAACCGGAGCCACCCTTGATTCTTTACTTCCCAGAAGACAAACCATCCAACCAGAAACACACTCGCCAGAAGAGCGAATCGAGTCCAGTACTGAAAATGTGAGAGGCGAGTCATAAGCGATTGCTTGATACGATGATTATTTGCCTTCCTTCAAGAGTTCATTTAAACGTCGACGATAGTCCTCCATGGTTGGTTCTTCTGGAAGAGCTGGCGCTGTAGTTGCGTCTGGTTCTGCGCATATTTGTTCAAAAGTTTCCGTTTTTGGCATAGCTTGGTTAGTCACTGGTTCGGATGTGGTGGCCGAAGAAAACTGTGCCAGAAAGGTAGCCTCATCAATAAATGGAAGGTTAGATGGAGCCTCTGCTTTCGAGATGAGTGCTGGGGTTGGCTGTGGCTGTGGCGACACGACTATTTTTGGAAGTTCTTTCGTAGGCAGCGAGATTGGTGGTTCCGCTTTGAGAGTGACAGTAGTAGTCAGTGCTGGCTCTTTCGCGGGCGCGGATGCTGGCTTCGTGTGTGGTGTGATAAGATGCGGGTTATACTCTCGCTTTTCTTCACGAGCACGCGCCTCACCTTCTTCACTGAAAAAGACCGTTGGTTTCTTTGGAACAAAGATATCTGGATGAATAGAAGGAAGTGCGTTTTCGATTGGCCGAGAAAGAGGAGTGATATTTTCATTGGTTGATACAGTTTTGCGCTGTGGAATATTCATCATCAATCGGAGAAGATTTCCGAGAAGCATTATACCAACTGCCAGCGCAACTCCAATCCCAAGACTAGAAAATATCCAAGCGATAGGAGACGTCAGTGATGATCGGACGAGCGGACCCTCAATGAGTCGCAACGAAACATCCGATCGAATATCGTAGTAAGTGCCGACTTTCTGAAACAACACCTGAGAGATCTGACGAGCGAAGCGGGTTGCCTCTTCTTGATTCTCTGCTCGAATCATATAGGTGACCATACCGCTACCGCCCTGTCTTTTTACGGTAAGCATATTTTTCCATTGCAGAGAGCGAGTATTGACGGACTGCTCATCAAGCGCCGAAAATTCCGTGAGATTCTTATCACTCGCAAGCATTGCGTCAAAAAATGACACTGTCGTTGGAAGGAGCGCGATATTTTCGACCATCTGTTCGGCTGGTGTTTGGCTCGTACTGAGTGGAAGTACCAACACAGTCACTTCGGCACGATAACCCCGAAAAGTATCAAGCAATGTAAAAGCTGCCGTTCCAACGAAGAACAGAGCCAGTACTGAGAAGAGTGTTTTATTGAGTGGTGGAAACATAGCTTATTTATTCTTCAGGCCAAATGATACTTTCCTGAGGTTCGGTTTTGTAATCATGAGATCTTCGTAGACTGAAACTGTTCGTTTAGCGATTGCCTGCCAGTCATATTCTGATTGCGCCCGCTTTTGAGCGAGTGTGGCGAGTATTTTCATTGTATCCGGACGATTGATAAGTGAAGAAATCTTTTGTTTCAGATCGAGGATGCTTTTTGATTCAAAATGAATACCACAATCCGCAATAGCTTCGAGATTAGCGGAAATATCACTGACCACGCATGGCAGACCATGCCCGAGCGCCTCGAGGAGAGCAAGGGACAATCCTTCATCTTCTGAAGGCTGCACGAATATTCCCGCGTGTGAGTATATTTGCGCCAGTTCTTCACCCGAACGCTCTCCGGTGAAAATAATATCACTATCACCCGCGGCCAAAAAGTGAAGATACTCCATGTATTCTTTTGTTTCAGCGTGTGTTCCGACAATCACGAGTTTCCATCCACTGCTTGGTAATTCGGACGTTTCCTTGAGTGCCTGAAACGCTTTGATGAGATAGTGTATCCCCTTGTGACGCACCAGCCGTGAAACGGACAACAGATAACGCCCATTTTTGAGGCCTAATTCCTTGAGGAAATCCGTTCGGTCCGAAATATGAACATCGGCTCCGTTCGGAATCAGGACAAAGGTTTTTTGGTAGGTTTTTTCGGCATACTCCAAAAGTGTTTTCGAAATAACGATGGTTCTTTCGGGAATAGTGCAAGTCAGCCATTCAGCTAGACGCAAGCAACATTTGGCAAACCAATTCCATTTCTGATGAAAGTAATCACGACTGTGAAAGGTTGAGACCACATGTATATCTGGACGCAAGAGACGAGGCAAAATGGCAAAGATGCTCGGTCCAATCGAGTGGAAATGCAATACGTCGTAGCCCTGAAACAGTGCGTGCAGAGTTGCTATGCATGTATGCGAAAGTGCATCGAGGTGTTTCGTTCGAATAGTCGGAAGAAACACGAGAGAGACACCGCAAAATTCACTATCGGTGTTTCCGACATAGTGCGCTCGCGCATAAACAGTTACCTCATGACCCATTTCGGCAATAGAAACTGCTAGTCGTTCGACATGTTTTTCAACCCCACCAGATCGAGCCGGTATACCTTTTTGTCCGATGAAAGCAATTTTCATAATCTTCCCCCTTTAACAAAAGATAACGTTAAATAGTCAACGAGATTCTTTTGTTTTTATTTCACTGAAATAACAGGGGAGATATTTCCGAGTGTATTTCCAGCAAATGCGCTTCCGTTGATACCGATTCCAAAGCTGAGGTTACCAAACATACGCATACCCTGAGTAGTTTTTCCGAGACGTGCTACCCCGTAACGGCCATTTCCTGAGATTTCTGCTTTCTTAAATTCGATAGTCCCCTGCCCACCGAATGAGCTGACCTCGATACCTTCGCGGCTATTCTTTTTGAAGTCATTATTTTTTGACCAAACTTCCGATCCATCCAGTACCAGTTTGGCGCCACTTCCTCGGTTATCGTTGAAGTCACTTTTTTCAAGCCAAGCATGCGTTCCTGCGGCAAGGTCAATCCCATCGCCCGCATTATCATGGATATTTGACTGAATGATGACGAGGGAGCGCTTCTCGGAATAGATACCGGCCCGGTCACTCTTATCCACTTCTACTTCATCAAGCAGAACACGTCTTTTCTTGGAGACTTCAGCCGAATCGATATGAATACCATCACGATTGCTTTTGGTTATGCGGACATCATAGATATTTGCCTTGCTATCTTCGAGTACGCGGACTCCATGACGGCCACCCTTAACGGTCACATCGGAGAGCTTGCTCCCGTGCTTCATTTCAACCGTTGGTTTATCGTCGCTCTTTGCCTCGATCACGATATCTTTGCGGTCACCACCTGCGCCATACACCCAGACTTCCTTCGGCAAAGTAATATTTTCCTTGTAGGTTCCTTGCTCGACTTCCAATTCATCTCCTTCTTTGGCATTCTTCAATGCTGCAGTCAAAGTCTTGAATGGATGTGATTTTGAACCATCTTCCATGCCAGAAGCGTCTCCATTGACATGAATGACCTTGCTACCACCGAATGCCATAAAAGGTAAAACGACGAGCATCGCAAGCGTTGCTCCTAAATAAATACCCTTGTTTGCGCCGAAATTCGAAAATTGCATAAACAATAATTTCATTAACTTAAACAGCATATATTAGCAAATAATGAATTCTTTGTCAAGAGCGGATTCTTCGCGTACAATAAGAAGAGATGAATCGCCTTATTTTCTAAGAAATGCGCTTATGCAGCTTTCCACTCTCTTGCATCCACGGTCTATTGCTATCATCGGAGCCTCTACGCAGGAAGGCAGTGTTGGTTGGAGTCTCGCCAAAAATATCATTGAACAATTTGGAGGGCAGAGCTACCCAGTCAACCCAAAAGCGACTGAGTTGTTTGGCAAGCCCTGTTTTCCATCAGTGTTGTCTCTAGAAGGCAACATCGATTTGGCTATCATTGCTGTGCCTGCTGCTTTAGTCTCGACCGTACTCAAAGAATGTGGGGAGAAACACATACCCGCCGCGGTTATTATCTCTGCTGGTTTTAAGGAAACTGGCACATCTGGCAAAACTCTTGAAGATGAAGTTGTTCGTATCGCTACAGAATATTCGATTACTCTCCTTGGTCCCAATTGCCTTGGTTTCCTTGCGCCACACGAACACCTGAATGCTTCTTTTGCCAAGTCACTCCCGCTTGCTGGTTCGATTGCTTTCTTCTCTCAAAGCGGAGCGCTTCTCACGGCACTTCTGGATATGAGCGGTGATACGCTTGGATACCGCGCTTGTGTGAGTACTGGCAATAAAGCGCAGATTAAAGAAAATGATTTACTCAAATTTTTTGCGCTTGATGATGAGACTCAGGTAATTAGTTTTTATTCCGAAGATTTGAGTGATGCAAAAGGCATTATCGAGACTGGTCGCTCACTCCTGAAGCGCGCATCACCTAAACCAGTCATTGCTCTCAAATCCGGAAAGACAGCAGCAGGAACAGCGGCTTCGTCGTCACATACGGGGGCGCTCGCTGGCAGTGATGCCGCCTATACAGCGCTTTTCAAACAGGCCGGTATCATGCGTGTTGAAGGTCTTGAGTCACTCACTGAAGCTCTAGAGGTTTTTTCCAAAAATCCCCTGCCTCTGGGTAAGCGGGTTGCCCTCCTCACCAATGCAGGTGGACTCGGCGTTATGGCAACAGATGCCTGTATAGAACACGGGCTTGAATTAGCAGTGCTGATGCCAGAGACTATTGAAACACTCCAGTCATTTCTACCGCCCGCGGCGAATAGCCACAATCCCGTTGATGTCTTGGGTGATGCTCAGGCGGATCGCTATGAACGCGCTCTCATGACACTGCTTGCTGATCAGAATGTCGACATGCTTGTCGTAATTATCACACCTCAAGCTATGACTGAGGCGCTCAAAACCGCTGAGGCTATCGCCAGCGCGCATGAAAAATTTCCCGATACCCCCATCGTCGTTTCGCTCTCTGGCGGAGAGGCTTTGGTGACTGCTCGAGAGTTCCTCGTGCATCATCAGGTAGCGGTACTGCATTCTCCGGAGTCATCTGCACGTACACTGGGGCAACTCTCCTCTGTGGCTCGACTTCGAGAGAATATCGAGACGACCCCATTTGATTTCGCTGATATCGATATTGAAAAAGCCAGATCTATTCTGAATCATTCGAGAGAGCAAGGTCGTCTCCAATTATCTGAAGAAAATTGCATCGCATTTCTTTCCGCTTATGGTTTTCGATTTCTTTCCAATCAAGTGGTTTCCTCTCGAGAAGAAGCTCTGGCGGCCGCTCGAAAACTCAACAAAACAGTGGCTCTCAAAATTATTTCCCCTGAAATCACTCACAAGTCTGATATGGGGGGCGTACTCCTGAATATCGATCCCGATCAGGCTGACTTTGCGTATGATACTCTCCTCACAACGGTTGCTGAGCACGCCCCGACAGCAAAACTCGAAGGCGCATTGGTCGTGGAAATGGCACATCCGGGAGGGCGTGAATTTATTCTCGGCCTGAAAAAGGAACCAGGTCTAGGAACACTCGTCATGATTGGTTTCGGTGGTATTTTTGTGGAGGTGTTTAAAGATGTCAGTTTTCGTTTCGCTGAAGTACTGACACGTGAAGATGCTCAAATGATGCTTCGAGAATTGAAAAGCTACCCGCTTATTGGAGGAGCTCGCGGGCAAGCTGGTCTTGACCAACTCGCACTTGTCGATGCGCTTGGTCGACTCGCGCGTGTTGCGATAGATTTTCCAGAAATTGTCGAACTCGATATTAATCCCCTGCTCGCCTTTCAAAATGGCTCAGACTTTCGAACGCTTGATGCCCGTATCAGAATCAAGGAATAAATCTCTTATATAAGCCAATAAGTCGAGAATAAAAAATTTCTGGAGAAAGGTCGTCAACACTCTCTCGGGCATTTTTTCGTATCGTTTCAAGATTATACCGGTGAAGCTTCTGGATAACAGCAATCAGACTTTCAACATTTCCTGCTCCGAAAAGAAACCCATTGTGTGTATCTCGAATACGTTCCGGAATACCACCAATATTTGCTGCGATGAGGAGACATCCAGATTGAAGGCTTTCAATAATGACATAAGGGAAGTTTTCATACCAAACCGAGGGGATGAGAATAGCAAAGGCTTCTTGTTTTAATTGTTCAAGCTCTTTTCCGAATCGCGCACCGAGAAAGTGTACCCGCTCTGTCAATCCGAGTGATACGGTGAGCGCTTCGAGTTGCGCCCGATCGGGTCCGTCTCCCACAAGATCAAGAGTCATCTCTTCGGGAAGAAGAGCGAATGCACGTATTAACACGTCGACTGCTTTCTCAGGAGAGAGCCGTCCGAAGAACAAAAAATGATGATTCCGTTTCTGTATTTCAGGTAACGTTGTCTTTTCTTGGAGACAATTTGGCACATGTTCTATCTGACTGCCAAATCCGTTCGCGAGAAACTTTTCCTTCAGAAACTGGCTCGGGGAAATAAACAGATTCACAAGTGCGTAGCTGCCGATAAATCGGTGTATCCACTGTTCAAGAGCGCAAACCAGACTCTTTGCATAGGAATCTTTTACACAACGGTCGATCAAACAGCGTGTTCCAGAAGTATGTTCCCAAATATTTCCCCGAACAAACAGACTGTAATTCGGAGAAATAATTTTATAATCATGCAAGGTCATGATAATAGGTACTCCCTGTTTTTTGAGTGTCCAGAGAATGGAGGGTGAGAGCTGATGGTAGATATTATGTGCATGCGCAATATCAGGATGAAACTCCTGAAGCAAAAGTCCAAGTTTTTGATTCGCCTCCTGATTCCAGATGATACGAGCTGCCATTCGGAGTTTTTGAAATAATGAAAGATTGTCCGTGATATAGTCTACCGATTCAACAAAATACTTTTCCCAATAGGTAGGCTCATTGTTTGGATGTTGCATCGAAAAAAATGCTACTTCGTGTCCATGCTCCTTGAGAATACGTGCCATGTCAAAATAGGCACGTTCGGCCCCGCCTTTGAGAAAATGATATTTGTTGATGAGAAGGATTTTCATTGACTTTTAATATTTCTCATGGCATTCTAACAAAAAGTCCTGATTTTCACAATGCTTATGATACGACTTATTGAAACACTCGCGACTGCTGTTTCCTCTCAATCACGGAAGCGGAAGTTCCGACAATTTCTTGAATTGCTTCATCCGCAACTCGGAGAATCGATTTTGGATATTGGCGTGAATACGGAAGAGTATTCAGAGAGCGATAATTATCTTGAGAAACACTTCGTATCTCCAGAATGCATCACAGCTGTCGGCCTAGAAGACGGCGCCGCGTTTTCAAAACGATACCCACGGGTCACCTATCAGAAAATAATTGCCGACCAGCAACTCCCTTTTCACGTGAATGCCTTTGATATTGCCTACTCAAATGCCGTCATCGAGCATGTCGGAGACCACCAAGCGCAAATTCGCTTTCTCCAAGAAATGTATCGAGTTGCCAAGCGTGGCTACCTCACCACTCCGAATCGCTACTTCCCTATCGAACTCCATACTCGTGTTCCCCTCCTCCATATTTTGCTGCCAAAAAAAATATTCGATCGCTTTCTTATCTGGATTGGAAAATCTTGGGCAGCAGGAGGCTATATGAATTGTCTCTCTGAAAGCGAACTCCACTCGCTCTGCGCAGAAGTTGGTATTCATGATTTCAGACTCATCCGCAATCGCTTTTTTGGTTTTACCATGACTTTCACACTCGTATGGAACAAATCCTGAAATCAGAAACAACTCGTACTCCCTTCTGTGACATCTCTCGCTCAGCCTTTTGGATGTTTCTCGGTGCTTTTTTCTCTCTCGGATTGACTTTGGCTCTCGTTTTTTCGTGGAGCCCGATGCTTCCTCTGTTCGCGACACTTGCCATTGCTGCGACCGTACTCCTCTTTAATGAACCATTCCTGCTCCTTGGCGTTTTAATCGTGGTGCGCATGACACTCGACTATACAGCATCGTTTTATTCGCTCACTCTAAATAATACCGTGTTGTCACTTTCGCAGATTTTTGGAATTGGCATAGCGTTCCTCGGCATCATTATCTCCATTAGATATCGAAATTTACTTCTGAATTTCCCACTCTTCTTTCCTTTTGTATTTCTCCTTTCTTGGGGAGCTTTCACGATGTTCTATTCGATTTCTCCCATAACTTCTCTCCAAGAACTCGTTCGCATTTTCGATCTCTTTTCAGTTGCCTTTCTTGCCTTTTTCGCCGTCAAAAATACTCGCAATATCAGACGACTTTTTTTCGTTTTGTTCCTCTCAAGCCTACTTCCAATCCTCTTCGGTATTGGACAATTTTTCCTCCGTATTGGTCTTGTTGACCCGAATGTCGATACGCCCCGCATCTTCGGAACCTTCAGTCACCCAAATGTTTTTTCTCTCTACCTCTTTGTTATCACTGTTTGTACCTTCTCCTTTCTTCTCTTTCTTGCTCTTTCAAAAAAAGAAAGATTGTTCGCGCTTCTCCTTCTCGGCGTTGTTGGCATTACACTCCTCCTTACTTTTTCGCGCGTTGCCTGGGTGGCGCTCTTTCTTTTCTTTTTTGCTGTCGGTATTTTTCGGTATCGTCTCGCGCTCATCCCGCTCATTTTTATTCCGATACTTCTCTTTAGTGTTTCTGATACTTTTCAATCACGCGTACTCAGTAGCTTTGCGAGTGACCCAGATAGCTCACTTCTCTGGCGTAAAAATCTCTGGAAAGACGTCACCACTCAAGCCTTTGCTGACCAACGTGTTGTGGTCGGAACCGGTCTTGATACCTTTCCGCTCGTTTCCGAAAACTTACGCGGTATCAAGCTTGGTTCCAATGAAGCACACAATGATTTTGTGAAATTTTTCATTGATGGCGGACTGGTCGGACTCACTGTATTTATTGTTTTTCTCAGCTCAATTGGATGGATTCTGGTACGCCATGCGAAGATGACTCCTGATCCAATTCTGAGGAATCTCTTCTGGTTTCTGTTTTTACTTTTTATCATTCTCGAAATATCCGCTCTCACGGATAATGTCTTTAAAAATACACCGGTGCAGTGGCTTTTCTTTGCGCTGCTCGGTGCTGTCCTCGGAAGAGAAGCTGCGCTTCTCAAGAAAATCACTTGATTTCACGTATTGAAACAAAAAAAAGCGGGACTCCAAATTCATCCAGCCAAGAGGGATGCTACCCTCCTCGGTTTGAATGATTTGAAATCCCGCGACCTTCAGCCTGCGTTCAGCGAGCGCAGAGCTTCGGGTACTTGTTGACAGCGTAGACCGCCTGCTCTTCTTGAGTGGCCAGCCGGATGACGCCGGTCCCACCTTCGATGGTAAGGACCGTAACGACATCACGGCCCTTGGTCGCTGGGCAAGCCGCGAACGACCTGACGTTTTCCGCATGAGCCGCCCAACCACCGCCGAGGCGCTGACCATCGTTGCCGACGATCAGTGGGACCAGCGCAAATTGCTGCGTCGTCGCCGGAGCCTTGCCGATCGAGATCTTGACCTCGGCCTTGCCGTCAACGAGTGAACCACAGGCCATCTTGCCCCAGTCAGCTCCAACGCCGGTGAAGCAGTATTTCGCTCCTTCAAAGAAGGAGCCTTTGGCGGCGACGACTTGCGCCGTACCCTGGCCGGAGTCATCCGGACCAGTGAACTGCACCGCCAAACCGGCGGGCACGTTGCCGAGAAAGACCACATTGGCGTTGGTGACATTGAGGGTCGCAGTCCCGCCGCCGGTCGATGTGACCGTCAGCATGGTTGCGCCGCCACCCGCCGCACCAGACACCAAGTCGGTGCTGAATTGCGCCTTCGCCGTTCCAGCGAGGCCGACGAGGAAGAGAAACCCCAAAAAAAATGACGCGAAGATACAACGCCACTCGATGGTGTTGCTTTCACTTTCTTTCATTTTGCTACTCCTTGTATCGATGACCCAGATGGGTCGGTTGTAAAGTTGCGCTGCGATTTCCGGTGCCCGAAGAGACGACAGTCCCCACGAATCCATTCGGAAAGTACATTTTAGCAAATTTCTTATAAAAAGTCAAGGGGCAGGAAACGGTTGTTTCCTGCCCCAAAATGGTTGCCACTTGCGTCCTTCGTACTTCATTTCTTTATCGTCCCCGATGACTCGCGTACACTTTGCAGTGAGGGCGAGCAGCGTGCGGATCAAGTCCACACTTTTTATCAGCCTAGGATTTCCAGAAAATTCAGTAGTTATTCTTCAAGCGACACGTCAATCTGTTGTGGTGACTCGTTGCCAGCTTCAGCAACCTGGTCTCCTGTTTCTTCGTCAAGCGGCACGTCAATATCGCCGTTTGGTGACTCGATGGCCACCTGACCGCTTGCTGCAATACGCGAATCTTTTCTGAACATGCGTGGCAGACCGACAAGGTCCACCCAACATCCGACTGCAAATACTGCGTCATGGTTGTGAGCCATGAGTCCGATGTCCCAACCAGCATGACAACCGATCGTCTGGCTGTCGTCCGCAAAGCCGATTGGCCGAATGCTCATAGAACTGGATACCGGCGGTGCATGGTAGATTCCTACCTGGGAGTAGATGTTCTTCGTCCACCACCCACGGGCACCTGCCGACAAAATGAAACTCAGTCGGTCGTCAGCTTCGGGTGATTCAATCTCTTTCCCCTGCCACCAGTGCTGTGCATCCCGTTGAAATGGGGCCACAAGCGTTGCTGATAACTGGAGTTTGTTCATGAATTTTTCCCCCCGGAGTTCTCGCTGATAGAAATTCGCGTCAGCGGTCACGCCGTACAGGAGAAAGTCCCGTTCGCTTTTGTAGCCCTCTCGGTTACGGAATTGCTCATGGAGGTATCCGATCATCGGCAAGCCGATACTTGTGTCCCATCCGGAATCGAATATCCATTTGTAAGCCGGACCGACGATACCAAATTCGGACTTCCATTGGCCGCTTGGCAATACTTCGCCAATACCAGCTGTATGAAGCCCACGAACACCAGGACCTGACCAATAGTCTTTACCACGAGTGAGGCAGTATGCCCCCCACGATCCGAAAACACTTGTAGTCTTGGGCGATGGTTCATGTTCGAACCCCACCACCGCGTCATAGTGCGCCTTGCACTCGGCGGGAGTCGGAAGTCGAGACACAACCGGTTGAATGATCGCCGGCGCTGCTGCCAGTGCTATAGGACGTGACTGTGGCGGTACTGGTTTGGCGATATTGTCACACTTCTTCGGCACATCTAAAACCGTACCGTCTGAAAGCGTGCAACGCTTGGCACCGTCTTGGCTCGTAAAAGCCGCCACGACGTTTTGCTTCGTCTCACCATTGCCGAACACCATCCATTCGTAGCGTGAACCACGACTGATGGGAACATCCAGGCACTTCCCTTGAGCCATTAATACCCGGAGTTCGAGTGATTGACGCTTCGTTAAGCCGTGCCTTTCCATCACGACGTCATCTTTCACTGGATTGCGGTGGGGCTTGTAAGGCTTTCCGCCTTCTTTCATCCAGCAAAAATCCGTCGGCCCGCATACATCTGGCCTCGCAATTTGCCGACCGGTAGCAGTGAGTTGGCCCTCTGCCGCTTGCGCGAGACAGAGTTTTTGACCCACCACAATCCGATTCGGATTTGCGATTCTGTTCCGCTTTGCAACCTGCGCTACCCCGCGGATACCGACGATGGACGAGAGGCTTTCGCCACTCTTCACTGTGTGCACCTTTTCTTCTGCCGTGCACGAAGCAGCCTCTGCGACTGATACCCCAAAGAGTACCAACATGAGGATCATGATCCATTTCTTCATTTGTTCCTCCATGGAAAAGCGGGCTCCTTGTGAGATGACCCGCAAAAAAAATATACGGGCCTTTCATTTTTTCACCTCACTTTCCCACCAACTGGCGACAACTCTTCGCTGCCACCCACGCATTTCGCGCTAATTGTATCGCAACACCGACCGGCGTTATACCGGACGTTCCTATCGCCAGCCTTCCGCTGGTGACAAGCCGCTCTGTTGGATTTCCATCCGAAGTCATGGCCAAAACCTTCAGCCACTCTGCCTCATTTTCAGCAGCGACGGAATACAGTTTCCCGTACACCGTCCTTCTCAACGGAAAAAGTCTGGCTATTTCGTCCAAGACCTTCTTTCCGGCGACATCGCCACGAGAGACTGGATACACAAGCGAGAGTCTCGACCCTTCAAAAAGGCTAGGTGATACACGCCCGAGATCCTGAAGTTCCGAGATATCAGCAATTTTTCCTCTTGAAGTGACAAGAACATCACCCTCGGAGTCAACAACCCCGACAAATCTTCCCCTCACCTGCTCTACGAGAGAGAATGGGATAAGGATGGAGAAACTGTCGTAACTCGGGTTGATAATCGCTGGCAAGACTCTTTCGAACTGCCCCGTATCATCGTACACAATGGCTCGAGACACAACCCGACCCAGTTCCTTAAGAACCGGGCAAGTCTCGCCTTCCTCGGACTTCGTGCACCACTCGGTATTGCGCCGAGCGTCGTATCGATACTCTCGACACGGATCTCGTAAATCCAACGCGATGCTTGTCGGCATCGTTCCAGTCATGGGTACATAACCGATGAAATACTCCTCTTGACTGATATCGCCCGGCACAGCAATTCCGTGCCACGGTTCAGCGGTCTTGAGTGTGTCCGGTTGTCGAACGGTAAATCCGGCATCGGTACGCAGTCCTGCACAGCCTGTGAGGGCGAATGCGAGGCACATCAGAAACGAACGAATTGCGGTCATGACATGACCTCCTTTTTAGTCTAAAAATTGTCAAGGAGCTTCTTTCCCTCCTAAGGCGAGAGCCTAAAGCCTTGCTTTGTTCCCTCGTCCTTAACAGGAAAATAAAAACCGAACGTTTACAAATGAGATTTCGAACCCCGAACGATCACGAAGAAACTTGCAAGAAAGATTCCCGAAAAAAATCCTCCAATTACAACGGCCATCAATTTCTTGAATGCTGGTTGCATTTCGAGAATTGGTCCAGAGAGCACACGGATTTCAACACTTTTCTCATCGCCAGATCGGAAGAGTGCGTTTTTCTCTGTGAGTACAGTAGCGACTCCTTCCATAATGCGAGCGGTATCTCGATCACTTTTTCCTTTTACTGAAACACTCATAATTCCGAGCTCAAGATTATTGCGCACAGTCAAAAGTTTCGCCCACTCATCTAAGCGATCTTTCTTATTAATGGGTAAAAAACGCTCATTCATCTTGCCCGTCGCTATCACTTCAGTGATGAAACGCTCGCTATACATTGCTTGCGTCAATACTTTACCAAGATACTCGGAAGACTTGAAGGCGGTATAGAAATCTTGACCGCTCGTATTTCCTTGCACGAGCAAAAAATCCATACTCGAAGAGTAAGGAGGCTGCACTGAAATGAGCGCTCCAAAAGCAACTGCGGCGCAAAGCACCCCACCCAAGAAGAGGATGCCGAGTTTGTGTCGGAGTAAAGTCAAAAGTGATGAAAATGTCATAAGCAAAAAGCGTAATGTTTTTGGCACGGATTAACTTAATATATTAGCAAAAAATAGGAAAAATGTCAATAGCAACAGTCTC